>JAJPJN010000093.1 GCA_021324185.1 Terriglobia bacterium | reverse complement strand
TTACGTTCGCCAAAGATGTACTCTTTCATCTTTGGATTCCAGCGCTTGGTCTGGTGCCCGAAGTGAACGCCGGCTTCGAGCAATTCTTTCATCGAAATCGATGGCAAATGTTCTCCTTACCGCTCGCTTTGAGGCTTGCGGCTCTGTCCAAGTTTCTGCGGTCCTGGCAAGCGGGGCACGCGACCCAAGGCGGAATTTGCGTGTCCTGGAGCAAGACCGGTTGAGGGTGAATACAAAACGAAAGACGTACTAGCGTTTTGAGAACTGGAAGCGCTTGCGGGCGCCCTTCTGGCCGTACTTCTTTCGCTCATGGGCGCGAGCATCGCGCGTGAGCAATCCGAGCCCCTTCAGCTTAGCGCGGAGCTCAGAATTAAATTCGACTAAGGCGCGGGCAATGCCGAGGCGTGCAGCGCCTGCCTGGCCAGTCACCCCACCGCCATTGGCAAGAATTAAAATATCGAACCGCTCGGCCAGCTCGGCTGCGAGCAGCGGCTGCCGCACATAGGCACGGGCAGACTCGCTGACGAAGTAGTTTTCGAACGGCCGGTTATTGACGGTGATTTGACCTTTGCCCGGCCGCAAAAAGACACGCGCGGTAGCGGTCTTGCGGCGGCCGGTTCCTAACTGTTGAATTAATTTTGCTGGCAACTCAATCCTTTCATGGCCTAAATCGCTAATGGAGTCGGCTTCTGCGCCTGGTGCGGATGATGCTCGCCGGCATAAACTTTCAGCTTGCGGTACATCTGCTTGCCCAGCTTGGTTTTCGGCAGCATGCCGGAAACGGCCAACTCAATCATTCTGGCGGGGCGCGTTTCGCGCATCTTGCGCGCGCCCGTTTCAATCAAGCCGCCGGGATAGCCGGTGTGGCGGCGATAAAGCTTTTGGTTCTCTTTGCCGCCGGTCAATTTGACTTTAGCGGCATTAATGATGATGACGTGATCGCCCGCATCGAGGGATGGCGTGTAGATCGGTTTGTGCTTACCCATCAAGAGCATAGCGGCACGGCTGGCAACCCGGCCCAGGACCGCTTCATTGGCGTCGATCACGTGCCAGGCACGCGTGATTTCGTGCTGGGACGGAACTTCGGTGCGCATAGACAGACTAGTTCTCTCTGCTCGAAAGCTCGAACTCCACCAGTCTAGCGAATGGGCGGAAGGGGTGTCAAACGTGCAAGCGGTCAGCTATCAGCGGTCAGCTATCAGCGGCCAGCTTTCGGGCGCAGCACGGGTGTGGGCGCCGCTTGCGAATTGATACAGACGTCATTCGCTCCGGCCATGGCGCCATAGACAACAAGCGCTGCAAACAGCGAGAGCGGATCGAACGCAAAGGACGGTAGCATCAGCGCCACGCAAAAGCCCATTGTGCTCCATGTGGTCACGGTTTTGCTGCCTAACTTGCCGATCAGATATATCCCCGGCGGCTCTTCCGCGCGCTTGCAGCAATCGCCGCCATTCAATAGTTTGAAGCGGCCTATCGCCGTTTCACAAAGCGCCAGACGGTAGCGGGAGGCAGGTTCGTCCAGATGCGTCCCAGGCATTCCGCTGCCAGATCGAACCGCTTGAGGGGAATGGGGCAGAATGGCGTGTACGTGTACTGAATGAGCTGGGCGTTGCGGCCCATTGTGTTCAGCATTGCTTCCACAATGGCATCCCTCCGCGCTGGCTCCATATTCCGCAGCGGCAAGCTCGAGACAACGGTCTGCACCGACCGTACACCGTGCGCGGACAGGATCTGGCCGCAATGCAGGGCGTCATCACAGCGCACGACGACACCTGGGAACCTCTGGCGCAGAAACCAAGCCAAGCGCGCATCGCGCTCGATCACAAACAGGTTGCCCGGCTCGATTGCGCTGCCGAGCAGTTCGCGCGTAATGGCTCCGGTGCCGGCGCCGATCTCGAGGACCGGCCCGTTGCCTGATCCAACGCGCGCTGCAATAAACCGTGACAATCGCAGAGAGCTGGGAGCCACCGCCCCGATCGACTTGGGGTTCAGCAACAAGGAACGGAAAAACACTAGATTGGAAGGGATCGCAATCTGCTTCACAGTTGAGAGTCGCATACCGGCCGTTTAGGTATCGACGAATTTGCGGCGGACGATCTCAATCGAAGCCGCAAATGGCCATGCCTGCCAATCAGACTATAATTCCCGCATGGCTCGTGTGGCTCTCATCGTCTTCTCTGCTTTGGCGGCATTTGCGGGTATGTGCTTGGCCGCGATAACACGTTTTGAGATTGTTCCACTCGAAGCTGTGTCAGAGACATCCTCCAACGCCAGCGTTGGTGATCTGAATGGCGACAGCCATCCTGACATTGTGCTGGTCAAAGGCCGGCACTGGCAACTTACGAGCAAGGTATTGTTCGGCGATGGAAAGGGCCACTTCGCTCCGGGCCCTCCGCTGCCGAGCAACGCCACGAAGAGCTACTCCGGTTCCCTTGCTGACATGACGAAGAGCGGGCATTTGGATATTGTTCTGAGCAATGACGCTCCCGAGCCGAAACTCGTGCTAGTTAATGACGGCACGGGCCATTTCAGTGTCGGCGGAACGTACGGCGATCCGAAATGGCCAACACGGAATGCGGCAGTGGGAGATCTGAACGGAGACGGGTACCCAGATATCGCAGTCGCGAATCGCGGGATGACGTCCTATCTTTGCTACAACGAAGGGAAGCTGCATTTCCAATGCAACCCGCTGCGCGATACGCCGAGCGCAGCGAGCATCGTAATCGCAGACGTGGACGGTGATGGCTTAAACGATGTCATATTCCCGTGCCGGGACGACTGCCAGAGCCGCGTGTTCTTCAACCGGAACCTGGCGGGCGAAGGCCGGCCTTGGGGACCGGCCAAAGCCTCGATCCGCGCAATTGCCGTGGCGGATCTGAATGGCGATGGTCATCCCGACATCGCCGCTTGTCCGGAAAGGCTCGGTTGCTTTGTGTACTTCAACGATGGCAAAGGCAATTTCGGGTCCGACACTCCGTTCCAGAATCCGAACGCGTCGGAATTAACGGAGAAAGGCGAAGAACGTATGCCGTACTCGATGATTGCTGCGGATCTCAATGGAGATGGCCACCCGGATCTTATCGTGGGCTACGTTGATGCCCCTGGCGTAATTTATTACAACGATGGAACGGGCAGGAAATTCGACGCGCATCCGTTCGGCGATGGGAAGGGAACAATTTATGGGATGGCTAGCGGCGATTTGGATGGAGATGGTCGGCTCGACTTAGTGGCCGCCCGAAGTGATGCGCCTTCTTTCGTTCTTTTCAATCGAGGGACAAAGTGAGTGATTCCACCGCTGAAGCAGCGCGACGCTGGGTTCACCGCGGTGGAACAGTCGCAGGAATAAATGCAGGCTTCTGAGGTGCATTGGCGAGGTCGGCAACCGATAGGAGCACGAGGCGCACGATCCTGGTTATTTTCGGATAGTTGATGCGATCCCAGGTGTCGTTGTCTGTGTGATAGTCGGGATGCAAGCCGGTCTGAAATTCGACCTGCGGGATGTGCAGCGTGGCGAACCAGAAGTGATCGCTGCGTGACCAGAGCGAATCCGGATCAACCACGTCCATTTTGTAATCGAGTTTCAGACCGATGTGCTCGTTTTCGTGGTCGATTACTTTGCGAACGCCGGGATTGTAGCGCGTGCCGAGCACGTTCACCATGTTCGCGTTGCCATCGGCCGGCACTGGCCAGTTGGCATCATTTTCATTGCGGCCAATCATGTCCAGGTTGACGTTTGCGATGGTCTGATCGAGCGGAATAATGGGATGCGTCACGTAGTAATAAGAGCCAAGGAAAATTCGCTCCTCGCCATCGTAGGAAACGAAAAGAACACTGCGTTTGAGGCGAGCTTTACCCGCAGTTAGCGCCTTCGCAATTTCCAGAAGAGCAGCCACCCCGGAAGCATTGTCATCGGCGCCATTGTAGATGTGACCGTTGGCCTCACCCATGTGATCGTGATGCGCGGTGAGCAGGACGGCCTGCGATTTCAGATTGGGATCTGAGCCTTCGAACAGCGCCACCACATTGCGCCCGTTATGCGTCTGAATGTTCGTAAACGCCTTGGCCATGCACGCCGAACTCGCGCCAACATCAAATAATGCGGGATGCAATGTGCGATCGATCTGAGCTTGCAATCGGTCCGTCGTTTTTCCACTGGGGGCAAGAAGCTGATCGGCGACCTCACGAGTGATTGTGAAAACGGGTATGTCCCACATCTGCCCGGCAAGAGCAAAGCTGGGACCGCCACTGGCGCGTGGAGAGCTGGCGGGCGTTGGCTTGAAATCGCGGCGAGTGCGGTCCTGGATCAAGAGCAGACCGGCTGCGCCGCGCTTGCGGACCTCCTCGACCTTCTCCCAAAAGAAAGCATGATAGGTGTCCCAAGCGCCAGCGAACTTTGAGCCTGCGTCGTTCGCCTGCGGCTCGCGGCCGAGCACCAGGGCGACTTTGCCGTGCAAGTCGACGCCAGAAAAATCGTTGTAGCCGTATTCGGGAGCATCGATGCCATATCCAGCAAAAACAATACCGCCACAAGCAGACGCGGGGTGCAAACTCTGACGTGCCCAGCGAAAGTCCTGATTGAACTTATAGGTGTGGTCGACGCCTGCGATCTTCGCAGTCAGGGTGATGTGCTCAGGATCGAGATTCGTGGTAACGATTTCCATGTTCTGGAAGTAAGTCCCGTTATCTCCAACCGGCTTGAGGCCGGCGCGCATGAACTCAGTCGCGATGTAATCCGTCGCGATGTGATCTTCGGGTGATCCCGCGCTGCGGCCCTTCAAGTCATTCGAAGCCAGAAACGCCAGATCGGCTTTTAGATCGGCTGGCTGTATGAGAGCCACCGCCTTGTTGAGATACGTCGCGGCAAAACCACTAGCGAGCGTCGTCAGAAGAACCGTAGAAATGCCGAATTTTGTATAAAGATTCATCCGCTCGAGATGGCGCTCCCGGCTGCTTGTGTGATTGTACTCAGGCCGAGATGTGGCATTAAAGCCGCTGCTAGCGACGCCACAGCGCAGCGCTTACTGCTTCACGAATTCGACGCGGCGGTTCTGGGCGCGCCCATCGGGAGTGTCGTTGTTGCCAATGGGTTTGTTTGCGCCTTCGCCTGATGTGGTGAGCCGGGACGCATCGACGTTGAATTGCGACACCAGCGCGGAGCGCACTGCTTCGGCGCGCCGTTTGGAAAGATCCAGGTTGTGATTGGCGTTGCCTGTGCTGTCGGTATAACCAATGATGGCCAGCTTCAGATTCGGGTTCTTATCCAGAGCGCGAGCCACTGCCTGGATAATGGGCGCTGAATCCGGCTGCAGACGGTCACTATCGGTCTCGAAATGGATTCCGTGCGTTACGTACTTGCCGGTGGATGAGATCGCGGCCGAAAAATCCGGCGCGGACTCCGCGACACGAACGTTGCGAAGGCCGGCCCAGCCCTCTTCCGCACGATCGCAGCGCGCCCGCACCGTCCAGTGGTCGGCGGATTTGGCGCCAGCGGGCACGAACATCTGATTCACGTCGGCGAAGCGCTCGCCGTTCAGATAGCCGCGGGCCCGGCCATCCTGAACCCAGAGAGCTATTTTCAGGGGCGTGTCCGCCAGCGGAGGCTTCATCTGTATATTGCCGATCTTTTCACCGTCGGGCCCTTTCATATAGACTTCTCCGGCATTGATACCGATCTCCCAGGTAGGCGTCATTCCGCCATCCACATTCTTGGGCCAGGCATAAAAGACGATGTCGGGGCCAGGGCCGGCGAAGGCGGCTTCGATTTCCGTCGTAAAATTTTTCGGGAAAGTGAACGGGGCCGAGGACATGGAGAGTTTGACAGGACAGACTGCGGTCAACTGCCGGATTCCGGCGCCGGTGCGCAGTTCGGTTTTACCGTCGCGGAGTTTCCAGTGTGCCGGCGGCTCGTCCTGAGCGGTGTCGGAGAAATCGTCGTAAAAGACGGTTTTCTCCCCGGGGATAAAATCTATTTTGACGGCGGAAAGCTGGGGCTGATCGCTCGGCGCGGTAGCCGGCGAATTTTGCGCAGACAGTTGCGCTGCTAATCCCAATAAAGATACGCAGATCGTGAAAACAGTACGTGACATAGGCGGTCCGGCTTCCGCGTTCGGGAAGCCTTAAACGGTCCTCCGCAAGAGAACGCACGATTTGCGCCGAAAATGGATCATGTATGATTCGTTTTTTTCTCGATGTCTGACAGCAACAACCTTGGGCAACGGGATAGCGGCTGCGATTCGCACCAAAAAGCGTTGTTAGATGAGCTTACGCCGGTGCTGTACGCCGACTTACGCCGCCTTGCGCAGATCTATCTGGCCCGCGAACGGCCCGATCACACGTTGCAGCCTACTGCGCTGGTTCACGAAGCATATCTGCGCTTGGCGAAGCAATACAACCTGGATTGGTCTTCGAAGGCGCAGATTTTGGGGCTGGCCGCGCGCATGATGCGCCGCATTCTGGTAAAACATGCGCAGACCCGGAGCGCACAGAAACGGGATGGGGGCATTCGCGTGCCGCTGGACGCGGCGCTCGAAACGATGGGCCATGGCGCGTTGGATATCCAGCAGGTAGATGCGGCGCTGAGCCGGCTGGGCGAACTGGACGAGCGTCAGGAGCAAATTGTGGAGTTGCGTTTCTTCAGCGGTTTCACGGTGGAAGAGACGGCCTCCGCGTTGAATATTTCGACAGCCACCGTGAAACGCGAATGGCGAATGGCACGGCTGTGGCTGCTAAGGGAATTAGAGTGGCCCGAACCATAACCTCGCGGCAGTGGCAGCGGCTCAAGCGGGTGCTGGAGGAGTTGGAAGATTACTCCGGAACTGCGCGGGAAACGAAGCTACGATCCGTTTGCGGCGAAGACGAAACGCTTTACCGGGACGCGATCAGCTTACTTGCTCGCGAATCACAGATTGACGTATTCGAAACGGCATCTGCGCCTTTTGAGATGCTCGCAGCGCCGCTCTGCGTCGATCGTTACCGCATTGTGCGGCTACTCGGCTCCGGCGGCATGGCAGATGTTTACTTAGCGGAGCGCGCCGACGACGAGTATCAGAAACAGGTGGCCATCAAGGTCATCAACAGCTCCGATCCCCGGCTCGTAGCCCGTTTTCGCCGCGAGCGCCAGATATTAGCGGCGCTGGACCATCCGTTCATCGCGCGATTACTCGACGGCGGAACCATGTCCGACGGCCGCCCCTATCTGGTGATGGAATACGTCGAGGGCCAGCGCATCGACGAATACGTAGCCGCCCGGCAGGCGCCCGTCAGAGAGATTTTGCGGCTGTTTGTGGATGTGTGCGACGCGGTGCAGTTTGCCCATCAGAAACTTGTCGTACATCGGGATTTGAAGTCGGGCAACGTGCTGGTGACGGCAACGGGCCAGATAAAGCTGCTGGATTTCGGCATAGCCAAAGTGCTGGCGCCAGAGGAAGGCGCGGCGGAGATGACGCAAGTTTATGAACGCGTTTTGACGCCGTCGAATGCGAGTCCGGAACAGCTTCGCGGCGACCCGGTGACGACCGCTACGGATGTGTACTCGCTTGGCGTGTTGCTGTACCGGCTGCTCACCGGACGCTCGCCGTACGCGGGCGCCAGGGACATTGCGCGCGCGATTGCGGAGGATGAACCTCCGGCGGCAAGCACAGTTTGTGAAGGCGGGGCGGCCAAGGCGAAGCTGCTGAAGGGCGATCTGGACAACATTCTGGCCAAAGCGCTCGCGAAAGACGCGGCCAAGCGCTATGGAACCGTGAGTGAGTTTGCCACCGACATTCGAAATTACCTGTACGGG
>JAJPJN010000014.1 GCA_021324185.1 Terriglobia bacterium | reverse complement strand
TCTTCGAGCATCTCGTTGTAGAGTTCCTGATCTTCGCCGGGGAGGACGCGGAAGATGCCGAAGAAGCCATGCTTCAAGGCGTTCTGAGAGACCTTTTCTTTGCCAGAGATTGTGGAGGGTCCCGTACTCTTCTGGGCATTGCGCCGATTGGCCGCGATTTGCTTTGGTGTTGCCATAAAGATGGCTCCAGTATCGGGCGGGGGTGTGCGGGGTTCGGGGCAACGGA
The DNA here is from genome assembly GCA_021324185.1 of Terriglobia bacterium. Lineage (GTDB taxonomy): Bacteria > Acidobacteriota > Terriglobia > Bryobacterales > Bryobacteraceae > Bog-105. The sequence continues at coordinate 26,037 of JAJPJN010000014.1, read as the reverse complement.
GGAGTTAAGTTGCTGGGGCGGAAGGAAATATATCGCTGGCTACTTTTGTTACCGCCGCGTATTTTTACTTTTCTGGTTGCCCGGACGGCTGACGGCTATCTTTGGCTCAAGCCGCCGTCCACCGCCAGCAGTTGTCCGGTAATAAATGGCGGGGCGGTTAAAAAGTAGTGCACGGCATCGGCGACTTCCTCCGGCTTTCCCGGACGCTGCATGGGAGTCGCTTTGATCATGCGTTGGGCCTCGTCGTCGTCTCTTTCGAACAGGATCACGCCGGGCGCGACGGAATTCACGCTGATTGCAGGCGCCAGCGCTTTGGCCAGCGCTTTCGTCAACATGATCAGGCCCGCTTTGGAGGCGCAGTAATGAACGTGATCGGCCCAGGGCCTGATTCCGCCGAGCGAGCTGATGTTCACAATGCGCCCGGCGCCGCGCTCCCGCATCTGGCGGGCAGCTTCCCGGCAGCAGAAGAAAGCGCCTTTGAGATTCACGCTGTGGATGAAATCCCAATCGGCCTCGGTGATTTCGAGGGGCTGAAAACGCGTGAAGCGCGCGGCGTTGTTGACCAGGCAGTCGAGCGGGCCGAACTTCTCGCGAACTTCGCCGAACAGCCGCTGAATCTCCGGCACTTTCGAAAGATCCGCCTGAAAGATGGGAGCATCCCCGCATTCGCGCGCGGTTTGCCGCGCTTCCCGTTGCGAAGTATGGTAATGAATCGCCACTTCGAAGCCTTTGCGATGAAGCTCGATGGCAATCACGCGCCCAATGCGCTTGGCCGCTCCGGTGATCAGCACGCGGCGGCTCATGCGCTGGCGGCGGCCAATGCTTCCCGAATCGCCTTGCGGGTGAAGACAACGTCGTCCGGGCGGTGCTCTGTCGAGACAAAAGCCGCTTCAAACTGCGAGGGAGGGAAGTAGACGCCGCGATTTAAAAGCTCATGGAAGAATCGTCCGAAACGCGCCGTATCCGATCGCCGCGCGGCTGCGTAATCGGCTAGCGGGCCGGGTTGGAAGAAGATGGTAAACATGGAACCGGCGCGGTTTACGCGCACGTCCGCAGGCAGGCCGGCCACAATTTCGGCGCTGATTTTATCGAGCGTCTCATAGACTTCGGGATGCTGTTCGAGATAGCGCAGCATGGCAATTCCGGCTGTGACCGCGACCGGATTGCCCGAAAGCGTGCCCGCCTGATACACCGGTCCTGCGGGCGCGAGGCGCTTCATGAGATCGGCGCGGCCGCCATAGGCGGCGATGGGCAAGCCGCCGCCGATGATTTTCCCGAGGGTGGTGATATCCGGCGCCACGCCGTAAAGAGCCTGCGCGCCGCCGCGGCTTAAGCGGAAGCCGGTCATCACCTCATCGAAGATGAGCAGCGCGCCATAGTGGTTGCTGATTCGCCGCAAGCCTTGGAGGAAGCCGGGCTGCGGCGGTATGCAGCCCATATTGCCCGCCACGGGTTCTACGATCACGGCGGCAATGCGGTCGCCGTGCTCATGAAAGGCTGTTTCCACCCGGTCCAGATCATTGAAGGGCAGCGCCAGGGTGGTTTCGGAAAAGCAGCGCGGGACGCCCGCGGTATCGGGCAGGCTCAGGGTGGCGATGCCGGAACCGGCCTTGACCAGCAACGAATCGACGTGGCCGTGATAGCAGCCTTCGAATTTGACCGTTAACTCGCGGCCCGTCACCCCGCGCGCCAGGCGCAAAGCGCTCATACAGGCTTCGGTTCCGGAATTCACGAGGCGAACCATCTCGATGGATGGGACCGCATCGATGATTAATTCGGCAAGCTCCACTTCGCGACTGGTGGGCGCGCCAAAACTGGTGCCCAGATCGAGGACGGATGCAATGGCGTCGATGACAGGCTTGGGACGGTGGCCTAACAGCAGCGGCCCCCAGGAGCAGACGTAATCGATGTACTCGTTACCATCCACGTCGAAGATGTGGGAGCCTTCGCCGCGGGCGATGAAGCGCGGCGTGCCGCCCACGGCGCGGAAGGCGCGGACAGGCGAATTGACGCCGCCCGGTATCGATTGCTGCGCTCGGTGAAATAAGGCTTCCGACTGCGCGGTGGTCATACCTGGGTGGAGCCTAGAACCACCTTCCGGAAGAGGAAGCTCATCAGAATCTCGTGCAGCGTCGTGTTGACGTTTTTCAGCAGCCGGCTCTTCAGCTCCAGGTACGGCTGCGTGCCGGCAAACAGGTCTTGCATGATCTCGCAGAAGCGCGGGCTGCGGCGCATGAAATCGATCATGCGGGTGGGCACGGCTCCAAAGAGGATAGCGCCATGGAACAGGCGTTTAGCAAGACCTGCGCCGTAGGTGAGATCGTAGCCGAAATCTTTCTCTATGAGCTGCCGGTAGCCTGCGGCTTTCTTTTCCGGCTCTGACTCGCTCAACAATACCTGGCTGGCTAAATCGGCCGAGCGCACAGCATAGTAGAGTCCTTCGCCGGTCACCGGATCGACCAGGCCGCCGGCATCGCCGACCGCGATCCAGCCGTCACCGGCGAGGCGGTTGTTGCGCCAGGCGGGAGGGTTCAGATTCGGAAGCATGTGCCCGAAGAACTTGGCATCTTTGCGCGAGATGCCGTTTTCGTCCATGTATTTTTCGAGCCGCGCGCGCAGCGACTGCGCCGGTTCACCCTTGCCTCCGATGCCGACCGAAAGGTGACCCTGGCGCGGGAAGACCCAGATGTAGCCTTCGAGGTTGGGCAGAAACTGGATATCGATATGGGCCTGATCGCTCGGGACAAAATAGCCGAGCGTGTACATGGTGTTGTCGGCGGTATATTGCGTGCCGACATCGCGCAGCGGATTGCGCGCGCCGGTTGCAACGACGCAGTAATCGGCTTCAATGCGGCTGGTGCGCGTGCGGATGTGCCAGCCGGAAGCGGTGCGGTCGAGTCCTAGAATACGATTCTTCTCAATCTCGGCGCCCGCTGCTTCGGCGCGCCGCAGCAGCATGCCGTTCAGGTCAAAACGGGAGTAGATCACCAGCGGCCGGTTCAGCTCCATGCGCACACGGCCGGCTCTGGGGGCCGCGAGCGTAGTGCCGGTCACGAGCTTTTTAGGCGTATCGTTTTCGAGCAAGTAAGGATATTGGCTGTAGGCCTTGTAAGTGATGCCGCCGCCGCAGGGCTTCTCCCAGGCTAATTTTTCATCGATGACGATGGTGCGCAGGCCCGCGCGGGCGAGCCGCTCCGCGATAGTAGCCCCCGCCGGTCCTCCGCCTAAAACGGCAACGGTTCTCATGGTTTTCGTCCTGTACTGCCGGCTGGGGGCGGCGTGTCTTGAATGCCTCCGATGGGAGGATGACCGGGCGGAAGGTTCTGGTCGCTGCTTGCAGAAGAATGCCCTGCCATTCCGTGGCCTTGCGAGTCTGCGACATTGGTCACCACCCATTTGCCATCGCGGTCTTCGAGCGTGTACTTCATGATCATGCTTTGCAGGCTGGGATCGGCTTTGGGATGGATGGAGACGGTCGCGTAAGCCATATTCCGGTCAAAAGTGACTGCGGTGGTGGTTACGTCGAGGCTATTGAGATCCAGGCCGGTTTTCGTTTGCAAACGGTTTAAGATTGCTTCCTGAACCTTTTCCTTGCTGCGAATTCCGGGTCCGCAGGCCAATAAAAAGACAACAGCGGCCCAGCCGCACAGCCGACGCAACACGTTTCGATTATAGCGGTATCTCTATGTAGCCCAGACAGTTTCGGAGTACGGGAGCGCGCTGCAACACTTATAATCAGTGCATCTCAAATGACAGCAGCTACAGAAGAAAAACAGAGTATCAGTGCGCTTCTGCGCAGCGATCACCGCTATAAGTATCTGGACACGCTGATCACGCTGTTTGTGGTGGTTCTGCTGATCTCAAACATAGTGGCTGCGAAATTCTTTGCAGTAGATCTGCGGCCCCATCTGCCACTCAATCTGCGTATCAGTTGCGCACAAATGCTCTTCCCAATCACCTATATTTTTGGCGACGTCTTTACCGAGGTTTACGGCTACGCAGCTTCACGCCGCGCCATCTGGTATGGCTTCTTTGCATCGTTTCTTCTGGTGGGCATTACGGCGCTGGCTACCATCATTCCGCCTGCGCCGGAATACCACGATCAGGCGGCGTTTGCGACCATCTTTCAACCGGTCGGGCGCATCGTGCTGGCGAGCCTGATTGCGTATTGGTGCGGCGAGTTTGCCAATTCGTTCACGCTGGCGAAGTTAAAGTTGATTACCAAAGGCCGCTTCTTATGGACGCGCACCATTGGTTCGACGGTTGTCGGGCAAGCCGTGGATACAGCGGTGGTGATGTTCGTGGCTTTTTACGGCACGCGTTCGCTCGGCGTGATTGTGCAGCTCATTATCTCGGGCTATCTCTTCAAAGTGATCTACGAGACGGTGATGACGCCGCTGACTTATAAGGTTGTGAATCTGCTGAAGCGGACGGAAGGGGTCGATTACTTCGACTATTCGACCAACTTCAGCCCGTTTGCAACGACGGAGTGAAAGGAAGCTGTAGTGAATATCAGCTCAGATCGGCTGGCGGTCTTAAAAGCTTGACCGGAATCTGCAGCGTGCGCCCGTTGCGATAAACGGTGAGCGTGATGGTATCGCCGACGCGCCTGTTCGCAATGGCGCGAACGAGGGCGTCCTCGCGGGTAACCGGTTGGCCATCGATGGCGATAATCAGATCGCCGCCGATGCCGAGTTCCACGTTTCCGATATCGACGATTTCGCGCGCGCCGCGAATGCCGGCCATGTCTTCGGAACTGCCGCGAATCACGCGCTGGACCAGCAGGCCGCCGCGGCGCGGCAGGCCGAGCGCTTCGGCCAGATCGCCGGCAACGAATTCGGTGGTCACGCCGACTTTCGGCCGCTCGGTGATGCGGCCCGCCTGATAATCGCTCAGCAGCGCCTTGGCTCGATTGATGGGCAGCGCAAAGCCGATGCCCATGTTCGTTTGGCCCAGAATGGCAGTATTGATGCCGATGACATTGCCGCTGGAATCGAGTAGCGGACCGCCGCTGTTGCCGCCGTTAATGGCCGCGTCAGTTTGGATCATGCCTTCCAGGCGCTGATCATTTTCGCCTTGAATGGAGCGGCCGATGGAACTCACGACGCCGACCGTCAAAGTGCCTTCGAGCCCGAACGGGTTGCCGATCGCCAGCACCTTCTGGCCGACCTGCAAATGATCGGAATCGCCGAGGCGAAGAAATTCCTGCTTGCGCTTGGGCGCAATTTTGATCAGCGCCAAATCATCGGAACGGTCAGTATCGAGCGCGCGCGCAAAGTACTGGGTCTGATCCTGCAGCGTGACCTGGATACGGCTGCTGCCCGATATGACATGAAAGTTGGTCAGAATGAAACCGTCGTCATTGATCAGAAAACCCGAGCCGATGCTCTGCTGCGCATAGGGTTGAAAAAAGAAGTCGCGCCGGACGGCGGTGCTCGTGATGTAAACGGTAGCCAATCTGGCGGACTTGTAGATATCGATGTTGTTTTGTTCTTCAACGGTCAGGCCGGCGCCATGGACCTGGGTGGGATTCGACCAGGTGGATGCGCGGCGGAGCAGCGGGGATGCCATATCGCGAATGTTCCAGTTGGCGCGCGAGGTCAGCCAGACGAAACACAACGTCATCAGCATCGCAATGAGAAATGTCCTGACTCTCACTCTGACGTTCTCCGGGCCAAACGCGCTAGCTCGCGATAGATCTCCTGTACCTGACGCACCGTCTCTTCTTTCGTACCGCTCGTATCGACAATATAGTCTGCGTACTTGCGTTTTTCGGAGAGCGGCATCTGATTGGCCAGCCGCGCCAGCACCTGCTCGCGTGTGAGGCCGTTGCGCCGCATGCCGCGCGCAATCTGCACCTCCTCATCACAGGCGGTGAGAATGATCCGGTCAAACCAGCCGGTACGTTTTGCTTCTATCAGGATAGCGGCTTCAACCACTGTGATGGCGCCGGGATCGCTCTCTGCAATCCTTTTGAGCATCTGCTCTTCGAGATGAAAGACCGCGGGGTGGACGAAACTGCTTAATTTTTCGAGGCGGGCTGGATTGCCGAAAACCAGTTCCGCCAGCTTCTTGCGATCGATTCTTTGTTGTTCATCCAGAATGCCGGCGCCGAATTCGGCGACTACTGGCGCGTACGCCTCACCGGTGGGCAGAAGCACCTGATGACCCAACGCATCGGCGTAAATAATGTGGCAGCCGAGCCGCGCCAGTTCCTGAGCGACGAAGGATTTGCCGGTGGCGTAGCCGCCGGTCAGGCCGACTTTGAGCATCGGTGGGATGGATTCGCAAACGGGGCTGAGCTGCGCCCCGTGTTGAGCTTATTGCAGCAAATGGCTTTCGGCAAGTTGAACAGTATTGGCCATCAGCATGGCAATCGTTAGCGGCCCGACGCCGCCGGGGACGGGCGTGTAATAAGACGATAGTTCTTTCATCGCCGACGGGTCCACATCGCCTACCAGGGCGGCGCCGTTCTTTTCAAACGCGGCAAGGCGGGCAGGCTCACCGGGAAACAGGCGCTCGACTTCCGCCCGGTCAGTCAGGCGGTTCATGCCGACGTCGATGACCACCGCGCCCGGTTTGATGAAGTCGCGCGTGAGCATGGCCGGCCTGCCGATGGCGGCGACCAGAATGTCGGCGCGCCGGCACTCTTCGGCGAGATTCTGCGTGCGCGAGTGACAGATGGTGACGGTGGCGTTTTGATGCAGCAGCAGCAGGGCCATGGGTTTGCCGACGATGTCGCTGCGCCCCACAATGACGGCGTGCTTGCCGGCGAGCGAAATGTGGTAGCGCTGCAGCATCTCGAGAATTCCGGCCGGCGTGCAGGCGCGCGGCGCCGGGCGGTTCAGTACCAGCGCGCCCAGACTCTCGATTCCAAAGCCATCGACATCGCGCGAGATATCGATGTAGCGGGTGACGCGCTCCGCATCGATCTGTTTGGGTAACGGCATCTGCACCAGAATGCCATCGACTTCGGGATCGGTTGTCAAAGGCAGGACCTGTTCGATGAGCTCTTCCGTGGTGGTGTTTTCCGGCGGCGTCAGCTCGATACTCCGTATCCCCAGTTCGTGGCAGGTCTTCACTTTGTTGCGAACATAGATCTGCGAAGCAGGATTGTTGCCCACCAGCACGACGGCGAGCGCCGGCGGGCGTGCTTTGGCGGTGAGCGCCGCAATTCTCGGCCGCAATTCGCTCAAAATTTCCTGATTGATCTTTTTTCCATCGAGAATCACCCCGCTCATGCCACTCGTGAGGATAGCAGTCAGACAATGTGTAGATGGCCCCGCAGCGGGCGCCCCTGGCGCGCCTTATTGTTCTCGATCCGGCTCACTTCCATGTGGCATTGGTGCAGAAGGAGCCCTATGCCGAAGTGGATCCGCGCGTCGCCGTGTATGCGCCGCTGGGACCGGAATTACTCGATTATCTAAACCGCATTTATCTGTTCAATACGCGAGCGGACGATCCGACGCGCTGGGAGCTCGACGTTCACTGCGCGGCCGATTTTGTGCAGGAGATGATGGCCCAGCGGCCCGGCAATGTGGTGGTGCTGGCGGGAAAAAACGACAGCAAAATGGACCGCATTCGCGCCTCGGTTGCAGCCGGGCTGAATGTCCTGGCCGATAAGCCGTGGATTCTCTCGTCTGCCGATCTGCCGAAGCTGGAAGAATCGCTGCGCATGGCGGAAGAGCAAGGGCTCATTGCTTACGACATCATGACTGAGCGGTATGAAGTGACTTCGCAATTGCAGCGCGAGCTGGTGAATTGTCCCGAACTGTTCGGCGAATTGGAGGCGGGTACGGCTGAGGAGCCGGGCGTGTATGCGCGCAGCGTTCACCACATTATGAAAATGGTGTCCGGCCTGCCGCTTCGGCGTCCGGCCTGGTTCTTCGATATCAGCGTGCAAGGCGAAGCACTGGCTGATGTGGGCACGCACGTGGTGGATTTGGTGCAATGGACGGCTTTTGCAGAGCAGGCTATTGACTATCGAACGGACATTCAGATTCTGGACGCGCGCCGCTGGCCGCTGGTATTGACTCCGGCGCAGTTTTGCACCGTCACCGGGGAAGAGCGTACGGAAAAGCTGGAGTACTTCTGCAATAACTCCGTTCACTACACGCTGCGCGGGATTCACGTGAAGATGGACATCGGCTGGGAGTGGCAGGCGCCGGCCGGGGCGGGAGATGTATACGAAGCCAGTTTTCGCGGCACGAGATGTTGCGTGGAGGTGCGTCAGGGCGAGGCGGAGCGGTATCGCCCGGAGGTGTATGTGAGGCCGGCGAATCCGGCGCTTCGGGAGAAAATTGAGAGGTTGCAATCGCGCTGGCCGGGTCTCGACATGGCTGAACAGAAAGGCGAGGCGCGCATCCTGATCCCGGACCGCTTCCGCGTAAGTCACGAAGAACACTTTGCGCAGGTAACGCATACGTTTTTCGAATATCTGCGCGAGCCGCTAGCGATGCCGGCTTGGGAGACGCCCAATATGTTGGCGAAATATTACGTCACCACGCGAGGCGTAGAATTGAGCCACAGTCTTTGAGAGCGGATATGCCGGCCGCGCCCACCGATATCAGTCCTTTTCTGGAAGACGCCTCCGGCTATCGCGGTTCGGCAGAGCGGGTTTTCGCGCCCGCAGATGTTGCCGAAGTTCGCGCGATTGCGAGCGAAGCTTCCGGCCGGCGGATACCGTTGACAATTGCGGGCGCAGGAACCGGGCTGACGGGCGCGCGGGTGCCACGCGGCGGATGGGTTGTGTCGCTCGAACGCTTCCGGCAGATTGAGATTCTGCCGGGCCGGGCACGTTGCGGCGCGGGCGTGCTGCTGGCCGAGTTGCAAGCGGCGGCAGCGAAAACGCGGCAATTTCCGGGGCCCAATCCGACTGAATCCGCGGCTTCAGTGGGCGGCGCGATCAGCACGAATGCGGGAGGGGCGCGCAGTTTCCGTTACGGGCCGATGGGGCGGCAGGTGCTGGCGCTGGAAGTGACGTTTATGGATGGCCGGACACGGCGGTATGAGCGCGGCGATAAGGTGGATTTTCCTTATCGCACGGTTCCCGCTCCCCGCACAACCAAAAATGCGGCCGGTTATACGCTGCATCCGGATCTCGACTGGGTGGAGCTTTTTTCCGGGAGTGAAGGGACGCTGGGAATTGTGACGGAAGCTGAGCTTCAGCTCTACCCGGAGCCGCCCGCCATCCTGAGCGGCGTGGTGTTTTTTCCGAGCGAAGAACTCGCCTTGGATGCAGTCGATTTCTGGCGGCCGGTACCCGGCTTGCGCCTGCTGGAATCGATGGACGCGCGGGCGCTCGATTTTCTGCGGCCCAAGTACACCGGTATGTCTGCCAGGGCGCGCGCGGCGTTGATGATCGAGCAGGATCTGGCGTCGGAGGACGACCCTGAAATCGATCGCTGGACGGAGCGGCTGGCGGTGCAGTCGGCGCTCGAGGAAGACTCGTGGTTCGGATTTACCGCCGCGGACCGCGAACGCTTTCGCGAATTCCGGCATGCGCTGCCGGCCATTACGGTGGATCTGGGGCGCCGGAGTGGCGTGAAATTCAGCACCGATTTTGCGGTACCGCTTGAAAAGAACCGCGAGATGTATACGTATTACCGCCAGCGGTGCGAGGAGACATTTCCTGGCCGGTACACGATATTCGGCCATATCGGCGATGCGAATGTGCACGTGAATCTTCTGCCGCGGCCCGAAGATGCCGATTTAGCGGAACGGTTGATGGAAGATTTCGCGCGCAAGGTGGTGGCGCTGGGCGGCACTGTGGCAGCCGAGCATGGCATCGGCAAGCAGAAAACCAATCTGCTGAAGCTGATGTATTCAGCCGATGAGATCGAAGCCATGAAGGAGGTCAAGCGTCATTTAGACCCGCAGTGGCTGTTGGGTCAGGGAAATATCTTCGAGTTTTAACGTTCTTACAACCGCAGGGAAGGTTTGCGTTAAAGCCGGAGCGCAGAAGCGCGGAAAAATTCCTCAAAACAGGGCCGTTTCGGCCGATAAGTGCGAATGGCACGCGACGTGCTAAAGACAGAGGCGAGAGACGGAAAAATGCCAGCCACAAAAAGAAACCATCAAGCTGCCCTTGAGACCCTGGTTGTCGCCCAGTTAGCTGCGATTCGCAGGCGCGAAGCGGAGCTGCAGAACCGGCTGCGTTCGAGCGCCGGAATCGAGCCCTGGAACGCGGCGGTAGAGGTATTGCGTTTGCAAAGCAGCGCGGACCGCCTCAACCGCATGATGGATGCGATGAATATCGCTTAGGCGGCACTACCGAAACAGGGAGTATCGTTATGCGTACCTTCACGTTTCTGCTTTTCGTTTTGACACTGGTGGCGGGATTCCTGTCCTATTACGGAATCGGCGCGTTTACCGAAACGGTGAAGCTGGCCTATGCGTATCTGGCGCTTTCGACGCTCGCGTCGGGGTTCATTGCGCTGACGATGCGGCCGTCAGTCCCGAATCAGATAGAAGCCCGAAACGACGGCAACTCCTAGTAGACGTCGTGCAGCGCGGGACGTTATTGCTTTTCACACCGTCGACTCGCGTTATGGGGACTGCAGTTGAGTTGAGCTTCAACGTCGCGGTGTGAGTTATCTGCTGTGTTCCCGGGCGATGGGATACGCACACCGCTGCCGCTGCTCCTTTTCGCACTTTCAATGACCGCAGCAAACTGCTGCGCATTGGGAGCGCCCCTAAATCGAGCGCCGTTAATAAAAATAGTCGGAATAGCGCTTAATTCGATTTGCTGGCCGGATGTTATGTCAGCTTGGATAGCGCTATCGACTTGACCGCTGCTTAGGCACGCCCTGAACTGGTTCATATCGAAGTTCGCCTGTGTCTCCAGGTACGATGACGCGAAGCCTACTATGTTGTCGAGGGTTATGGTTCGCTGATTTGCATAGATCTTATCCGCCAAGCCTATGAAGTAGCTCTGGCCCTGTAGCTCGGAGCATTTCGAAACGACGCTCGCAATGCGCGCCCATGGATGCTGCCGCTCCAGCGGGTAGGATCTGTAGAACACGGCGACAGCCGGATCGTTCGTCGAGATGTAAGGGCGAAGCACCTCAGTCCAGAATCGGGCGCAATAGGGACACTGTAGGTCCGCGTAGATCACGAGCTGCACTGGGGCGTTGTCCGAGCCGTGGATAAGTTGCGCTCCGGCTGCAACGATTTTCTTCGTGCGCGCCTCGTCGTTTTGGATAGCTGCATCGGGATCGCCATCAACATCGACCAGTTCGCTCGAGAGATGCTTTCGATCAGGACTAATGTAGGCGGTTTTCCGAAACGGCTTGTCCCCTCCGACTACGACGAAGGCGACCTTGTAGTAGCAATCCGGACGTTTCTCCACTATTTCTAGCCTAGGTGTGGTTTGTAATCGAAACCGGAGCTGCGTAAACCTCGTTAGTCTTGTAACCAGATCTGGCGAGAGTTCCTGGCAGGAGGAGGTCGACTGCTGCGCTTGGATTGGCAACTGTCCGGCAAATCCCAACGGCAGGAGAGCGGCTAAAAAGTAAGTTAGGCGTTTTGCTTGCATGTGAGTGCGGTCCGCAGATCGATTTAGCCGATTAGGCAGCACGCATCCCAATCGTCCGGATAGTAATCTGGTGGGCAGCCGCCATAATATGTGCAACGATCCACGTCGATATCGCAGCCGAAATCGTTTTGACTTGGGCAAGGCTCGCACTGCTCGGCGTTAAACATGAATAGCGCGGCGACAGAATACTCACCTTGGCCGCAGTCTGGCAGCCCACTGCGCGCGTAGCCGGAGAAGATGCCAGGCGCAACGTCCGCCTCGTAAGACGGACTGCCCTCACCGTCGTTTGTACACGTGACATTACGGATGCTTGAACGCCAATAGGGGTCGCAGTCTTGCTCCCCGCCCGTAAAAGGGTACGGCGCATTCGGATCTCCGTATCTGTAACAAACCCCCGAGGAACTGGGGGAAGACGTCTGCTCCTGATCCGTGGAACCTGTATCTGAATTTGCAAACGCAGCGTCGTAGAAAACGGTTACCGTATAGCTGCCGTAGTTCACGAGGCCGACTTGACCTCCGGGCCATGGTGCTGAGCAGTCGGTGGTGCTGAGCCGATACGCGGCCTTTTCGACCGGCGCTCCGCAGTTGTTATAACAGCCCGGTGTCTGGGCGGGCAGGGATAGTGCTGTCCCTGTGCCTACAGCTGTAATAAACAGGGCCTTCCTTAGCGCTAACATATTCGTGCCTCTTCATTCCTCGTCATTAATAAGCTGGGATAGCGTGACTCTTGTAAACGGATAGCTGATCGGCGATTCCATCTATATAGTCTGAAAGCGCCGCATTCGGAGCTACGCTTCCCGCAGAAATTTGCTTAATGAGGTGATCGATCTCGTAGCTCAATCGATCACGCATCAGACTGTCAGAATTGGCCTGTGTACTCGGCGCTCCATTTGTTGTGGCGGCCGTCCGTGTGTCTTCCGAGCTCCTCGTGTCGTACTGTGATTTCAGGTCCTTCAGCTTGGAGAGGATGTCTTCCGGCGAGAGCGATGTAAGTTGCTGAAGCGAGTTCAGGTGCTGACTCATTACATTCACAAATTCCTGCCGGGGTGCAAATATCTCTGAGGCGGCCAGCTTTTCATCGCCGACGACGGAGTTATCCGTATAGACAACAGCTAGGGGTTCGACGCTAATGTTCGTGCCGGGGGGCGCCGGCGAGTAGAAGTTCCACGTTATGCTCTCGCCCGTTTTCAGGGCGCCTACATGGGTTCCGGGAGGAGCGATTATCTTGCCGGGAAGCGCGAAGGTGAAGATCAGGTCTTTCGCGAACACGTGCGTTCTAGTGTGGCCGTTTGGAAGATGCCAAGTTACGTCTACAAGGTACGCGAGCACGGGCTTTGAGTGGTTGGTTACTTTAAACTGGATCTGGCCTCCCGTATAGACGACGTTATTGATTTCAAACAAGCTTTTGTCTATCTGGCTCTGGGAAACAGCCGGTAAACTAGCGCCAATGAGACAACAAAGAAACCCGGCGCAACTGCGGATCTTGTTCAGTGTCATGTGGGACTCCTTTCGACAGCTTTGAAGTAAATAGCTGGATGGAATAGCCAAAGGCCGAACTACGAAAACCGTACGATACGGCCAAAAAATCAAACAACTAGTAGTATTACTAGGAGTGCATCATCTGCCCAGGTCACACATGTCGGCGAAGACGAAGCCGTCGCGCTCGACGATTTCACCTGTCTGGACGCGGATATCACTTCTGAAAACCGGGGCACTGTAGACGAACGTGTGAAACTCGCCGTTTTCGCCACAGGGGTCGATGCCGGCGGGCAGGCCGTTCAGGAAAGCTGAATCAAAATCGCGTCCGGCAAATGACCGGTCAAGTTTCTTTGGATCGACGCAGGTGATCTTCGCTTTTATTCCCGCCGATATCATGGCGCGCGCCAGCTCGTCCGTCGGCAAATGCCACAACGGGAACAGAGGTTTCAGTCCGGTATTTTCAAGCTGGCGTTCGCGGTACTGACGCACATCCTCCAGAAACAGATCGCCAAAGGCGATATGCGTAGCGCCCTCGCCTATGGCCCGCTCGCAAGCAGCTTTCATCAGACATTCGTAATCGCTATTCGAACAGGGCCACGGCAGCGGGACTTCCCACAACGGTAATCCGGCCTCTTCCGCCTGCGCGAGGACGAGCTCGCGGCGGACGGCATGCATGGCAACGCGGCCGAATGCCTGGTTGAAGGTGGTCAGGAGAGCGATTACCTCGACATCCGGCGACTGCTTGAGTTTGTACAGTGCCCAGGCCGAATCCTTGCCGCTCGACCAGGAGAGGACAACCTTCACTTCTTGCCTGTCATCTGGCGGATGAACTCGACCTCTTTTTCGCTATACGGCTTGCCATCGGGATAGAAAATATCGTGGAACCAGGCGGGTGGCGGCGCGGACACATACGGGTGCTCCCAGGAATCCCAGGGGAAGTTGGTTTGGGTTTTTCCTTCGACAAAGCCCCAGTTGATGGCGCCGACTTTGTATTGCTTGGCGATGGGCAAAATGGCTTCGAAGGTGCTCTTCATCGGGCGCGCCATGTACTCGGTGCAGATGATGGGACGGCCGTATTGTTGCAGCGATTTCACACGCTGCTCGAATTCGGCGGCGCCGGAGTAGTTATGAAACGAGGTGATGTCGGAGAGGTCGAGTTGCTCTTTGGCCATTGGCTCTAATTTCGCGGGGTCAGACCAATCGCCATGCCAGACGCCGCTTGTGAGAGGCTGTGACGGGTGAACGGCCCGGGCCCATGCGAAAGCCTGGGGGAGGAGCGCCAGCACGAGCTGGGTTTTGTTGGGCGGCTCCTGGCTGTGATAGTTGCCTCCGCCTTCGTTGTCGGGCTCATTCCAGATATCCCAGCCCAGGACGCGGCGATCCTTCCCGAACGCTCCGACGACTCCTTCGACATAGGCTTTGAGGCGCGGGTATTGCGCGGGATCTTCCAGAGCCTGCGTGCCGGGGCTTTGGACCCAGCCCGAGTTGTGGACGCCGGGCGCCGGCGGGTGCTGTTTGCCAAGGTGCGGCATCGGATCCCAGACCGAATCGAACAGCACGAATATGGGCCTGATCTTATGCTTGCCGCAGATGGCGAGAAAAGTATTGATGCGCTGCTTGAATCCTTGCGCGTCCTGTTTCCACAGCAAATCGTGCAGGAAAACGCGCATGGTGTTCATGCCTAACGATTCTGCCCAGCCCAGTTCCTTGTCGATTTCTTTGGGATCGAATGTGTTTGCCTGCCACATTTCGAGCTGATTGATGGCGTCGGCGGGAATGTAATTGCTTCCCACCAGCCATGGCTCGCGGGCATACCACTGGTTGGCTTGCTGCTGGCTCCAACGCTCCGACGCCGGCGGGGAGGTCTGCCCGAAAGCGTGCGTTGCGCAGAAAAGGCAGGCTGCCAGGAAAGCCGAAAATGAATAGCGCATTCTCACCTAATTTATATTGACGTCAGGCTCACCATGGCTGCATTCACGACGGGGATCAGAAACGTGTCACTTGCAACGGCACTTCTAGCTTGTGCCTACGCCTCTTCGACATTCACGAATCCGCTGTTGTCTTCGGGGCCCGATCCGTGGGTTATCTACGACAACGGATTTTATTACTACACCGACACGACGGCAAAAAACATTACGCTTTGGCGGACTGCCGATATCACTGATTTGAAACAGGCTGAGAAGAAGGTGATTTGGACGCCGCCGCCCGGGCGTCCTTACTCGCACGACCTTTGGGCTCCCGAACTGCACAAAGTGAACGGCCACTGGTACATCTATTTCGCTGCCGATGCAGGCCAGAACGCGACTCACCGGCTTTGGGTGCTGAAAGACCTTTCGCCGGACCCGTTCGGCGGTGAGTGGAAATTGCTGGGACCGGTTCAGGGACTGCAACAGCATTGGGCGATTGATCCGACCGTTTTTGAAGAAAGCGGCCGAAAGTACATCGTATGGTCGGGGTGGCCGGGCAACACGGACGGGACGCAGGATCTGTATATTGCGCAATTGAAAGCGCCGGCGAAGGTCAAAGGCAAGCGAGTTCTCATCTCTTCACCGCAATATGATTGGGAACGCTTTGGCAATGTGAACGAAGGCCCTGAGATTCTGAAGCACGGCTCCAAGATTTTCTTGATTTATTCGGCGAGCGGCTGCTGGACGGATCATTATGCGCTCGGCATGCTGGTGGCTTCTGCGGATAGTAATCTTCTCGATCCGGCGTCGTGGACGAAGATCGATCATCCTGTGTTCACCGGCTCGACCGCCGCGCACGCTTTTGGAACCGGTCACAACACGTTTTTCAAGTCTCCGGACGGGACGCAGGATTGGATCTTGTACCATGCGAACCCGGAGCCAAACGAAGGGTGCGGCCGTTTTCGCTCGCCGCGCGCGCAGCCGTTTACATGGGATGCCAACGGAATGCCCGATTTCGGTAGCCCGGTACCGCTCGGGCAGCCGCTTCCAAAGCCATCGGGCACGAAGGACCCGTGACCGGTTGCATCATTCGTCGCGAAGCGTCCGGGCGGGATCGATGTGGGCCAGGCGAAGGGCAGGAATGAGACTTGCAGCGGCGGCGATGGCGATTAGCAGCAGAGCCACCGTTGCAAATGTGATCGGGTCGGTGGCTTTGATTCCCCAAATTAAGCTTTTCAGAAGCCGGGTTGTAAATACCGCGAGAACCACTCCGGCTGCAACGCCTGAAACGGAGAGAATCAGCCCGGGACCGATAGCGGCGCGGATGATGCGCGGAACGGTAGCTCCCAGCGCGAGCCGGATTCCCATTTCACGCGTGCGCTGGGAAACCGATTCTGCGATGAGCCCGTAGACGCCCAGCGCGGCAAGGAGCACACCGAGACCGGCGAATACCGAAAAGAGCATGGCGCGATAGCGCTGTGCCTGAAGCGAGCGGCCGGCGATTTCGTCCACCGTGCGGAATGCGGAAAAAGGTAATTGCGGATCGACTTGCGCCAGGGCGCCGCGCATGGCGTCGGGTAAACCGGGAATGTCTGCGCGAGTGCGAACGAGCCAGACAGGCGAAAACCAGACGTTCGTCATCGCGAAGATGCCGTCGGGAAATTGGGCCACAGGAAGATAGATTTCAGGGAAGGCGTCGATGGGTCCCCAGGAGGCGTCCCAACTGTTTTTCTGCTGCACGTCGCTCGTGATGCCGACGATGCGCCAATTCTTCCGTTCCAACGTGATGATGGCGCCGATGGGATCGCGGGTGTTTTTCAAGAAGCGCCGGACAAAGGCCTGGTTTACAACAGCCACTGGCGCTGCGGTGGCGGTGTCAGCTTCGGTAAAGGAGTGGCCCCGAAAGAACTTCATGCGCAGTGTGTGGAACATGCCTGGAGTGGCGTAATTCACGTTCGTTAAACATCCGTGAGTGACTGGGGCGCCATCAATCTGGCTGATGCAGTCGTTCAGAGCACGTCCGTAAGGCGGAGTCGAGGCGACGGCGGCCGATTCGACTCCGGGGATTTGTTCGATACGTTCGATGGAATCGTGGAATAGGCGGGCGCCTGCGGCGGCTGTCTTGTAACGCGCATCCTGGAGCGATGCGGAGGCGGTCATGACGTGGTGCGGATCAAAGCCCGGGTCGGCGCCCGCCAGTGTGGCGAAGGTGCGAATCAGCAGCGCGGCGGAGGTGAGCAGGACGACGCCGAGCGCGACCTCGGCAAATACGAGCGCCTGGCGCTTCCATTGACGGCGGCTGCCGGCAGTGCTGCGTCCGGCTTCCGAAAGCGCCGAGCGGAGTTCGACGGAAGCGGTTTCAAAAGCCGGGAAGAGGCCGAACAGAAAGCTGGTGCCCAACGCGATGGCAATCATAATGCCGGCTACGCGCGCGTCCAGTGTGACAGAGCCCCAGATCTCAAACGCGCCTGGATTTAACCGGAGCAGGGCATCCAGCGCATATTTGCCAATGACGATACCGAGAATGCCGCCGCCTAGCGCCAGCAGAACGCATTCGGCGAGGAGCTCGCCGATAATGGCCGTGCGCGTTGCTCCGAGAGCCTGGCGGGTAGCGATTTCGCGGGCGCGCGATGCGGAGCGGGCGAGAAGAAGACCGGCGATGTTGACGCAGCCGATCAAAAGCACAAGGCCGACTGCTCCCCAGATGAGATGCAGGCTGCGGCGAAGATCCAAAGTTTGGCCGGTTTGGAAAGGAATGGCCTGTTCCTCTATCGTGACCCCGGCCTGCTTCGCACCTTTGAACAGGTCGTGCATGAGGGAATTCAGCTCCGCGTTGGCCTGGGCGAGCGTAACGCCGGGATCGAGGCGGGCGATGATGCCGTAATTTGGGTTGGCGCCTTCGCCGGTGGTGGTTGGGTGCAGCGGCGTCCAGACGTCAATCGGCGAAGCATCGCCGGTCAGTTGGCGAGCGGGCGAAATAAAGCCCGCGGGCATGACACCGACGACCGTATATGGCGCGCCCCGGAGTTGGATGGTGCGGCCGATGATGTTCGGCTCGCCGTGAAAGAGACGATGCCAAAGGGCGTAGCTGAGGATGGCGAGCGGAGGGCCGCCGGGCACGTCTTCGGCGCGCGTGAATTCACGGCCAAGAAATGGCTTTACGCCCAGGACGCGGAAGAAGCCTGCGCTGACGCGTTCATTGGCAACGTATTCGGCGCGGTTTTCGGCCACGAGATTGATTCCACCTGCGCTGGCATAGACCGCGGCATCGAGGGTTTTCGCGTGGTCGCGCACAGCTTCCCACTGGAAGCCACTTTCGGCGGTATTGACGTCCGTCAGGCCGCCGGCGCGTTCGACGCGAGTGAGCTGTACGAGCCGTTCGGGAGCGGGGTAGGGCGGGGGTCGAAAGAAAAGCCTGTCGACGATGGTGAACACAGCAGTGTTTGCGCCGATGCAGAGGCCCAGTGTAGCGAGAACGGCGATGGTGAACGCGGGGCTCTTTCGAAGCTGGCGCGCGGCGTACCGGAGATTTGTCAGCAGAGACATGGCTTGACCTGCAAAGACGCAAGTATGCGACCAAAGTTCAGAAATTTGCGGACAACACGTTGGGCTTGTAGGCGCACTCGGAGTGTTCGCTTACGCGATCCGACGGGTTCAGAGGTGAAGCTGGCCTGGTTTGGACGACCGGAATGGCTATATAGATTTGACTTGTTACCATCAGGATGGTATGGCCAAACGCGGGCACGACCTCGCGCTGGATGGTGTCCGCGGGTTGGCAATAGCTGCTGTCATGCTCACGCATGGGGCAGGCGTGTTTGTTCCGTCACCTGCAAACGATTGGCTTCTTAAGTGGTTTCGTTACGGCTGGATGGGTGTCGATCTGTTCTTTGTCCTTTCGGGGTTTCTGATAACCGGGATTCTGCTCGACACTGCCGAGGCCGGTAACCGCGCGCGTTCGTTCTACGCGCGGCGCATACTACGAATATTCCCGATTTACTATCTGACGTTGTTTGGATGCATGTTACTTATCAGCATCTCGCGCTCGGCAAGAGCAGGGGCGCCGCTTCAAGGTTGGAAAGACTATCTCGCGTACTTGTTGTATTTTCAAAACTGGCTACCGCTGTGGCACGGCGGGAACTTGCCCGGCAGCTATCTGGGTCATTTTTGGAGCTTAGGAGTAGAGGAACAGTTCTATTTCGTTTGGCCCTGTGTAGTGTGGTGGCTTCGCTGCCCAAGCAAGGTCGTTCGGATTGCCGTTGGCGGTGCTACCGGTATGCTGATTCTTCGTATCATTCTGATGCGACTTTTCGGGCCGGGAGTGTGGTACCTGTGCTTGACAGTTACGCGTGGAGACGGGCTTTTGCTTGGGGCTGCGCTTGCGGGATGGACAAAGCAGAAGAAAAGGATTTCGCCACTCGCGGTTGCGAGCGCATTCAGCGTCGGCATGGGGTTCTTGGTGTGGATGAGTCTAACCAACGATCGCCAGCTTTCGGATATTACTGCGGGGCGTTGGCTCGGCACCTTCGGTTTTTCTGCCATCGCACTGCTGTTCGCGGCGGCTGTCGCGAGTACCAGAATAGGCCTTTTGCGGCCCATATGGGAAGCAAAGCCGCTCACGATTTTGGGTAAGTACAGCTATGGTCTGTACGTCTACCACCTGCCGCTCTGGTTCTTTGTGAGCGTGGTGTTTTGGCGCTGGATGCGCATCGGTCCACCATTTCGTACGCGCTATGCGGTTCCTTACCTTGCATTTCTGATTCTTGCGGATATAGCGGTTGCCTGGCTCAGTTACCGGTTCATCGAGTCGCGCTTCTTGCGCCTGAAGCGGTATTTCGAGCCATCCGTATCTGACAATGTTTTGCAGCCATATCCCACTGGAACCGAAGTGACGCCCGTGAGGTAGAGTGCACGGCGCTGGTTAACCGCCGCGGACATTCTCGCATGGTGTTGCGGGAGAGCCGGTGCTGCGGCCGCGATGCCGAGAAGGTCCAGCGCTCGGGCGGCGCCTTGCAAATTTCTGGGATGCGCGTCAGGCCGGCTGGTTTTGCCGGTCGCATCCGGGTGTTCGACTACGGGATGGTACATCTCCTTTCGCAACGAGACAAACACGTTGACAACTTCAGGCGCTATGCCTACAATGTAGGCAAGAGTGGCTGATCTGTTAGGCGCATTTGAGCAGGCTGTGCTGCTCGCGATCGTAAAAGCGGGCGAGGACGCGTACGGGCGTTCGGTGCTGCGGGGCGTAGAGGATGCACTCAATCGAGGAGTAGCGGCGGGGGCTGTTTACGCGACTTTGAATCGCCTGGAAAGTAAGCGCTTGATTTCCTCGCGCCTGGGCGAGGGAACCGCAGAGCGTGCCGGTCGGGCGCGGCGTTATTACCGGCTGACAGCAAGCGGAGCGGCGGCGTTGAATGAGTCCAAAGCGGCGCTCGAACAGTTATGGCAGGGCGCAAAGTGGCCTTTAGGAGCGGGCGCATGATGAATGGCCGGCCGCCGCGGTGGTTTGAGTGGATGCTGATGAGCGTTTTGCCCATTCGGGATCGCGAAACAATCTCAGGAGATTTGTTTGAGGAGTATTGCCAGGAACGCTTGCCGCGTCTGGGGCGACTCCGCGCGAATTTCTGGTATGTACGTCAGGTAGTCGGTTTTGCCGTGATTCGATTAGTGTGGGGGCCGTTTATGAAAAAGGCGCTGTTCGCGATCTCTTTGTTCACGATTGCCGCGGGCTGCTGGCTGGCTGTTATGGAGAACGTTTTAAAGCATGACGGCCATGGGGGCCGGACGGTGCTGGACCTGCTGATTGCAGCGCAAGGCGTGGTCACCGTGTCGGTGATTCTGTTCCGGGCGGGCTCTTTGCTGCGCCTTGTGGCGATTCTGGGCGCGATTGCGGTGGCGTGGGTGGGAGGCTCGGCGCTGTGGAATATACTGCGAGCCACTCATTTTGAAGGGTTTGTGGTGGTGATTGGAGCCGCGCTGATCGCGCAAGGTATCCTGACGATTGCGGCGTTTGTGCGGCCGCACGCGATCCGGTAATGTGAGCCGAAGCCGCACGAATTTTCAAGCCGCTTCGGAATCACGATGTCTGCGGAAAGTCTTTATTCCTGCCAGCCCAATTGGCCGGCATTCACTGGCACAATTCTTCCGGGAGGATATGAGATCCGGGAGATCCTCGAAGCTGACGAACACCGGGCCAGATTCCGCGCCCGCGTGCTGGGAGATTGGACTGCAAACGCATTCGCCGATCTATTCTGCGGCGGAACCCCGGAAGCAGAAGAGCAGGTTCGGCTGTGGATGGCGGCCAAAGAGCTTCAGCATCCGAATCTGAACAGTCCTCTTGCAGGAGGAGAGATTGAAGACGACGGCACGCAGTTGATCTATCTGGTAGCGCCGGATTCGGATGAAAACCTCGCGCAACTCATCGAGCAACGGCCGGTAACCATCGAAGAGGCGCGCGAGATTCTCGTGAATTTACGGAAGGCGCTCGACTATCTGCATTCGCATGGCTGGGTGCACGGACATTTATCGCCTGAGCAGGTGTTGGCAGTGGGCGATTCGATCCGCCTTTCGACCGAATACGCCGGGCAGATTAACGCCGCGCGGCCGCTGCAACTTGTAGCAGCGAAATATTTAGCGCCGGAAGCGGCCACAGGCAACATTACTCCTGCCGCTGATGTTTGGTGCCTGGGCGCGACATTATTCGAAGCGCTGGCGCAGCACGTTTTTTCGCCTGAGCGGCTTTCCGAAGCGGCTGCTTTCCCGCAGCCATTCGACCGCATTGTTGCGGGGTGCGTTGAGGTGAATCCGCAGACACGCTGGAAGCTCGAGCAGGTGGCTGCGGCATTGAACAGGCCGCCGGCGGCGGTTTTGCGGCCCGAACCCGCGGCTGCGGCGATGCCAGCGGTGGAAGAGCAGGGCCCGCGCCTTACGCATTCGCCCCGGCGGGAGCAGCGCCCGGCAGCGGCATCGTCTAAATTCTGGATTTATGCGGCCGCAGCAGGATTGGTGGTGCTGTTACTGCTATGGGCAGCAAGGCCTAGAGGTCACCGGTATGTGCCTGTTCAGGCGAAAACGGTTTCGCAGCCGCTTCCGGCGCCGAATGATACACCCGCCGCTCCACCCAAGACTGCATGGGAGACGAAGACGCTTGCTCCTCCAGCAGCATCCCGGAGCGCCGTGACAAAGACCGGAAAGCCAGCAGCGGATCCGCACACGATTAATGGATCTGTCTGGCGAGTGGTCGTATTTACTTATAATCGCGAGCCGGAGGCGGAAAAGAAGGCGCAGTCTGTTAATCAAAAACATCCAAATTTAGATGCCCAGGTGTTTTCTCCAGGAGGCCACGGGAGCGCCTACTTAGTTACTGTGGGCGGAAAAATGACCAGAGAACAGGCCGAGCAGTTACGCCGCCGTGTTATTGCGATGGGCTTACCGCACGATACTTACATTCAGAACTATAAACAGTAAGTAAGTATGTGCGGGGGTGGGTGAAAGCATCTAAAACGGGTGAGAATCCTTTTATTCAGCGGTAAGGGCGGTGTAGGAAAGACCAGCGTGGCGGCCGCTACCGCGGTCTATCTGGCGGAGGCGGGGAAGCGGACGCTTGCCATGAGCGTCGACCCGGCGCATAGTCTGGCCGATTCTTTTGACTTGGGTGGGGCGCTGTTTCATGCGGCCACTTCGGAGCCAATCCGGGTGGCCAATAACCTTTCTATACAGGAAGTCAATATCAATCACGAGATCAAGCGCCATTGGAGCGAGATCTCAGCCTATATCACGTCTGTGCTGCGTACCAGCGGGCTGAGCGGCGTACAGGCTGAAGAAATGGCGATTTTCCCCGGCATGGAAGAACTGAGCGCCATGATGTACGTCAATCAGTACCGAAAGAGCGGCGACTTCGACGTCATCGTGTTGGATTGCGCGCCCACTGCGGAATCGCTGCGATTCATCAGCCTTCCGACGACTCTCGATTGGTACATGAAGCACATCTTCCATATGGAGCGCAGCATCCTGAGAGCGGTGCGGCCCATCGCCAATCGAATGGGTCCGGTGGAACTGCCGCCGGACAGTTACTTTCGTAATGTGCTCGAGTTATTCGGGAAGATCGAAGGAATCGACGCAGTGCTCGAAGATGCGGGCGTAACGAGCGTGCGCCTGGTAACGAATGCGGAAAAGATGGTCTTACGCGAGACACAGCGGGCGTTTGTTTACTTTTCGCTGCACGGGATGATTGTGGACAACGTGATTGTGAACCGGCTGCTTCCCGACGAGGTGCAGGATCAATTTTTCGAGCGCTGGAGGCAATCGCAGCGGGACACTCTGGCGGAGATTGAACAGTATTTTGCGCCGGTGCCTGTGCGGCGCATTCCAATGTTTCGCGACGAGGTTCTGGGCATTGACCGGCTGCGCGAGTTAGCACGCAACCTGTATGCGCCGGGCGAGGACCCGGCGGCGGTAACGCGCAGCGGTCTGCCTTATTCGTTTGTGCGCGCGGGCGATCACTACGAAGTGGTTCTGGATTTGCCGTTTACCGAGAAGGCAGAAATCGGCTTGTTCAAAAAGGAAGATGAATTGGTGGTTGAGGTGGGGACGATCCGTCGGCATATCGGTCTGCCGACCATGATGGCCGGGCTGGCGCCGGGCAAAGCTCAGCTTTCCGGACGTAAGCTAGTAATAGAGATGAAGGAGCAGCCATGATGGAAGGCGAACAGCCGGGTACAGGCGCGGGGCGCGCGTCAACTCCACGCGATGATTTTCGCGAGCGCGTACACGAGGGCCTGGATAGCATTTTCGACGCGTTCCGGCCGCCGGAGGCAGCTTGCAAGCACTTCCGCGAAGCCCGGATCGAAGTACTGCGCGGCATACGCGAGATCATCGATTACCGGATTCAACGACTGTCCCGAAAAAATCAGGGGTCCGGGACCAAGATTGTCGTGGAATAAAGAGAGTTAGTAAGTAGGGACCTTACCTGCCGCGCCCGCGGGAGCAGGATTATGTTGCGAGGCTGGTTGGCCGCTTTCGGCTAGCGGAACGAGCATCTGCTCTTTCGTATAGATCAGCGATGCGGTGCTGTAGCTGGCCAGCTCAAAACCGTGGCCGTGCGTTATGGCGTCTGTCGGGCAGGCCTCAACGCAATAGCCGCAGAAGATACAGCGGTTGTAATCGATGTTGTAGACCTTGGCGTAGCGCTCACCGCCGCTGAAACGAACAGCGTCAGTATTTTCTGCCGCTTCGATATAAATGCAATTGGCCGGGCAGGCCGCGGCGCAGAGGAAGCAAGCGACGCACTTTTCGAGACCGTTTTCGTCGCGCTGCAGGACGTGCGCGCCGCGATAGCGTTCCGCCAGCTCGGCGGGGCCGTCCGGATAGGCTTCCGTGATTGTGGGCTGAAGCATCTCTTTGAACGTGATGCCCATGCCCTTGGCAATGGCCGCCGCTGACTCAATCACCTCGCCGATTTTCGCCATTCTGCTTTCAGGTTAGCGTACGGGGCGCTTACTGAGTCCTAAACTGGGTCCATGGTCGCATGGCAAGATCTTCTCAGCAGTGATCCACAGGTGTGTGGTGGTGAGATTTGTGCGTCCGGCACCCGAATTCCGGTTACGGTAATCCTCGACAGTCTTGCCGAAGGAGCCAGCAGGGAGGAGATCCTGGCCAGTTATCCCTCACTGCGCGCGGACCACATTGATGCTGCCCTTGCCTATGCCGCAGAGCTAGCGCATGAGGAACGTTTGGTACCTATCAAGCGGATGTGAAGTTCAAGCTTGACGAAAACCTGCCCAGTGAATTGGTAGCGGACCTATATGGGTTGGGCCACACTGCTGTGCTGCATGCCGGCAGCGGTTTTGTGAAAGCTTTGCAAATACCTTGACACGTTGGGCGTGGCAAAGTATACATGCTGCATGGGTCTTAAAACGGTTTTACTGGCAGTGTCGCTTTTTGTTGCGTGGATTCCCATTTTCGGGCAGACGGAAGCGATCAACGGAAGCATTCGAGGGCATATTACGGATGCAACGGGCGCTCCGATCCCGAATGCAAAGGTCGAAGCTACCAATACCAGCACGGGTTTCACGCGCACGGCGGATACCAGCAGTGAAGGATATTTCGTTATTCCGAACCTGCCATTAGGGCCTTATACGGTAACCGTCAGAAAAGAAGGTTTCAATCTCGAGCGCAGGACGGGCATTACTCTGGATGCGGGTCAGGAAGCTGTCATTGATACAGCGCTGGCGGTGGGCGCCACTTCGACCACGGTGGACGTGACTGCGGAGTCGCCCGTGATTGAGCCCTCCCGCGTCGATATCGGCCGGACGATCGGGCACGAAGAAGTGGATAATCTTCCGCTGACGTCGAGAAATCCTTACAATTTCGTACTATTCCAGCCGGGCGTAAGCGGGCATCCGAATCCGGAACTGGGTATTCCCAGGCTTTTAAACACGAATGGGCTGGTCGACCGCGTCAATTATCAACTGGACGGAGCAGTAGATACCGAATCGGACCGGTATGGTTTGCGGTTGTTCGCGATTGCCGATATTTACGTGCGTGAGGTGCAAACGGTATCGAACAGCTTCGCTCCGGAGTTTGGAAAGATCGCGGGTGACATTTACAACGTGATTACCAATTCCGGCAGTAATCAGTTTCACGGCGAAGTGCAATTTGTCGGGCGGCCATTGGATGCTGTCGCGCGGCCCATTTTGGCGACTCCGACAACTCCCATTCCAGCGGCCAATGACTTCGCCGCAAATTCGGGTGGTGCACTGATCAAGAACCGGCTCTTCTGGTTTGCATCTTACGAGCACATCAAACGGGCCACTCCTACGCCCGTCACCATCTCCGCCACCAATGCGGCACAGATTGGTATTCCGTCCAACCTGTTAGTCACAGCACCAACAGTGCAGCACGCGCAATGGGTGGACGCCCGTGTGGATTGGGTCATCAACGACAAGAACCAGTTTTTTATCCGCTACAACTATTTCCGCAACCAGTATCCGTTCAATTCGAATGTCGGCGGCCTCAATGCGCTGAGCGTCGCCGCGGATTTCTCGGCGCTGGAGAATCAGAATCCGCTGGCGGGAACCAGCTACACATTCTCCTCCATCCAGGAATCGTTGTCGCTGA
>JAJPJN010000117.1 GCA_021324185.1 Terriglobia bacterium | reverse complement strand
TAACGCCATGCCGGGACGGAAGTCGGTCCAGGTTTTGCCGGGATTCAACACAGTCGTTGCGCCTTCGAGGTGGCACTGTTCGCAAACGCTATCGCGCTCACGGATTGGAAGCTTGGCGGGATTGACGATGCTGCCTGGAACGGGCCTTTTCAGGTGCTCGGCGGGGGGGCCGTGGCAGCGGTCGCAGGAGAGCGCGGTGAGGCGCACCGCGTCTGCGTTCTGCTGGATGGAGCCGGCATGGCAGGAAAGGCAATCGGCAGTAATGGGGCGGGTGAAATCGAGCAAATGAGCGGCTTCATAGCCAGGCGAGGCGCCCCATTCGGCTTTCGCGCTATAAAAGGATGCGGGCGACTGAAAGAAGTGGCCCTTCAGATCGATCAGGTAGCTGCGGCCGACGAGACCGTAGCCGATGGAATATGCGATGGCGTAATCGGCGGTGAGGCCGCGCTCTTCCACTTTGTGGCGCATTGCGGCGCCATCGCGCGTGATGGTAATGAGGGAGCCGGAGGGCGCATGTTTGAAATGACCAGGAGGTTCACTGAAGCTAGACGAAAGCGACCGGCCCATGGGAGAATTCGCAAAACGCTCGACTTCAGCGGGATGACAGGGCAGGCAGGGATGCTTAGCGGTTTGCGCGGGAAGGTTCGTACCGCATACGGCGAACGAGCAGACAAATAGCACGGTACGGCCTGAAAACAGCAATTCGTCATTATACTTTTTATATGTTGTGCGCGGTGCTGGCGATGCTCCTATTGGCGAATGCCGCAAGCCAGCAACACCAGCGCGGCGTTGAGCTTTATAAGCAACAGAAATACAGCGAGGCAATTTCGGCGCTGCAGGAAGCGGTGAAGAGCGAAGATCCGAATTCAGTGGATTACAAAGAATCAGTATTAGTGATCGGGCAGAGTTACTTCATGCTGTCGCAGGCGCCGAAGGCGATTCCGTGGCTCGAGAAGGTAAGGGGCGTGAACGAGGCGAATTATATGCTCGGCTACGCCTATTTGCAGACGAAGCAACTCGAACAATCGGAAGCGGCCTTTGCGCGTCTGTTTAATCTGAATCCCGGGACGGCGCAGGGACATTTACTAGCGGCGCAGATGATGCTGAAGAAAGAGTATGAGGAACAGGCGTTGCAGGAAGTTCAGCAGGCGTTAAAGCTGGATTCCAAGCTGCCTGAAGCGCACTTTCTTTTGGGCGAGATCCACATCTTCCGCGGGCAGTTAGATGATGGCATCGCGGATATGCAGCAGGAACTGGCGATTAATCCTAATTTTGCGCTGGCGTGGTATAGACTTGGCGACGCTTATACACGCAAAGAATCCTGGGACGACGCCGTTCCCAACTTACAGCGCGCGGTTTGGCTGAATCCCGATTACAGCGGCCCTTACATTTTGTTGGGCAAGTGTTACTTCAAACAGGGAAACTATTCGAATGCCGAAGGCATTCTACGGCGGGCCTTATTACTTGACCCTAAGAATCAATCGGCGACTTACTTACTGGGCCAGACGCTGATGCTGGAGGGGAAGAAAGAAGAAGGCAAAGCGCTTTTGGAAAAGTGGAAGGAGTTGCAGCCGCAGCAACCTAATTAGTTCCGCTTTGCTGCGAGGGCGGCGCGTGCTTTTTGCAGATTTAAGCGCGCAGCCTGATGGTTGGGATTGATGGCGAGCGCGCGCTCATAGGCCTGAATGGCATCGGGCAGATTGCCGGAGATGGCAAGCAGCGTCCCGAGATTGGCTTCGACGTCCGCATCTTTAGGATTGAGGCGCGCGGCTTCCCGAAAACAAGCTAGCGCGTCGGCATGGCGGCCGAGCTTGAAATAGACGGCGCCGAGCGCCGCCTCGGCTTCGGCATCGTCCGGCTTGGCTGCGAGAAACTGTTTGTACTCGGCTGCGGCGCCGGCTAAATCGCCTTCGATTGCGAGCGTGTGGGCCAGGTTGTAACGCGCATTTACATAGGTTGGCTCCGCGTCGAGGGCTGCATGAAACTGCGCGGCTGCTGCGCTCAAATCATTTTTTATAAGCAGCGCTGAACCCAGGCTGTTGTGTGCAGTGGCATTGCGCGGCTCAATGCGCAAAGCGTCCTGATAAAGCGCAATGGCCTGATCGATTTTGCCGCGGAGCTGGAGCAGCGCCGCGAGATTGTAGAAAGCGAGAAAATCGCCCGGGTATTTTTCGAGACGGCGGCGCATGACGGCTTCCTGAAGATCAAGACGCGGATCTTCATCAGAGGCATCTGGTACAGGCAATAACTGAAGCCAGACATGGCCCATTTCGTCCGTGCTGAGATTGCCGGCTTTGACGCGCTTGGGCGGATTGGACGGGTTGCGCGGATTGAGGCTGGAATTGTCATAGGTAATCCGCATCTCAACGTTTGTGCCTTTGGGGAGGAACACAGGTTTCCGATAGTCGTAAACCGCTTGCCAGTTGATGTCCCAATCGGGAATGCGGATCAGCCATTTGCGGCTGCCGTCCGGCAAGGTTGCCCATGCCTCCACCAATTTGCCCAGGTAGTGCGCGTGCGGGTAAATGGCTAAGACGTTGACATCGACGGGCAAGCGCAGCGCATCGGTAACTGAAAACCCGCGAGCACCGGGCGGTATGTCGATGGCGCCGTCATGTTCAAGCTGGATCAGCATGGGAAAACGGGTGGGCGGATGCGGGCTGAAGTAGAGGCCGATCTCGGCTTGTACGGATTCGGTCTTGCCGGTGGATTGCAGGTGCAGGTTGAGCACGAGATCGGTCTCGGGATCGAGGCGCCAGCTCATATCGGCGGGTTCGCGGCGAAGCACTGTGCCGGGCTTCCAAAACAGGAAATGCGAATCGGGATCGAAGTCGTTCGGAGCAGCCTCGGTAATCACGTCCATGCCGGGGAACCCCGGGTGGCCATCTTCGCCATCGCGGCGGCGGAGGGACCGGGTGCGATCGAGCACGACGTTGGCGTGATGCACAACACGCGGATTGCTCAGGCGGAGCTCGAGCGCACTGATGTATTTGGTTTCGTGAAGGCCGGTAGGGACGATAAAGTTGCGAAAAACGTCTTTGCCGGCGGCAAGCATGACGAATGGTTGGGGCATGCGGAGGACGAGGTCAGGCGGCCCGAGTTGCCATTCGCTGGTGAAGCGCGGCGCCGGTGGGATCTCGCGCGAATTGCCTTCCGGCTGCCCGGCCTTGACCCAATCGGCTATAAGCCGGATCTGGGAATCGCTCAGACGCCGGGAGCCGGCGAAATCTCCATAGCCGGGCTCCGGAGGCCACGGCGGCATGTAGCGGCGCGACGTAACAGCCACGATCTGGTTCGCGTGTTTATGCACATCGGAATAGGAGATGAGCGGAAACGGGCCGATGCCGCCTTCGTGGTGACACGGCGCGCAGTGTTCATAGACCAGCGGCGCAATGTCGCGGCTAAACGTGGGAGGCGTGGCAGCACTGACAGTTCCCGCCGAAAGGACCAGCAGGCAGGCGAGGCTACTTGAAGCGCTTCCGATATTGAATATCGATCCCAAACTCACCATTGTCATCCCTAAGCGCGACAAGCGAGTACTGCGGGCTGAAGGCCCATTCAAGCCGGAAGATCTGCTCGGAAGTTTGCGACAGGTTGGTGACGTACGTGATGGTGATTTCACGCGAGATCTGTTGTTCGAGCGTGAGGCGGGCCTGCGGGGCGAAGGTGGTGCTTTGCACCAGCGGATCAATCTTGATATTTGTGATGCCGAAGAGTTTCGAGAGCCGGTTCGAGGCCGGGGATATGGCCTGGCCCAGAACGGTGTTGGCGCCGTACTGCATAGCGCTGGTATCGTTGGTGGTTTGCACGTTGGGATTGATGGCGGTTTCGGGCGCGCGCCCCACCGCGAGTAATGCAATGATGTCGCGCGGCTGTAAAGGCGGATCTGAGCGGTAGTTGACGTTCAACTTCCCGACCGTTCCGGCGACGGTGATGTCTACGCTGATACCGTGCACCTGCGTTTGCAGGTCCAAATCGAGCACCGGGTCAATGCGAGCCGCGTTTACAAAGCGAATTTCGCCGCGATTGATGCTGTACTTGCCGCCGAAAATTTTGACATCGCCTTGATTGGCGGTGATGTTACCCAGCAGCACCGGGTGGTCCGGGCTGCCGCGCAAGCGTAGATCAATTTCCGCTTGTACATCGCGGCTGAGCTCGGTGGTGACCTGGAGATCGGGAGAACTTTCGATGTGAAGATCGAATTGCAGACCGGAAACAAAGCCGTTCTGTCTGGTGGAATTGGCGGGCGGCGCGGCAGCTACCGCGAGCAGCGTGGCCAGATCTGCATTCGGAGTGAACACAACGCGCGAAACGGTGGCGGTGCCTGAAAGGACGCTGCTCTTGCTGGTACCGGTGAGCCGGAGTTGCGCGTTGCCGGTGACACTGAGGCTATTGACGTATCGAACGCGCACATCTTTCGCGATTGCATCTAATCGATAGACCGGCGGGCCGCTGTTGCTGAAATCTACGAAGCCTGCAACGGAGAGCGTGCCGCCGCCGGTCTGGCCGGTGAGTGTTTGAATGGTGGCGCGGCCGCGATCGAAGCGCACCGTGCCGTTCAGCGCGGTGAGGCCGTTGGGAAAACCGGCTGCGATGATGTTTCCGTTTTCAATTTGCAGCGTACCGGTGATGGCCGGTGATGCCCGCGTGCCTTTTATGACGGCTGAGATCAGCGCGCTACCCGAGCTTTGGAGGCCGGGATGAAATAGCTGAAGCAGCCTGAGATCAACGCGGCCTTCGGAATCAATATCCAAAGAGATCTGGTGCGGGTAGGCGATTGAACCTGTGACAGCGAGATTGGTATCCGGGCCACTCAGTTCAAAACTGCGGATGGAGAGTTTACCCGCGGACGCATCCAACACGATGGGTCTCGCATTGCGGAAGATGAGGCCGGGCGTGGCGGAGGTTGCAATCTCATGCAGGAGCGCGGGCGCCGAGGCTTGTAAATTGTCGATGCGAATGGCCGCATGCATTTTTTCGGGCTGCAGGAGCGGGCCGCTAAATGTGGCGGCGCCGCGCAGCGATCCGTCGAAGGGCAAAGGCTGGCGCACACCGGGGTTCAGGAGATCATATAGGGTGCGCAACCCGATGCGCTGCACTTGCACTTCGCCTTTTGCGGGACTGCCGGGAATGAGGTGAATCTCTGCGTAGCCTTTTACGTTGCTATCCCGCAAACGTCCGGAAAATCCGGCATAAAGGTAATCGCCCTTGGTCGAAGCGTCGAAGGTGGCATCTCCAACGGGCTCGTTTCCTTCTTTGATCCGGCGTAGAACCAATGTGCCGTTGGCCAGTGCAGGTTCCAACCGACCTGCTGTAACTCGCAGACCGGCGCCGGCGTGCAGTTCGACCTCCGCATTCCAGGATGGCTCGTAGCGCCGGGCCAAGTTGATTGCGGTGAGTGGAAAGGCGTTGCTGTCCGCGTTGATCTGAAGCTGGCCGGTACTCCATGAACCTGGTTGGTGCGTATAAGTTCCTGAAAAGGTCAGTGAGGCGGGGCCGGTATCAAACCGACCTTTTAGAACGCGAAGCTCGCCGCGCCGGAGTTCCAGGTCGGCAGCGGCACGGTCGATTTGCTGATCGAAGGCGAGCAGATCCGCCGCCCGAAGTTGTATCGAACCTTGCGGATCGTTCAACGGGCCGTGCAGGTTGGCGGAACCGGATGCCGAGCCGCCCGAAACGTGGGATGTCTCCAGATGAGCCAGTTCGAAAACGCGAGGTACCGCAACATTGCGAAATTGCAGTTGTAGGGATGCAGGCGCATTAGCGTCCAGGCGCCAATTAACAAGCGGAACGCGCGCAGATCCCGACAGGTGCATTGCGGAGCGGTCGATAGACAACCCGGTAAGTGCGGCAGAGCCGAATGAAATATCGGCTTGCGTTTGGAGGCGATCCCAGGTGTCACCCAATGCCGCGAAATGGTTCAGCAAAATGGCACCGGTTATGTGTGGTTGATCCAGCGTACCGGTGACGGATCCGTCGAAATGCGCGCTGCCGTTGGAGGCCAGTTTGGGCAACTGCACGGAAGGCAGCCATGCAGATAAGTCACTCAAATTAGTACTGTCTACTATCGCTCTAAGATTCTGATTTACACGGCCGGATACGCTAAGGAGCGTATGAGGCAGAGTTAATTCTGAGTTAGCAAGATCGATCGTGTTACCGGCCTGATGGTAAATCGCTTCGATGTGGCCCGAGATGGGGACAGCGGCCACCGCCGGAGTTAGATCCAGCCGGGTTTCGATTACGACATTACGCGGTGACCGGTCGAGCAGGCCGCTTATGCGAATGGCGCCCGAGCCAAGCACAGGCAGCGCGGGTTGCTTTTTAAGAAAGAACCGCCCGGCTTCCGGAATGTTCAGGCCGGCGATATGTCCTTCCAGCGAGAAATTGCGATTGTGCAGCAGAGCAAAGGCGCCGGTGAACCGCGCCCAAGCGAGTGACAGCTTCACGTTCGACAGGCTGATACGGCCCGCTGAGGCAGACAAATCGGAAGTAAGTTCGCAATCTTTGAGCGCATACCCGTTTGCCTGGACAGCGAGATTCCGCCCCTTGAGATTTCCGGAAAGTTCGAATGCATTTCCGGAATCGCGGTGGAGGGCGCCGGTAAACTGGACGCGGCCGCCCTGCAACTGCGGAATGCCGGCGATGCGGGCAACGTCTGAGCCGGTGAGATCCGCGTTCAGTTGCATGTCGACTACGGGTTGGCTGAAGCTCCGCAAGGAGCCTGCCGCGCGAATGATTGAGCTTCCTGAGATAAAGGTGCCGCTTTCGAGCGTCAAGCGGTCTTTCTCTAATCTCGTTTGGGCCGAGACAGCCATCGCAACCGGCTGGAAGGAATTGGAATTGAGATAAAACTGCTTGCAAATTACTTTGGCTGAGTAAGACGGGTGAATTCGGTTATAACTCACGCTGACGGCTGTATCATCGCCGCGAGCGTTCAATGGAATGTCTTGAAGGTCTGTGCGAAAGCTGCCATTACTCAGTTCGAAGTGACGCAGTTTCAGGTTAAGAAGGTCCTGGACAGTGATATCCGGCGTTTTCTGCCGCAAATCCGGGGTGGGAATGTTCGTTGAGCCATCGCTGCGCACCAGAACATAAATATTGGGCTTATCGATCAGGATAGAAGAAACGGCAACCTTACGCTGTAAGACGGAGAGCACGCGAAGCTGCACCTTTATGGATGCGGCGCGAAACAGGGGCGGGGCGGTGACGGGCTCCGTCCCATGGACGACAAAATTCTGGAAAGTGGCAGTCAGGGTGTGCCAGTTGTAGGCAAAGCCGCCCAGTTCGACGTGGCCACCACTCGCTTCCTCGACGGCTGCGACGATACGCTGCCGGACTTTTTCTTTGAACCAGGCGGTATCAGAGAGCAAAGCAGCGGCAAGAGCAAGGATAAGGATCGCAGCGCAACAATAGGCAAAGAGCTTAACTATTTTGCGGAACATTATTGAAGCGCCTTATCCAGATAGATGATACTTACTTGCTTGCGCGCCTCTGCGAGCCAGGCATCGAGTATCTGATCGATGTGGGCATCGAGCTCAGACTTCGGAACATCCAGGTCCGGCCGAAAGCGCAGTTCGATAAAGCTGAGCGTCGCGAGTTGCGTGGACAGATGCTGCTTTAGAATTGGCTCGCTGATCTGGTAATCGCGCAGGGCTTGTTGATAGGCAGCATCGCTGCTGAACGTGCTGCGAATCTGTTGGAGGTAGCGATCGACATCGGACGGTTCAGGAGCCGGATAGTGACTGAGTTGCATCTCGCGTTCCACGAGGAGCTGCGCGATGAGCCGATTGGCGGCATCGCGGCGGGCAGCGGCAGTCATCGAGACGGGCGCGTGATTTTGGAATGCGGTAACGCGCACCTCTTCGTCGACTTGAACCTCTGTGATTACCTGATGCCCGACGGCAATCGCGATGCGATCGACAATTTCGCCGCGTAGCGGCCACAGCAGCAGCAATAAGAAGAGCGTCCGGTACATCAAAATGCCTGGCCTAACGAGAAATGAAATTGGAAGGCATTAATTTTTTGGACGGTTGAAATCGCAGTTCCGTTTAAATAATCCTGCTCGGTACCTTTCAGGCCGAAAAAGCGAGGAGCGTTGGGGCTAAAAGAGAGATCCAGGCGGATGGGACCGATCGGCGTGCGATAGCGGAAGCCGATGCCCACATCCTGAACCATGTAGTCGAAATCCCGCAGATTGCGTTGCCGGAAGCGAAGACTGAAATCGCTGAGTGTGTCATAGACGTTTCCTGCATCGTGAAACAGAACCGCGGCGAGATTGTCTCCATAGAGCGGGAAGCGCAGCTCGAGATTGTTTATGAACAGCGCATTGCCGCCGAGCGGGAAGCCGGTGGCGAGATCCCGCGGACCGGCTTGAAAATCGGGGAAGGCACGGATAGACGTGGAGCCGCCGGAGTAGAGGCGTTCTGCCAGCGGAATGCCGGGGCGGCCACCGGTCCGGCTGATTACTCCGAACTGGGTGCTGCGCGCGAAGACCCAATCGCGGTGCACAGGATAGTAAGTCGAATTGCGAAACAGCCCACGCGCGAACTGCGTTTGCGAGCCCAGCTTGGAAGGCGCATAGCTAAGATCGACCGTGGTGTAGATGCCGCGATGCGCGTCGGCCGGATCGTCGCGCTTATCCTGAATGAGCGACACCTCGCCAAGGCCGACCGTTTCCGGCTGTGATAACAACGGCACGAGTAAGTAGTCGATTTTTAGATTCGACAGCGTGACATTGCGGAACACCAGCCGGTATTGAAGCGTGTAGGCACGCGAAATACGCTCGCCTAACTGAATGGCCGCTTCCCTCCGGTGGGCCGTGAACGTGCGGATATCGCTCGAGTTTTCAAGCAGAGTCGTCACGGTCAGGTTAAGGTTCTCGTTCGAAATGAACTGCGGGATGAAGTAGCTTACTGCAGCGCGCTGTTCAATGGTGGATAAAGCGGTTTGCAATCCAATCGTCTGACCGAGCCCCAAGAAGTTAATCCTGCTAATTCCGAAGGCCACCCGCGGAGCAAATCCGGTTGTTCCGGCCGGATTATCCAGGCTGGGTACGCCGCCGCCAATGCGCGCGATCTGGGCGCCGACTCCCACATTCAGCGAGTAATGGCGCGCCTCGTCGAGATCATATAGAACGGTCTTTGATATCTCGTCGCCGTCGGGATTTTGAATAGCAGTATTGACGCGAGCGAAAATGCCGAGCTCATACAGGCGGCGCTGGGTATCGGTTTCGGCAGCGAGCGAGAGCGGTTCCTCCGGCTTCAACTCGACACGGCTATCGACTACGGTCGGGCGTGTGGTCTCACGGCCTGTAATCAGCACGTTTCTTACAAATATCTGCTGGCCGGGATGGATGGTGTAAGTGACGTCGACTTGGTCGGGAGCGGCGGCGGGTTTAATCGAGTAGTCGAAGGTGGCATTGAGATAACCGTCGTTGTAGTAGTAGTCGAGCAGATTGGCGCGATCATCCGAAATATTGGCTTCACTATAGGGCTGGCCGGCCGAGGACGTGAGCAGCGGATTCAGCTTAGCGATTTGCTCCGGCGTGACACCCTGGATGTGAAGCGAAGAGACAAGCCACTGCCGCCCTTCGTGGATCTGAATGAAGACCGCCAGACGGTCTTTGGCGCCGCGGTAATCGTCTACCGTTCGCGGGGTGATTTTGGCGTCATGGAAGCCGTTCGACGTGTACAGATTTTGGATAGATTGCACATCCTGGTCAAGATAGACCTGGCTAAAGCGTCCATAAGGAAATCTGGGAAATTCGGCCGGTTGAATATAAAGGCGCTCGCGAATTGTGTTTGTGGTGAAGTAGTGATTTCCGGATATTTCCAGGTGGACGAATCTGTGCCGTGGACCGCGATCTACGTGATAGACAACCGCCTCGCCTCCGGCGCTTCTGTGTTCTACAGAGTAAGTCACGCGAGCGCCGAAATAACCTTCACTTACTAAATATTGCTGGAGGTTACGCTGGCCCTCCAGAAGCAGATCATTGTCAATTGAATGCTCCTGAAAGATCGGGATGAACTGCTTCAGGCGGCCTTGGCTGATGCGCGCGCCGGTGGCCCGGATACTAACGGGAGTGCCACTTCGGATATTCAATGTTGGCGTGACGGTGTTCGTACGTGTGTGATAGTCGAGGCGAGCCAACGTCACGCTGGTATTCAGCAGATTGCGATCGTCGTAGTAGCGGCGTATATTTTCGAGGCCTTGACGCAGGCGCGCTTCGGTTAACTCGTGCCAGCCGAGAAGGCCGTAGACACGCATCCAGTGGGTGGCGCGAACGATCTCACGGTCCGGCCGTTCGGGCGTACCCGTAATAACTGGCGGAGCAAATTTTGCGCGGCGGCCGCTGTCTACATCGAATTCAACGCCGGCGGATTCGGTTTGGGGACGGTAAGTGACTTGACGCTGGATATCGGCGTTGTAAAAACCATTGCGGCGCAGAAGCGCATTCAGCGAGGCGGCGGCTTGAAGGGCATCGCCGGGCTGAAAGGGATAGCCGAGACGCAATTTTGTGGCGCTCGCTTGTTCACCGGGATTCGGCGGCGGCTTGATGCCCCGGATGACAACGCGGCCGACAAAATAGGCGCGGGCGGTGATGAAGCGCACGATGATGCCGGAATCGCGAGGAGCAACGTCGACTGCGATGTCGGCAAAACGGCCGGTCGCGAAAAGGTTCCGAATGGCCTGCTTTAGCTGCGCGAGGTCAAATTTCGATCCGGTCCCAAATGGGACGGCAGCGGCCAGTTCCGAGCGGCTAAGGGGCTGATCGGCGGGTTCGAATTGAACCGGAGCGACGATTTCGCGGCCTTCGTAGCTCAACGCGTTTTCGTAGAAGGACGGGTCGTGTTGCGCTGGCGATTGGGCGGCGGTGGATGTTGCAAGGAAAATGAATATAAGAGGTAGAAACCATCGAACCGAGGCAGGAAGAGCGGGAGCGATATTCGCGGCAGATCTTGTTCGCGCCGATCGGCGAAGCCGGCCAACAGAAGATAAGCAGCGCGCGTTTGTGCATTGTCGGCTGTGGCGCACTAGGAAGCTTCCAGGCTGAAGGATTGGCGCGGGCGGGAGTTCGCGAATTGCGGCTCATCGACCGTGATTACGTAGAGTGGAGCAATCTGCAGCGGCAATGGCTGTACGACGAGAGGGATGCGCAGGCCGAAACGCCCAAAGCGCTGGCAGCGGCACGACGCTTGCAAGAGATCAACCGGCACGTTCAAATTCAGCCGCTCGTCACCGATTTAAGCCCATCGAATGCGGAGGAGTTGTTGGCGGACTGCGATCTCATACTCGATGGGACGGATAATTTTGAGACTCGTTACCTAATCAACGATCTTAGCGTCAAGCACGGCGTCCGATGGATTTATGGCGCAGCGATCGGCAGTTACGGCATTGTGATGCCAGTGTGGCCGGAGCGCGGGCCGTGCTTCGCGTGCATGTACCCGTCGCCGCCGTCGGGCATGCAACCGACATGCGATGTGAGCGGCGTACTGGGGTCCGCGACGGCTAGTGTGGCCGCTTTGCAGGTGGCGATGGCGCTCCGGATGATTACCGGCTGGCCGGATTTTGAATGCCAGGTGCACACGCTGGACGTGTGGTGGGGAACCCAACAGCGCGTGCGCGCCGGAGAGCGCGATGCGAGTTGCGCCGTGTGCGGACGGCGCGAATTTCGTTATCTCGAGGGCGGCAAGCGGGCGCCGATTAGCCTCTGCGGCCGGAATGCGGTGCAACTGCATGAGAGCGGCAGGGCATTGGATCTACAGGAACTGGCCAAGCGGCTGAAGCCGTTTGGCGAAGTGCGAGTGAACGAGTTTGCGCTGCGGATGAATATGCCCGATTATCAACTCACCTTTTTTCCGGATGGCCGGGCGATTATTAAAGGCACGACGGATGTGGGCGTGGCGCGCAGCTTGTATGCGCGATTGATCGGCGCATGAGTGTTGGGGGCGTGAGAGGATGGAGGGAGCGCAGCGGGCAGCGAGCCCGCGGGCGTAGCGCGCAGAAGATTGGGGCGGTTAGCTCAGCCGGTTAGAGCGCCTGCCTTACAAGCAGGAGGTCGATGGTTCGATCCCGTCACCGCCCACCATTTTTTCAATTTGCAAGCAGGGCATTGCGACGCCGCATGAACTAGTGCAGGGGAGTTGCAGAGCGGTGATGCAGCGCCTGCTCGTACATGCTGTTGCAAGCGAGCATTCTCACGCATCCGTTGTTCACGGCGATGACCGGACGCGACGTGTAATGCCGCCGAACCCCGTCGATTAAAGTCTGCAGGCGGCCGCCAACAGGCCTCGGGCCCGGCGAGTTGCGGGACCAAAACGTGTATCGCAGCGGGCCAATGTCGAGGCGAAATTGGTCCACGCGATTGGCGCCAAGCGCATACGTGAATGGCGTTACAGCCTTCGCGGGTCCTGCGGGGGCCTGCAGGAGGAACCGTTCATTGAAGCGCCACAACGCGTCAGGGAAGACAGCACCGTTTTCATGCGTTTCATAGGTAAAGGTTTTCTTCAGATCGGGTGTGGCGGGTTTGGCAGTGCCAACCAAACTCACGGCATCACAGCTAGCCACTCGCGACGCTGCAATTTGCGAAAGAGCCGCACCAGCCGAAACAGCGATCAACAGAATGGCCCTCGAAACTACCTTTGCCGTCACGCTGTGTCCCCCATTGAGAATGACAGATACGAATAGAATCGCAGGGGCCGCGCCGGCTAAATAGTGCCAGGGACGGCTTACGGGGTACCAGTACAGCGCACCGGGACCGCGTTCCGGCCTGACATGGCGCAAGCGCTTTACTTCAGCGCCTGATCCAGATCCCAAAGAATGTCATCCAGATCCTCCAGCCCGACGGAAAGCCGGACCAGCTCAGGCGTAACGCCCGCTGCCTGCTGCTCGGCTGCACCGAGTTGCTGATGGGTGGTTGAGGCGGGATGAATCACCAGGCTGCGCACGTCGCCAACATTCGCCAGGTGGGAAAACAGCTTCAGCTTGTTAATGAAGGCTTTGCCCGCTTCGAAGCCGCCTTTGATTCCGAACGAAAAAACAGCGCCGGCGCCTCTGGGCGTGTATTTTTGCGCCATGGAGTAGTACGGGCTCGCGGGCAGCGAGGCGTATTTCACCCATTCGACTTTCGGGTGACTCTCCAGGTGCCTGGCAACCGCCAATGTGTTCTGCAGATGCCGGTCCATGCGCAAGCTCAACGTCTCAATGCCTTGCAAGAAGAGAAATGAGTTAAAGGGGCTCAAGCATGCGCCGATATCGCGCAGGCCTTCGACCCGGCATTTGATGATGAAGCTGATGTTGCCGAAGGTCTCCCAGAAGTTCATACCGTGGTAGGCGCGCGACGGATTGGTGAAGTGAGGGAAATTGCCGTTATTCCAAGGGAATTTTCCGGCATCGACGATGATGCCCCCGATGGAGGTCCCGTGGCCGCCCATAAATTTGGTGAGCGAATGGACGACAACGTCTGCTCCGTAGTCGATGGGACGCGTGACGTAGGGAGTCGCGAAGGTGTTATCAATTACGAGCGGAATGCTATTTTCGTGCGCGATTTTGGCAACTGCTTCGATGTCGAGCACATTACTGCGCGGATTGCTGATGGTCTCGCCGTAAAGAAGTTTCGTTTTGGGCGTGATGGCTTTGCGGAAATTCTCTGGATCATCCGGCTCCACGAAGACGAAATCGTAGCCGAGCCGGCGCATGGTGACATCGAACTGCGTAAAGGTGCCGCCGTAGAGAGTGCTGGCAGAGACGATCTGATCGCCGGGAGCCGCAATTGTGGAAAGAGCCAGGAACTGGGCCGATTGACCGCTCGAGAGCGCCAGGGCAGCGGCGCCATTTTCAAGCGAAGCGACGCGCGTCTCCAGAACGGCGGTGGTGGGATTCATGATCCGCGTGTATATGTTGCCGAATTCCTGTAGCGCAAAGAGGCGCGCGGCGTGATCGGAATCGTCAAAGGTGAAGGAAGTAGTTTGATAAATGGGAACGGCTCTGGCGTGGGTCGCCGGGTCGGGATCGTAGCCGGCGTGCAAGGAGCGGGTGTTGAAACCCAGAGGTCGTTCGATGTCTTTGGTGGCCATCGCCTCAGTATAGAAGGAAGTTGATCGACATCAGGGATTTGCCCCAGCAAATTTTGTGATTGCTGGAACGCGGCTGGTTAATCTATCAGGCGTATGGTGGCGATTCAGACAATCGGAGATGTCGGCGCGTTCGGGCGCGCACTGGCAGACCGGCTCAATACCGAGAACCTGGAAGGTTCCTACACCGTGGAGATTCGAAAGCTGGAAGGCGACCGCCCGGGCATGCTGATCCGGGCCGGCCATCTTCCGGCCGACACGGACGCGATGCTAGTGACGCTCAAGAAGCCGATTACGGCAGAGGTCACACTGCATTTCATGAAGTTAATTAGCGAGGAATTCTGCCGCTGGGTGATCGAAAAGGAAGAGGTCAAAGAGAAACGCCGAACTTTGATCATTCATGAAGAGTACGCGGAGCGAAACCTGCGCACAATCCTGTTCGACGATGTAGGCGAATGAGCCAGCGCATCAGAGCCTCGTAGGATCAGGCGCCCTGCCAAGATGAAACTATGCCGGGCGAATCCCTTCGCGGCAAGTTATGGAATTGGACGGGCTTCCGCAGCAGAGAAGATCAGCTCACTATTCTTTTGAGTCTGGTCATCGGCGTCATTGTCGGCCTGACCGTAGTTGCTTTCATTCTCCTCACCGGCCGTTTAGCAGCGCGGATGTATCCACCCGAGAGCGCTGTCTGGCGGCGGCTGCTGATTCCAATCGCCGGAACGCTGGTCAGCGGCTATCTGCTGTTCAAATATTTTCCGAGCGCGCGCGGCAGCGGTATTCCGCAGGCGAAGTTTGCGCTGTTCATCCAGGACGGATTCATCCGGCTGAAGACGGTGATCGGGAAATTTGTGTGCTGCTCGATTACGCTGGCCAGCGGCATCGCGTTGGGGCGCGAAGGTCCGTCTGTACACATCGGCGCCGGAATTGCATCCGTGCTGGCGCGCCGCTACGGTCTGCGTAAGGAAACAGTTAAGGCGCTGGTGCCGGTGGGTTGCTCGGCGGCGCTGGCGGCGGCATTCAATACGCCGATTGCGGCCGTGCTGTTTTCACTCGAAGAGATTTTGGGCAATTTGCACGCGCCGGTGCTTGGCTCGGTGGTTTTGAGTTCGGCAACTTCGTGGATGGTGTTGCACCTGATCCTGGGCGACGAACCGCTGTTTCACGTCCCGGCTTATCAACTGGTGAATCCTCTCGAGTTCGGCATTTACGCCATTCTGGGCATCATTGGGGGGCTGGCCTCCGTCTGCTTCGTGAAGCTATTGCTGGGACTGCGGGTCTGGTTCCGGCAGCTTCCGGCCTGGACGGTTTGGGCGCAGCCGATGGTGGGCGGACTCTTGATGGGGCTGTTTGGGCTCATCCGGCCGGAGGTATTGGGCGTCGGCTATGACCACGTCAATCGGATGCTGACGGGCGATTTCCCTTGGAAAATTGCGGCGGTTCTCGCGGTTATGAGGATCATCGCGACTCCGGTCTGCTATTCCTCCGGGAATGCAGGCGGTATTTTTGGCCCGAGCTTATTCATCGGCGCCATGGTGGGTGGAACAGTCGGGTATGGGGCGCATACTCTGTTGCCCCACGTCACGGCCAACCCGGGCGCTTACGCGCTGGTGGGCATGGGGACAGCATTTGCCGGCATTGTCAGAACACCGCTGACCTCGGTCATCATGATCTTCGAGATGACGCGCGATTACAGCATCATCGTTCCGCTGATGATTTCGAATCTGATCAGCTTCTTCATTTCGCAGCAACTGCAGCGCGAGCCCATTTACGAGGCCCTGGCGCTGCAGGAGGGTGTGTATCTGCCTACCGGCGAATCACGCGAAGAGCTGGAGGGAGTGCGCGCCGGCGAGGTGATGCTGACCGGCGTCGATCCTTTGCCTTTAAACGCGAGCGTCGCCGCAG
This sequence comes from Terriglobia bacterium, assembly GCA_021324185.1. GTDB lineage: Bacteria > Acidobacteriota > Terriglobia > Bryobacterales > Bryobacteraceae > Bog-105. The sequence goes on along the minus strand of JAJPJN010000117.1, from coordinate 27,989 downwards.
CGAAGGCGCTTTTTGAGGAGCAACATTGCCATGCGTGGCCGGTCGGACAGCGGGACAACGTGGTTGGAATGATCAGCAGTAACCAGATCGATGCCGCGCCCGATTTGCCGGAAACAATAGCCGAACTGACCGGCACAGACCGGGATTACCCGTTCGTTCATTCCGATCATCCGGTGAGCCACGCATTGGAACGAATGGGCAGCAGCGGCGTGGACGCTATACCGGTGGTGAGCCGCGCCAATATTCATCAGATGTTCGGGGTGGTGCGGCTTAGTGACATCCTTGCCAGGTACGGCGTGGCTGGAATTCCGGGCGTCTACGCGAAATGAGTACGGCCAATCCGATCTCCGCGAATATTGCGCGACGCCGCGGCTCCATTGTGCGGCTGAGTGCGGCCGTGGCCGCTGTGATTGCAACGCTGGCTCTGCTGGACATTTTTCTAGCCAGAACAGAACAGAGGGAGCTGGCGTCGCTGGCATCGCAAGCTGACCGGAACGGGCAACAGCTTCTAGCGGGCGGTCATGCCGCGGAGGCGGTGGAGGCGTTTCGAAACGCTCATGATCTGGAACGGGATAACGAAAGATATCAGCTTGATCTCATTCGGGCATTGATGGCGGCCGGAAAGCCGGCCGAAGCCCAGCCGCTAATGACGGAGATTCTGGATGAAGATTCGAATAACGGAGAAGCCAATCTGCTGGCTGCGCGGCTCGCCGCCGCCCAGGGGCATATCAATGCCGCAGATTCGTATTATCATCGCGCCATCTATGGAGAATGGGGCGGCGAATGGCGCGGCAACGTTGCGCAGCGCCAGATCGAGGCGCGGCTCGAACTGATCGATTTTCTGAATGCTCATCGGCGACAAAACGAAGTTCTTGCCGAGCTGCTCCCGCTCGAAGAGCAGGCGGGGAACAACACGAAACTGCAGAGCAAGCTGGCGCAGCTCTTCTTAGCCGCGGGATCGCCATCCCGCGCGCGCGAAATTTACCGGCGGCTCATTAATCTCGATCCGGAAGACGGCGGAAATTATGCCGGACTCGGGGAGGCGGATCTACTATTAGGCGATTTTCGCGCAGCACACACGGCGTTTTCGAATGCGGCGCTGCATAGCGGAAAGGATGCAGCGTTGCGCGGGCGTTTGGACTTATCTCTGCAATTGATGAACCTGGACCCGACGGTACGCTGGCTCTCCGCGCAGGAAAAGTATCAGCGCAGCCGTAAAATCCTGCAACTGGCGAGTGACGCTTTGGAGCAGTGCATCACCAATCATCCGCAGCTTGCCACTGACGCGGCATCGCAGCTCGCATCGGCGGCCCAGATGGCGGTCCGGACGCCGCCTCCGAAGCAGCCCAATAATGAAATGGCGGAAAGCACGCTATCTCTTTCGCAGGACATCTGGCGCGCGCGCACCAGTTTATGCGGAACCGGCACGGCGCCGGATGAAGAGGCGTTGCGGCTCATCATGGAAAAGTTGGCGAAGTAAGGAGCAGGCCTTCAACGGGGTTGAGAGCTCGATCTCAATCCGGCGGCGGGGAGCCCAGCTTCTTTCTGTACCCGTCGCGCTGGCGCGCCTGGATCTCTTCGGCAATCTTCTGTTCGCGGCTGGCTTCGGCGATCTGCCCGGTTTTGCGCAAGGCGGCGCCAAGCAGGTAGTGCGCCTGAATGTAACCGGCATCGAGCGCAATAGCCTTGCGAAGGGGCTCAATGGCGGCTCGCGGATCACCCGCTGTTAATTCGGCTTTTCCCAAACCAAAAAACGCCTCTTTGTAGGCGGGATTTGCGGCCAGCGCCGCTTGAAAATGCGGGATGGCTTTGGCGGGCTCACTTTGCTTGAGGAGGATTTCGCCCAGCAGGCAGTTGGAAACCGGATCGTCCGGATAGCGTGCGAGCTCGGTATTAAACTCCTTTTCGGCTTCGTCGAATTTGCCTTCCTTCCAGTAGATCTGGCCTAAGCCTGAATGCACGCCGGGGAAACGCGTATCGCTCTTCTGAGCCGCTCCGTATTCGGCCTTTGCATCGTCATCACGCGACATCTGATCGTAAGCCGCTCCCATCATGACGTGAGCGGCGGGCGAATTCGGGTCGATGGCCATGATACGCGCAAAGACACTCGTAACGGCTTCGTAGTTGTGAGCACGCAGGTACGCTTTGCCAAGAATATCGAGCGTGGTCAGATCCGATGGATTCAGCTTGTTGGCGCGCTCCAGATACTGCGCCGATTCCGGATAGCGATCGAGTGCAAACAGCGTCAGACCGGCGAGATCGAGCACCTGAAAATCGGGCGTTTTAGCGCTGAGATCGGAAAGCAACGGCCACGCGTCAGCATATCTCTGGGAACGAAAATAGGCGATGGCAAGATTCCGGCTGGTAGCAGGATCGCCTGGCCGTATTTCAAGCGCCCGCTTATAGTACTTGATGGCTTCGTCCTGTTTGCCTTCGCGCGCGAGTGCAATGGCGAGATCGTTCAAGATCTCGATGGAATCGGGCTGCAGCGGAAGCGCCTGGCGGAAGGCACTCTCGGCAGCGGCGTTGTTGCCGGCCTGCAGGGCTTGCGAGCCTTCGACCAAAAGCTTTTGTACATCCGTTTGGCCGTTGAGGCAGGCGCAAAAACAAAAGAGGCACGCCAGGATGAATGGCGTGCCTCGAGTTCGGTACTGCTGCTTCAAATACTAAAAATACAACTTAGCGCCTAGCTGGATCTGGCGCGGGTTGTGACTGCCCGTCAGCCTGCCAAAGGTCGACGGCGTATCCACGTTGGTTCCCAGCCCGGTGAAGTTGGTGTGATTAAAGGCGTTGAAGAATTCGCCGCGAATTTGAAGACTCGCGTGCTCCTTAATCTTGAAGTTGCGGATGGCGGCCATATCCCAATTCTCAATTCCGGGCGTGAGCAGCAATCCGCGGCCCTGGTTTCCAAAGTGGCCGATGGCATCTGTAAATGCGGCCTGGTTGAACCACTCGAACCGGCTGTTATTGCCGGCCAGCGGCACGCCGTAGATGACGTCTGAGCGCGGCGGAGCGGTGTCGTAATCGATGCCGATACCGCCGGGATACGTCCCAGGCCCGGAGTAGTGAAGCGAGTTAAAGGGATCGAAATTCTGGCGGATGTAGGTGGAGACTCCGGAATCGAGCGTAGTGATACCTGACCATTCCCAACCGCCCAGAATGTGTCCGATAACGCCCTTCTGGTCCTTGAAGAACGGCAGATCGTAGACGTAGTTCACAACCAGGATGTATGGCTGGTTGATTCCGGGCGGTCCGTAATCCAACGCGTAGTTGTAACTATAGGTGTCGGCAGTGCCGCGATCGGTCGGATTGTTCGCCAGGTTCTTGGACCAGGTATAGGCGATGCCGATGTTAAATCCGTTCGCAACGCGCCGGTTCAACGAGAACTGGAAGGAGTTGTAGTTGCTCGAATAGACAGGAGCGCGCGAAGTGACCGCCTGATACCCCAGATATGGACGCAAGGCATTTACTGCAACGGTGGGGTTGGCTTGACGCACCGGCAGGGAGACCTGATTTAGATCGACATCACCGAGCAGGTGGCGCCCAAGCGTACCCACGTAGGCGAGTTGAATGACCGTATTCGGCAGGATCTGCTGTTCCAATGAGAAGTTGAAATCCTGATAGGACGGAACTTTGAATGTGGGCGTCCCGGTGACGGTCAGGCTGGTGGGCCCGAGCCTGGTTGCGGTAGTACCGGCCAGCGGGTTGTCGAAGCTGGTGTTGTTGATGGTCACGGTCTGTACACGGGGCGGATCGTTAAACGCATTCTGCTCCCAGATTCCGTTTAGTGTGCGGTCGTAATAGATGCCGTAACCACCACGAAGGGCCGTTTTGCCGTTGCCGAAGACGTCCCAGGCAAATCCAACACGCGGGCCGATATTCAAATTCGAATTCGGATTCACCAGTGCGCCGAAGGGCGAGCAGGTTGCATTCGGAGTAATTTTTTGGATATTCGAGCACGCCGCCCCAGTGGGGTAAATCAGGCCATTCACGTAATTAGCCGGCGTCAGCGCTTGTCCGGCAACGAAATTACCGGGCGCCTGGCTGCCAGCGGGGTTCATTACAGGAACGGCTGCAGGGTTGAACAATGCCGGATCAAAATTCACCAGCGTGTTGTTCGAATCCGATGGCGTTGGGAAAAAGCTGTACCGCACGCCCAGATTGAGGGTGAGGCGCGGGGTTACTTTCCAGTCGTCTTGCAGGTACGCTTCCAGGTTGAAGTAGTTTAAGTGCGGAATGGTATCCGTGTTTGCCATGGAGAACGAGGTAGCATTGCCGAGCAGGAAATTCGCAAACGGAGCGGTCGTACAACTACCCGCATGGACGGGAGATAAACAAGTGTTCGTGAACGAGAATCCGCCCGGTCCTACAGGCCCGTTCTCGGTTTTGGTCATCCATTGAACCGTGATCCCTGCGCGGATGGTGTGATTGCCCGCAACTTTCGAGAAATTGTCGTAGACATTCTTATCGATGTTGCGCTCAAAATACGGAGCCGATGGCGAGGCGACGCCGCTAAATCCCGTAATACTGACGGTCGGAATCCGGCCGTAGGGATCGACAAACGGCAATCCTTGCCCGAGTGCTGCAAACAGCGTCGGATTGTTATTGATGCCGGTCAGATTGCTATTAATGGCTCCCCAGGAGTAATTGAACGCGGCTTCGTTGACAACGGTCGGCGAGATGGCCCAGCTCATGTTGGCGACGACGTTTTTGCCGGGCGCATTGGTCGCGGTGGAGAAGACGCCAGGGAAGGGGCTGCTGGCAAAGAGGCCACCGGGCTCGGTGGTCGGAACGATGTCCTGCATAAAGCGCCCGAACAGGTGAACTTTATCCGTTATGTTCTGATCGAGGCGAACCAGATCCTGCCGGTAGTTCTGGACGGCCACCTGGTTGTTAATAAATTGCGTGCCGCCTGCGGCATTGCCAGGAAACTTCGAGTAAACGGCATTGATGTACTGCACGGCGCGCTTGCTGAAGCAGGAAGGCAGAATCTGCGACGTGTTCGTGGCGGCGTTATATTGCACGCAACTCGCCGGAGCAAAACCGGGGTCCACCGTGCCGGTGAATGTGCCGCCCAGTTGCGCCTGCGTGGGCACCAACGCCGTCACCGTGCTGGGCACATGCGTCTTGCGCCATTCCTCTGACCAGAAGAAGAACGTTTTCGATTCACTCCTCTTGTACAGCTTAGGAACAAACAAAGGCCCGCCAATGGTGAAGCCGAAATTGTTGTACCGCAGAGGCGGCTTGGGCAATCCGGCCAGGTTGCTGAAAAACGAATTGGCGTTGAATTTATCGTTGCGAACGAATTCGTACACGTCGCCATGGAATTGGCTGGTTCCCGACTTTGTGGCAGTGAGAATCTGGCCGCCGCCGCTGCGCCCGTATTGGGCATCATAAGTGCTACGGCCCAACGTAAATTCCTGCATCGCGTCGATGCTTGGAATATTCAATAGCGTGGCGTTGGATCCGCTGTCGTTCACATCGGCGCCATCTACGGTCCAGTTGTTTGCGCTCGGACGCGCGCCGTTTACCGAAAGAGTTGTCGTATTCGCCAAGCCAAACCCGACCACATCGGGCAAACCGCTAACCACGCCTGGTTGCAGCGTAACGAGCTGCTCGAAGTTGCGGTTGTTCAACTGTAGTTCGCGCACCTGGGTGCCACTGATGGTCCCCATCTGTGCCGCGCTGGTTGTTTGCACCGGCACGGCGGTTTCGGTCACGTTGACGGTCTCTGTAATCTGGCCTGTCTGCAGACTGACGTCGAGAGTTCGTTTCTGTGCGACGTTCAGCACGACGTTTGAGGAGGTGTACGTCTTAAAGCCGGGAGCCTTCACCGTCACGGTGTACACGCCTGCCGGCAGATTCGTCACCGTGAAATTGCCGCTGTTGTCGGTTTGAACAGCGCGGACATCGGTATTGGTCTCGTTATTGTGGATGTTTACGGTAGCATTGGGAACAACTGCTCCCGTCGGATCGGTGACCGTGCCGATCAGCGTGGCGTAGATCTCTTGCCCAAAAGCTCCCGCAGAAGCAATCAAAAACGCGCATACCAGTGCGCAGATAAACCTTTTCATAGGACCCCTATTCAGACGGAATACTTCGCCCGAGACAATTGTTACGAAGCTGTTAACCCTGAGGCTGATGGTAACTCACAACCACTTCCAGCGCAACAGAAGATTCAGGGGAGGCGATAGTATCTCTAGTTTGAGAGGTGAACTTTTGAGCTTTTGCACGGCTGCGGCCGCGCTACTGGTTAGTGCGGCGTTACTGCACGCCCAAACCCCTGCAACCATCCCGCTGTCGGAGACGCAAGCGCTCCAAAGGGCCGGGCGCAACCTGTTTGGGCAGGATTGTGCATTCTGTCACGGCAAAGATGCAGGCGGCGGCGAGACCGGACCCGACCTGACCGGGTCGGCGCTGGTGGCCGCCGATGTGAACGGGAACAAGATCGGACCGGTTATCCGCCAAGGGCGGCCTGATAAGGGCATGCCGGCCTTCCATCTTTCCGATCCCGATATCGCGGCTTTGGTCGCTTTCATCCATTACCAGCAGCATCAAAGCGAGCTGCATCCGGGCGCGCGGCGGCGCGTGGATGTCTCCGATCTGCAGAGCGGCGACGCTGAGGCGGGGAAGCGATACTTCAACGGCGCGGGTGGATGTGCCGCATGCCATTCGGCCAGCGGCGATTTGGCGGGAGTGGCGCGGCGGTATATCGGCCTTAAGCTCGAACAGCAGCTTCTTTATCCGAGCGGCGCGAAAGCCAAAGTGACAGTGACCTTGCCTTCCGGCCAGGCGCTTACCGGAACTCTGAATTACCGCGACGAATTTGCCATCGGTATGGTCGATGAGAACGGCTGGTATCATTCGTGGCCGGCCGGCGCGGTGAAATATAAAATCGACGATCCCGTGCAGGCGCACGCCGAACTGCTCGGGAAATACACAGATGACGATATTCACAATCTCATGGCCTATTTGCAAACGCTGAAGTGATGCGCCGTATGACGAAAACGAATGCTCTGGCGATAGGATTTGGCGCCGTGCTGTTTTGTGCAGCCGCCGCGGCGCAGGGACTCGATTCATCCATGTTGCTGCATCCGCCGCCGGATAGCTGGCCCGGATATCACGGCGACTATTCCGGACGCCGGCACAGCAGCCTGACGCAAATCACTCCGCAGAACGTGGATCAAGTGGCGCTGGCCTGGGCCTTCCAGACAAACCAGACGGCGCTGCTGAAGTGCTCGCCGCTGCTGGTGAACGGAGTGTTGTATTTCACCGTTCCCGATAACGTATGGGCCGTAGATGCGCGTACCGGGCATCAGATCTGGCACTACACTTATCCGCCTAACAAGGGGCTGCACATCGGACATCGCGGAGTGGGCATGTATAAGGACTGGCTCTATTTCCTTACTCCCGATGCGCACCTCGTTTCGCTGAATGCAAAAAATGGGGCGGCGCGCTGGAATGTCGTGGTGGCTGATAGCAACAAGGGTTATTGGACAACGATGGCGCCGCTGGTGGTGAACAATCACGTGATCATTGGGGTCTCCGGCGATTTTGACAATCTCACCGGGTACTTACGCGCGATCGACCCGGAAACGGGCGCAACACAATGGCAATGGAACAGCACGCCTCCCGCCGGGACCCCCAACATGACCACCGGAGGCATGACGTGGATGACCGGTACTTACGACCCGGAGCTGAACCTGCTGTATTGGGGCACGGGAAATCCGACGCCGGTTCTGCAAGGCGGCCCGCGCCCGGGTCCGAACCCGTACACATGCAGCATTGTGGCGCTCAATCCCGATAACGGGAAGCTAGTGTGGGCGTTTTCCGCATCGCCCCATGACACGCACGATTGGGACGCGGTAGAAACGCCTGTTCTGGTGGATGGCGATTTTCATGGCGCGCCGCACAAGATGCTGATGCAAACCTCGCGCAATGGCTACTTCTTCGTGCTGGATCGCACGAACGGTAAAAGCCTGCTGACAGTTCCATATGGCCCTGTCAACTGGTCGCTCGGAGTCGACCCGAACGGCAGCCCGATTCCGAATCCCAAGAAAGAGCCGGCGCGCGACGGGCGACTGATCGCGCCGGACGAAGGCGGCCTCACCAACTATCGCTCGCCCAGCTTCGACCCGAAGACGGGGCTGTTCATCGTCGATGCGCACCCAAGCTACGGCATTTACTTCACCAAGCCCGCTGACGGCACGTTTGGCTGGGCGGGGGCCGATTATGGCGTGTGGGGCAAGGGCGTGCTGGAAGCGATCGATTACGAAACGGGCAAACTGCGTTGGACGCATGAGCTAGGCCCGCATGGCTCGGGAGCGGGCGTGCTGACCACCGATTCAGGCCTGACCTTTTCAGGCGACGCCGAAGGCAATCTGATGGCCTTCGATACCGCTAATGGCAAAACGCTCTGGCACGCAGGCACAGGGGGCGAGATAGCGAGCTCGCCCATTACCTATGAGCTCGACGGCAGGCAATACATCGTGACCAGCAGCGGCGGAGTGCTGTTCGCCTGGGCCTTGCCGAAGAGCGTAATTGGAAACGAAGCGCGCTTTAGAATTCCAACCGGAAGCGGAACTCAATAATCCGGCCGCCCGGGTCCACCGTTCCGGAGGTGTCGCGGTAAGCGGTTGTAATCTGGCCGAAGGCGCTGCCGATGGAGCCTTGCCCGCCATTATTCGGCAGGAAGTTTGTGATATTGAACGCGTTCAAAGCATTCGCCGTAAATTGCAGGTTCACTTTCTCCGTGATCTTGGTCGTTTTCGTGAGCCCAAAATCGAAGTGGCGCTGCCAGGGCAAGTAAATAAACAGCTTGTAGCCGACGGTTCCTGCGGGCGCGGGCGAAATATACTGCGACTTCGGATCAACGCTGGCCGGCGTTAGACCGGCTACATTGAACGCGGCCTCGGTATTGGTGATGACGCTCGCGGGCAGATAGGTGACGATGCCTTTTCCGTCTGAGCCGGTGCTCTTGAAAATACCTTCCATATTTTGCAGGTCTGAGGCGGTCATGTTATGCAGGATGACGCCATCGCTGTACTGATTAAAGGTACTGAATCCCGTCGATCCGGCTGCGGGATTCAAAAACAGCGGCGTGCCCGATTGCAACCGCATCACGCCCGACAGCGCCCACCCTTCCAGAACTTTTCGGAAGAAAGTATTCTGCACGCTGCTGAGATAGGCGCGGCCGGGGCCGAACGGGAGATCCCAAACGCCATTCAGCTTCAGGGCGTGGCGGATATCGAACGAGGACGGCAGACGGTCCAGCCGCTGATTTCGAAGGGTTGTGGGCTGGGCGGAATCGACGGAACTCGCCGATGCTCCGTCGGTGATCGAGTGCGACCAGACGTAGCTTCCCTGCAAAATCAACCCGTGACTCATACGATGCCGCAATTCGGCTTCGCCGGCATCGTAGTAGGACGCTCCGTCATTCGCCAGCAGAAAAGCGCCGCCGCTCGCGGCATCCGGGTTGACCTGGAAGAAGTTTCTCGGATAACCGGCAGCAACCAGCCTGTTCAAGCGGGTCGAATTGATTGCTATGGCGGTCGCCAGGCTTCCTGCCTGACCCAGCAGCAGTTGGGACGCAGTGGTGGCATCATTTGTCGTCCCCAGGGCGGTGCTCAGAATGGGCACGTTTACCTGGCCTGGAAAACCCTGGTTGCCGAAGTTATTGGAAGTTGCCGAACGCTGCCGTGCGATCTGCAGATTGTTGAGCGCGTTGTTAAATTCCGACAGGAAGCCGTTTTCGAGGATGTTTACTTCGTTCAGGTTGTATTGCCGCCAAAGGTCGGCGCCGTGATTGCCGGTGAAGCGGAATTCGATCACGGTGTTCTGGGTTAGCTCGCGCTGGTAACCGATGTTCCAGCTCTGCACGTAGCCGGCTTTGAGAGTCGGATAAAAATCGTTCAGGCTGCACGTAAAGCAAGCGGGAATCGGATAGGACGGCGTAGCCGGATACGGACGCGCGGGAAGAACGGCATCGCGGAATAAAACGCTTCCCGGAGCCCCAAAATATTGCGGGTAGTTCACTGGGTCGACCGAATCGTCGATGTTCAGCCCCTGGTTTGAGCCCCAGATGCTGGTGAACACGTTCGAGCCTTCCCGAACGTCGGCGATCGAATATCCCACACGCAATACCGAGGAACCCACGTGATGACCGGTAAAGATGCCGAGTATGCCCGGCGCGGAAGGCAGTTGCCAGGCAATGCCAACCGATGGCTGCCAGATCGCCGGAATCTGGTATGCGTTTGAAACGGAACTGACGTTCTGGTAGCTCGGGACCACGCCGGTCATCACGCCAGGAGCAAACAGATGACCGACGCCCGAGATTCCGTACAAGCCCGCAAGCCCCACGGTCGTGTACGTATCAGTCAAATTCTCAAACGGAAGCTGCTTTTCGTAGCGCAGTCCAAGTTGCAGAGTCAGGTCCGAACGCACGCGCCAGGTATCCTGTGCGAACAAGCCGTACTCACGAATTCGATCCCGGTCCGTGGCGGGAAAATTACCGTAGTTTTTGCCGGTTGTATCCAGGCTCTTGCCTTGGGTGATGCTCTGCACCCGGCCCGTGAGAATCGCGTACAGGCTTTCAGCATTCGCTCGATCCGTACTCGAAATATTCGGCATGTTGGGCGTAAAAAAATCGGTCGTACCGGTTACGGCCGGATCACCTGCCGCCATACCGAAGGTGGCTGTCGGAATGACGCTATTTGCGGAACTCCCGGTTGTTTGTTGGAAAAGATTTATTTGATCGAAATTGCCGCCGAGACTGATCTGATGCGGGCCTCTGAGCCAGGTAAACGTCTCGCCAATGTCTTTTGTGGGGGAGTTGCGGCGCTGCGGGGTAGTGGTTGTGCTGATGCCTCCGATGTAGCCACCGGCGAAGCTGAAATTATAGCCGCGGTAGGGGGCAAATAGCGCATCGTTGACCGTGTCGCGGAATAATACGGTCCCGCCATCCAGGCCGGCGCGGAACTCGTTAGTCATTGTTGCGCTGAGTGAGGAGCGAAGGGAGATGGTGCCCTCAAACCGGTTGCTGCGCTGGCCGGCATTGAGGCTGTTGCCCAAAACCGTTCCGGTCCCGGCATAAATGGGCACGACGCTGTTCAGGCCATCGGGAATCGCGACGTATTTGTTGTAGTAGTAAATCAACGAAAGCACGTGCTTCGAGGTCACGTTGTAATCGAACCTGGCGGTGTAGAAGTCACGGCTATCGTTGCTGTGTGGCTGGTAGTTGTAATCCAGGCGATCATAGTCGCCATTGCTCACAACGCGCGGCTTCAGATTTCCGGTTGAGACCAGCGACTGAATCTGATTCAGAGTGTTTTGAATGATGGGGTCCGGCGTGGTCGGGAACGGGCGCACTCCGGCCGGCAGGCCCTTTGCATCGGCATTAGCCGCCAATTGGTAAACATTGACCGTGCGCACCACCCCATCGGTGCCTTTGTAGGTGTAATTGCCGTTCAGCGCGTCGGGGGTGAGCACCTGCCGGGTGAACGCGTAGGTTTGGGGCAGCCGGTACAACTCGTAATTGAAGAAGAAGAAAACCTCGTTTTTCCAAATCGGGCCGCCTAAGTGCGCGCCGCCCTGGTTCAGGTTGATGGTGTCTCGAGGCAGGCCATTCTCGTTATTGAAGTAGTAGTTGGCATTAAAAAACGAGTTGCGATTCTGCCAGAAGGCCCCACCGTGAAACTGATTGGAGCCGGAGCGCGTGACGAACTTGATCTGCGCCGCGCCCTGCCCGGTGCTGTCGACGCCCGCCGCTGACGTTTCAAGCGTCATTTCTTCAATTGAATCCACCGGCGTGTAGATGTAGCTGAAGAAACCGTCGCTGCTCTTCAGCAGATTATCCTGCGTGTTCATGCCGTCGATGGTGACGTTGATGGCGCCTTTCGGTAGCCCGTTAATGGAAGAGCTTCTCGGGTTAGTCGGAGTCTGGACGCCTGGCTGCGTCACCATCAATTCCACTGAGTTACGTGTGGCAAACGGCAACTGCGCCACCTGACGCGCCTCTACGGTACTCGCAACGGTTGCATTGTCCGTCTGAACAACGGCCGCGCCCGCATCTACTTGCACCACTTCGGTGGCCTGGCCGATCTCCAGCTTCGAATTCACCGTGGCAGGAATGCTGGCATCGAGCTTGACGCCCGCGATTTCGTTCGCCTTGAAGCCCTGCTTGGTGACCCGGACTCGATAAACGGCCGGTAACAGAGAAGGGATGGTCCATTCGCCGCGATCATTCGTGACGGTGTGGACCTCTTCGTTGGTATCCGTATTGATGACGGAAACCTGGGCACCCGGAACGGCCGCGCCGGAAGGATCAGTCACGGTTCCCGAAATACTGGCGGTGGTTGTCTGCGAAAACGCAGCCGCCCCGCACAGCACCAGTGCTGTCAACAGCTTGAGCATTGTATTGACCCCAAATCAGAGATGAACTACAGACAATTGGAACGAGAATAACCCAATCGACTTGGGGTGTAAAGAGCAATTTTTAGATCGAGCGGCGAGACCGGATACGCAGCGGACGAGTGGACCGCGGCGGATCTCTTTTGGGCGGCGATGAAAAATCTCTGCGGAGAACTCAGCGGCTCTGCAGCGGACGCGCGCGCCTCAATAGCCGCGCGAAGCCTAGCAGCACTAATAAGCCGAGTCCCGTGATAAAGTATGCCGCAGGTTCGGGAACCTCAGCAGGCACCGGTACAGCCGGAAGTATGCCTGCAAACGGATTGGCGTTGATCACCGCGTTCTGGATGTTGATGGACTGGCCGCCGGCGAGAATTGCGCCATTGACCGTGCCATTCAAGGTGGCGCTATAGCCGGGCGCCAACAACGTTCCATTGATGACATCGTTCATGCCGGTCGTTACGGTGCCGTTTGAGCCGTTCAGCACGTATAGCACGTGGTCGGCCGTAACTCCCCCGCTCACGGCCAGACTCTGGCTGTCGCCCAACGAAACGTTCCCGTTCACCAACACCACGAAGAAGCTGTTAGCGCTGCCGTTCAAGGTAAGCGAGTTGGTGATGTTCCCTGCCACGGAGACAATGTTCAGGCCATCATTGCCCGTAATGGTGGTGGGAGCGCTGATGCTGCTGTAGACCTTGCCGGGCGAAAGCGAAAGAGCGGTGTTGTACATCGCGTTCGCGTCGCTGATGTTTTGCGTTAGCGTAGCGGCGCTGGTGATTGCCTGGCCGGAAATATTGCCTTTGTTGCTGAACCAGCCTGCATTGGCATCTACCACGTTGCCGTTAACGGTGCTGGTGTTGCTGGAAACGGACGGACCAAACCCCGCAATATTGGGTGAAAAAGACGGGCCGTAGCCAGCGATACCCAGTGAACCGTTGACTGTGCCCTGGTTACTTACTATGGTGTTGTTATTTAAGCCGAGCACGGCGTACATGCCCGAACTGCCCATCCCCACTGTGCCTGCCTGGCAGACCGGGACGCTCGCCGCAATAAAAATAAGTGCCGGAAAAATGAATTTGACTGGCCTCACGCGACCCCTCCGAGTTGGTTTCATGTAGACCTCAGCACTTGAATAGATTAACAGGAATAAGGAGCTGTTTCTCAGAAACGTCCGAAGTCTAAGGGCAGCGAGGGTAATAAAAGTACCAAAACCTCCATTAGACCGCTAGGAAACGGGCAAGTTTGCTGGTAGATCTACTGGCTTCTGGCCCGCTAGGGCTTGACTAGCTGCCCTGAGTCCAGCGGTTTCCGGTTGCACCTTGAGCACGACCAAAGTCATGTCGTCGTGTTGAGGCGCGCCATCGGCGAACCGGTCGGCATCGGCGATCAGGCTCGGAATCATCTCGCAGGCTGGTTTATCGGCGTGGGCAGCCGCGGCGGGGATGAGTTTTTCCTCGCCCCACTCTTCCTCGGCGCGATTCATGGCCTCGCTGATGCCGTCGGTGAACCCGACGAAAACGTCCCCCGGCTCGAGCTTCAGGTAACCCTGCTGGTAGGGAGTTTCCGGAAACAGCCCGACCACTATCCCGCCGGCATCAAGCCGGATGACATGAATTGTGCCACCGCTCGTTTTCCGCAAAATGAATGGTGGATTATGCCCGGCATTGACGTAGCGGAAGGTGCGGGTGTGCTGGCTGTACTGGCCGTAGAAAAAGGTCGCGTACCGGTTGGGTGGTGTTGCTTCAAATACGAGCCGGTTGACGTTGCTCATGAGCTGCGCGAGATCGGTGGTGCCGGCCAGCGCCTGGCCGCGTAAGGAGGCCTGCAACGACGCCATCAGCAGGGCGGCGGCGATGCCCTTGCCCGAAACGTCGCCGATCGCGATGCCCAGGTCTCCATTGGGAAGACTGAGGAAATCGTAGTAATCGCCGCCCACTCCCAGGGCCGGGCGGCAGGCGCCGCTGTAATCGATGCCGGCAATTACGGGAAGGCTCTGGGGAAAGAGCCGCTCCTGCACTTCGCGCGCGATTTCGATCTCACGGTTCAGGCGTTCGCGTTGCGCCACCTCCAGCGCCATGGCTGCGGTCAAACGGCTGTTTTCGAGCGCCAGCCCCGTCTGCAGCGTGACGGAGCGCAGCACATTGATGTCTGTCTTCGAAAACGGCTCCTCGCTCAACTTAGGCCCCAGGCAAAGCAGGCCCAGGAGTCTGTCTTTCGACTTGAGCGGCAGAAGCAATTGCGCGCCCAACGCCTTCAACGTAAGCAATTCGTGGTGAGGCGTGCTGTGAATCCAGTTGTCCTGGCGGTCAAAGTAGACGGGCGGAGGCTCCTTGGATTGCGCCACGATGCTGACGGCTTTGCCATCTTCGGGAAGCTCCACCCGCTCGGGAATGGCCAGACCGGCCGCAAACACCGGCCGCAAAATCCCATCGTTGTTCACCAGCACGCAGGAATGAGCAACGTGCAGTGCATCCGAGATGCAGCGGGTCACGGTTTCAAAAAGCTGCTTTTCATCCATGATGGTGCGGACGTTTTCGCTGAGATCGGAAAGCACGGCCTCAGCTTCGTAGTGCTCGCGGAAAAACTTTTTGTCGATGGCTTCAAATACCTGAGAGCGCAACCGCCTGATCACGAACACTACGCAAGCAATGGTGGAGATGAGTATGGCAATCTTGCCGGCATTGCTCATGTGCGATTGAGAGACTGCCAGAGAAAGCCGCCAAAACAGCAGAGCGCAGGCGCAAAAGATGATCAGCCGCAAGCCGCCGCGCGCCAGAGCATAGCGCATCCCCTGCCGGATGACCACGCGAAGCTCCATAGCGCGCTCGGTGAGGACAACATAGGCGAGCGTAAGCGGAAAAACGACGAACAAGCCGCAGATAGTGAGAACCAAGGCTTCCGGAATGTGCGCTTCATCGACATGGAAAACGGCCTCGTAACACAGCAGAAGGCCCACTGGACCGAGGCCCACCCCCGCGCCCGCCTCGAGCAGCCGCAGCCGGCGCTTTACGTCCGGCTTCTTCGCGGTGCCCTCCTTCATGCCGATGCAGACAAAGAAAATCGAAATCGAGATCGAGATCAGCACCTGCGGATTGGTGAGCGGAAACTCATCGAGATGATCAAGCGCCGGGAAAGCGGCAAAACGATACTGGCTGCCGGCAATGGCGAGCAGAATAAGAAAGTTCACACAAAGCACGGGGCCCAAATAGAGCCACTTAATCCAGGGCCGCTTGAGATCCCAGGCAAATTGCTCCGGGAAATAGAGTCCAAACGCAGCAATGACAAAGCTCCAATTGAGCAGGCAGACAAACCTCCACACCGTGGCAAACACCCAAAAGGACTCCGGCAAGCCGGTCTCGAAATTGATCACCTGGGAGAGCGAAAGCATTAAGCCGAAAGCGATCCAGGCGCGCTTATCGCGAGGCCGCCGCACGACTACGTAAACCCCAATCAGGACACAGAAAAGCTTGACGGTAATCAGTCCGAATGCGAAGATCAACGCGCCCGGGCGGCGCGGAGCACTGGAAACCGGAGGGACGGCAATGGTTACGGTTTTCGGGCGTGTCTGGCCCCGCGGTAAGTCAAAAATCTTCAGCCGGTCACCGGGCCGATGGTGGTTGATGATATCGTGCAGATCCCGCTCGTTCACCAGATTGCGGCCATCGACAGCCAGCACGCGATCACCCAGATGGATACCAGCTTTTTCGGCCGCCGGTTGAATGGATCCGACCGTTCCATCGGTTCCCAACGAGAACGGAACGTCGGGCAGAGAATCTCCGTAGAGCGCATCCTTAGCGCCGGTAACCGAAGCAACGATCTGATAAAAAAGTGCAGCAGCGCAGAGGGGCACCAGAATGACATAGTTGCCGTATTTGCGCCACCTGGCAGGCATAGAAGGATTTTTCTTCTTAATGATAGTTGCCCAAGCTATCGGGCGCTTTTTGCCGGAGAGTCTGAACACTGCGACTTTTCGCGCAGGTACGGGAATGCAGTAATGCGCAGCTTGGCCGCTCCATAGGGGACCAGCGCCAGCGTTTCGAGCGGCTCTTTCGAGATCACCGGGCTGGTTGGCACGGGTCCAGCCGAATTTTCCTCGACCGCCCACTCGGGGTCGCGGCGACCTTTGACTTCCAGCACTACGGGCGGATGCGCGGCGCTGAACGGCACTGCGCCTACAGGACGCTCAATGGCTCGCGCTGCGCAGTTGCCGATTTCGACGGCGTAGTTCCACTGGCGCGATGGCGTGATTTGCCAATCGGCTGATTTCTCAGCATATTTTTTCAGCTCGGACCATTGGCCGCCCAGAGGCAGCGAGAAGACCAGAGGCCCGCGTTCAAAAGCGGCGGCATCGTGGTACCAATGAGTCACCCGCGGCTGCATTGCGAAATTCAACGCAACCGTATCGCCTTCTTTCCAGGTGCGGTTTATTGGATAGAACGCTTTGGAAAAATCGCATGCGGCGGTAGCGGTACCGGACTCCGGCGATTCGAGTGCGCACCCGGATGGCGGCACCGGGAAGGCCCGGCCGTTCAAGTTCACGCTCGCGCCCTCCGCCCAAACAGGCACGCGCAGAATCAGCGCAAAAGCCGCGGGATGTGACACATGAACAGTAAAGCGCGCGGTGCCGCGGAAAGGATAGTCGGTTTCTTCGTCCACCGCGATATCGGCGCCGTTGCGTTTCGTGTGTACCCGGCTGGGCGCATACGCAGCCGCCACCAGGCCGCCGCCGGGAGCGGCCATCCAGAGGCTCGAAACGAATTTCGGCCAGCCCTGATGGAGGTTCGCCGTGCAGCAACCGAAATTGGGCGCCAATCCAAACAGGTTGGAATCAGGCCCATTCGTAGACCATTGCCGCTGCGCTCGCGTGCAGGCAATCTGATTCGGCTGTTGGTCGTATTGATGGGCCCACATGTCATCGGAGAGAGTGCCGGGAAGCGCGTTATAGGCGACCTTTTCGAGCCGGTCCGCGAGCCGCGGATCACCTAAAATCGCAAACGCCTGCTCGAGCGAAAACATGGTTTCAACCACAGCGCACAATTCGATTCCCTGAGACGGATCGGGACCCGCAAAGTGCTCGTCACCGCTGAACATCCCGTTCGGGAGCCCGTGGTATTTGTCCAACATGGCCAACTGGTGATCGAGCTCGCGGCGATCTTTGGGATCACCCGTCACAAGCCACCATACCGGGGCGGCTTTTAAGGCCATCGCGTTATTCACGCCGTGCGTCTGCATCGCCGCCTCGAGCGGGATGTGATGCGGTTCCAGCCCCAGCTTCTCGCGCGTCTCTTTCGACGTGTATTTGAAATTGGCGAATTGCGCTTCCCAATCGTAGCCTTGTTCGTGCAGCAGCTTCACTAGATCGAGAAGGTTCCGATCCCCGGTGCGGCTATACAGCCAAAGCACCGAGTAGGCGTTATCCTGCCAGCGGTATTTGCCCCAATCGCGAAGCGGCCGGTGCGGGAGTTCGCGAAGTTCGTAGGCGAAATATTTTTGCATCACCGGGATGACACGCGGATCGCCACTCACCTCCTCGTATTGCGTGAGCACTTTCAGCATCACCATACGAGGCCACCAATCATCGTTTTTCGGCGGCCCGATCTGGCCATCGGGCTGCTGATGATCGAGTGTCCAGTCCACCCACTGCCTGGCTTTGCCAATCAGCGTTGGATTGTTTAACTCATAGGCGAGCGGTAGCAGGCCGTCCAAATAGTAAGGTCCGCGCTCCCAGGATTCGCCCGTGCCGCCCAGCCAACCGCTGTTCGGCCCGACGTCGTTCCAGAACTCATCCAGATGACCGGTGAGACCCGCGGCCTGGATCTCTAATTGATGCCGCAGCCATCCCCGGGGCTCAATGGCGCCGAGCGGAAGCGTGTTGTACGTTTTTGGCTGAAGCGGCGGCCGGTTGGTGACCACCGTGCCGGCCGTGGCTTCTGAAACCTGCGCCGCTGCAAAACCAGCGATCGCCAAGTAAAGGACAGTAAATGCCGGGATCCCGTTGAGTAATTTACGAGGGTCGTGCAGCGGGCGTACACACTCGGGGACTTTTCGACCGCTGCGCACGGTCCCATTATGGACCAGGAGCGAAATGAGGCTGCTTGTTAGTGCGCGCCAACAGGGGGCTTGGTCGACGCCGTGCCGCCGGTTTCGCCGGTCTTCGGAGTGCCGGGCGCAGGGGTCTTGGCCGGGGCGCCGTTCGCCGTCGTCTTGTCATACAGCGAAACGATGTCCTGCGTGATATCGATGCCGCTCGATGCGTACAGCACCGGCGTGTTCGGATTGCTGACGTCGAGAATCATCGTGTAGCCGTTATCCTTCGCGTACTTCTCGATGACTGCCATCATGCGCTGGCCCAGGCTCTGCAGGATTTTTGACTGCTCACTTTGCAGCTCTTCCTGCGCATCCTGCATATCGCGCTCCAGCCGCTTTTTCTTTTCATCGATGTCGCGGGCGAGCTGATTCCGCTTATCCTCGCTCATCAACTGGCCGCCTTTGTTGTACTGGTCCTGCAACTGGGCGATCTCGCTCTGGCGGGTATCGAACTCCTTCTTTTTCGGGACGAACTTGCTATCGAGCTCCTGCGAGGCTTTCTGGCCGTCTTTGGTCCCGATGATCGCTCCCTGAATGCTGATGATGCCGATTTTGGTCGGCGCCTGCTGGGCAAATGCGCCCCCGGCTACGCAAAACAGCGCCGCTACGGACGCAATGATACTTCTTCTAACCATCTACTACTTCCTTTGCTTCCTTTGATTTTCTATTATCGTCACAAACTGAATTGTTTGGCTATGCCGCGGGTGAGAATTTAAAACGTCCGGCCAATGGAGAACCGGAAAATCGACCTGCGTTCATCGTACGGTATGGCCTGCCCGAATGCTGCCAGCGCACTCCGGTATGTGGCATCGTTCGGGAAAAACGAACGGTCTGCCACCACAGGGGGCTGCAGATTCGTATTCACGTAACTTAGATTGTACGCCCAGTATAGGCGGAATGGGGCATTTACCACAGGCATCAGTACCTGCAGCTCTAAACCCACGGAAACACGAGGCTTTTGCGTACCGGGCGCAATCACGGCGCGCGGGTTGAAGTCCGCCTGGGGAAAAACGGCGTTCAACTGTTGCACGCGCTGGGGGTTCAGCCCTAACTGGTTCGGCAGCATCAGGCGATCTACTCCGGCATCCAGGAACGGCGCCAATGTAACCGGTCCCACGATGGGGATCCGGTACTCATAATTGAAAACGCCTGCAGTATCGCCGCCGGGCAGAATCAACTGATACACCGGAATCGTCTGCGTCACGGGCGAATTGGTAATGGAGCCATCTCCATTGACAACGCGCTGCACTTTCGGCGTCCCGTCGTTGTTCAATAAATTAACCGACGTTTGGGTGGGGATGAAAGCAACCGGACTAATCGTCAGGATGTCGAAACCGCGGATATCATCTTCGCCGCCCATATAGTAGCGGCTGTAGGGCGGCGCCACTTTACCGCCATATCCGGCGATAAAGCGCCCGTTGAAGTGGAAACCCATCACATTACTTCTGAAAATGCCGCGCCGGAAATAGGCTATGTCAATGGCCGGCTGCACGGTATTGACGTTGCCGCCCAAAAAGCTTCCTGAGAATGAAGTCGTGGCGCTGACACGCAAGCCGCGATGCGGAATGATGGGGTGATCGACCGTGTTGTAAGCGTATGTGGGCGTGATCGTGCTGGTCCGGATGCCGCTAAGAGAGTTCGGGCCGCCAACACCTTCAAAATCCAGATAATCGAAGTAGTTCGTCGCCGCTAAAGTGAGCGGCCTCAGGGTTTGAATGCTGTAACCGTAACTAAGGCCGACGCGCGCAAAGCTTCGATGCAGCGCATAGCTCACGAACGTGGTAAAGCCTCTGCCGTTCGTGACGTAATTCAGCAGATTGCAGTTGGTTGCCCCGCTGGGGCAGCCATAATTTCCTAAAGCGCTGTAATAGCCGAGGAGATTCTGGCCTGCAAGTATCGACGCCTGGCGGCCCTGATCGTAGCTGTAGCGCTGGTAGAACAACGTAAAGCCGGCCTGAATCGGCTTATCGAGCACATATGGCTCGGTGAAACCGAAAGTGATGTTATCGAGCAGCGTCCCGATCTGCGCGCCCAGGCTGAGCGTTTCCCCGAGGCCAAGAAAGTTGTTAGTCGAGTAGGAAAAGCCGATGAAGCTTCCCGAAATTCCCGATACGCCGCCATTCAACTGAATCGAATTCTTGCCACGCTCGTGCAGCTTGAGCAACAGATCGACTGTGTTGGTCTTTGTGTCACGGGTAATTGTCCAGGCATCCTCCGGCTTGAGCGGATCGAAATAGCCAAGCTGGTTCAGGCGCAGGATGCTGGCATCCAGCAACTGCTGGCTGTAAAGATCGCCCTCGTTCACCTGCAATTCGCGCCGGATGACGCGATCGCGCGTGGTCGTATTGCCCTGAAAATCGATGCGGCGGACGAAGAACTGATGGCCTTCGTCGACATCGATGGTGAGATCGATCTGGTCCTTACCGGGAACGACTTCCGGATCGGGTGAAGGCACGAAATCGATGTAGCCGAAATTGCCGTACAGTTTGCGCAGATCTTCGAGACCCTTCTGCAGCTTTTCCGTTGAGAAGACATCGCCGGGTCCCATCTTGAAGACGGAGCGGGCAATCAGATCCGGCGTGCGGAACAATTTCATACCCACGAAATTGAAATTCCGCAGATAGTACTGGTCGCCTTCCTGCACGAACATCGTAATGTCGACGCGCTTGCCGGGCCTTTTTGGATTAATCAGCGGAACTTTAATGCCGTGCCCGTAGACATCGTAGATGTGCTCGGAATGGTTGATGACGTGCGCGGTAAAGTATCCGCGCGATTGGTACATCTGGCGAATCCGTTCGGAATCTTCGTCGAGTTTGGTGGAGTCGTAGGTGCGCGCGAACAGATTTTCAAACAGAAGCGAGTGCGGGATACCGATCGGCTTCAGGTTCTTCATGGCGCGAATAACTTCGCGGCTGCTGAGGGCGTGATTGCCGTCAATAATGATGTGGCCCACTTTCACCTTCGGCCCCTCATCGATATCGAACGTGATATCGACGCCGCCGGGCGGCACCTGCCGCAGCACCGGCGTTACCGTCGCGTACTGATGGCCGCGTTCGGCTTCGTATTCGAGCAGCACGTTCTTTGCGCGCTGCACTTTGCCGGGATCGTATTGCGATTCCGGGCTGAGATTTACTTTGCGGTCCTTGAAGCGGTCGAGAATCTCCGACTTACTGATTGATTTATTGCCGCTGTAGTCGATGGTGTGAACGGTGCGCCGCTCCACGACGTTGAAGGTGAGAATAATGCCGCCTTTGGGCCCTTTTTCGCGGGTGACGCGAATATCGTCGAAGCGGCCCGAGTTCCAGAGCTGCATGAAATCCCGATGAATAGCTTCTTCGTCGTAGACATCGCCCGGCTTCGTGTAGATGAGGGCGCGCAGCGTATCCTGCGGAACCTTTCTTTGGCCGCGGAAATCGACAGCCTCAATAATGTTGGGCGCGACCGTGGGCGCCTCCTGAACGTTGGCCGGCTGTTGCGGCTTCGGCTGTTCGGGCGCCGTCGGAACATTTTCAAAAGGGTTCGCCGGCTTCTGCTGCGGCGGCTGCGCGGGCGGCTTTTGCTGCTGTTGCTCCGGTGGCGGCTGTTGCTGAGGCGCAGGAGGCTTCTGTTGCTGCTGGGGAGGATTCTGCTGCTGGGGAGTTTGCGGCTGGGTAGAAGTTTGCGTTGGGGACGTTTGCACCGGCAGCGGGTCATCCAGCCCATGCGGCATCGCGCCGCTGAGCGTGAGCACCGAAGAGATTGTGAAGACGACTGCCGAAGCAGGCATGCGCAGGCCGCGAAGCCTGTGATGAATCATCTACCTAGCAAATCCTTTCAAATCGCGGGCAAAACCCCTGACGTTGCGCCCGCAGTGCTGGTTTCAGCGCAGGCGTGTGAAGTGCACAGGGTAGCGCGCGAACGGGCGCTCCGCCCGTTGTGCGCACCTGAATCTACGCCACACGAAAGGATGCCCCGTTACCGCGAACCAAAACCCCTAGTGTAAACGATGACTAACGGATGAGTAGCGTATGACCAGCCGGTGAGAGCTTTTCCAGGCCGCCCCCTACGGCAGCGAGACCACAATCTGCTGCTTTTCGTTCAGACGCGCCGGATACGTTTCGATCGGGCAATCGCCGAGCAGCGGCTTACCGCTCGCGAGATCGAACTTCCAGTTGTGTAGGGGGCAGATCACAACCGAGCCGCCCACCAGCCCGTCCGCCAGCGGCCCCTTCCTGTGCGGGCATTCGGCCCCGGTCGCAAACACGGCGCCGGCGCGCGTGTGGAAAATCGCGAGCTTGCGTCCCGCGATCTCGAAATTACGCCCCTCGCCCGCAGGAATCGCGCTCAATGGTGCAATCGTTATTTCTCTCATTGAATCACCGTAAGGAGAGAGTTGAACCGATTCGGACCCGGCGCATTCAGCAGATTCTTCCACGGATCGCGATACGCCGCCGAGCAACGCGCCAGATCGTTTTCGAGCCGCTCGCCGATGCCTTCTTCATCGTTCACTACAATCGCGCGAATCTTTTCAATGCCCATGCGCTCCACAAATCCATACGCGCGCTCCAGATACTTGCCGTTTTCCCGGTAATACTGCACGAAGCGCGACAGGTACTTCAGCACGTCGTTTTCGCTCGCCACTGTGCAGAGCAGATCGCCCTTTCGCACGTGCGAGCCAGCCGCGCCCCCAATGTAGATCTCCCATTTGCCGCCTTCCACGGCCACGACGCCAAAATCTTTCACCAGCGCCTCCGAGCAGTTGCGCGGGCATCCCGCCGTCGCCATCTTCATCTTGTGGGGCGAATCGAGACCTTTCAGAAGATCTTCGATTCGAATCGCAAGCGACGTGCTGTCGCCCAGCCCGAAGCGGCAGAATTCGGTTCCGACACAGCTCTTGCAGGTGCGATACGTCTTCCCATAGGCATGACCCGAGGGCATATCGAGATCGCGCCAGACATTCGGCAGGTCTTCCTTCCTGATCCCCAGCAGGTCAATCCGCTGTCCGCCCGTGAGCTTCACCATCGGCACCTTGTATTTTTCGGCGACATCGGCAATGCGCCGTAACTGCTCGGGATTTGTTACCCCGCCCGGCATCCGGGGAACCACCGAAAAGGTCGCGTCTTTTTGAATATTGGCGTGAATGCGTTCGTTGATAAAGCGCGCATCCGATTCCGGCTGATATTCATCAGCCCAGATGGTCGCCAGCAGGGAAGCTAAGCCGGGCTTGCTCGCCGGATCTTCTTTTCCGCCTGCAAGCGCCCGAAAGACCTGCGACACCGATTTTAGATTTTGTTCCTTGCAGGCCTTAATCAGTTCCGGTTTCGTAAGCGGCACACCCGGCACGTAGTAGTGAATGGAAGGATCTTCTTCCACTTGCCCGCCGCATGCCCACTCAACTACTTCCGTCACCAGTTTCCTGCATGAGCCGCATCCCATTCCCGCGCGCGTCGTCTCCATCACCGCTCTTGGGCTCTTCTTCCCGCTTTTCACAGACGCAACCAGCGCGCCCTTGCTCACGCCGTTGCAGTTGCAGATCTGCATATCGGGCGGCATCTCTTCCACGGTCACTTGTTTCGAAGGTGTGCCGAGGTCGAAGAGCAATGCGAGCCGGTCTTCCGGCAACGCCGCTTCGCGATCGAAAGCCTGCGTCAGATATGCGGCCTTGCTGATATCGCCCAGCAGAATCGCACCGATCAGCCGGCCGTCACGAATGATGAGCTTCTTGTACGTCCCCTTCCTGGGCTCCGTAAACTGCACGATCTCGTCGCGCTCGTCCTGTGGTTCCGAGACACCCATGGCCGCCATCTCGACGCCCATTACCTTCAGCTTGGTTGCAACTTTGGAGCCGTGATAGGCCGCATTCGGATTCGCGCCCGTTATGTGATCAGCGAGCACCCTCGCCTGCTCCCAAAGCGGCGCCACCAGCCCGTACACTGCGCCTCTGTGCTGCGCACATTCGCCGACCACATAGATATTCGGGTCGCTGATTGAGCGCAACTGGTTATCGACCACAATGGCGCGCTCCACTGCCAGGCCGCTCCGCTTGGCAATTTCGATATTGGGCCGGATACCCGCGGCAACCACCACCAGATCGCAGGAGAGCGTGCGCCCATCTTCAAACACAAGGCCTTCCACACGTTCGGTCCCGAGCGCCCGTGTGGCATTTGCGTTGACGTGAACGCGGATGCCCATCTTTTCGATGGTGGATTTAAGAATCGCCCCCGCCTGTGGATCAAGCTGTTGGTTCATCAGGTGCCCGACACGCTGCACCACCTCGACTTCCAGCCCGAACTTCTGCAAACCCCGCGCCGCTTCGAGACCGAGCAGCCCGCCGCCGATCACCACCGCCCGCCCGCGATCCTGTGCATACGCGGCAATCTCCCGGCAATCGTCAATGCTGCGAAACACAAACAGGCCCTCCTTGTACGAACCATCCGATGCGTAGAGGCCTTCAATCGGCGGAATAAAGGAGCTGCTGCCCGTTGCAATGATGAGCTTGTCGTACGGTTCGCCCGTGCCATCATCGGCCAGCACCACTTTCGATTTGCGCAGAATGGTCTCGGCGCGCACGCCGGCATGGAGCGTGATGTTGTTGTCGCGGTACCAGTCCAGCGGATTCAGGAAAATTTCGCTCTCTTCCTGGCTGCCGTTCAGCACGTTTGAAAGCAGAATACGGTTGTAGTTGCCGTAGGGCTCATCGCCGAACATGCTGATCTGAAAGATCTCGCCGCCGCCGCGCGCAAGAATCTCTTCCACGGCTCGCGCGCCCGCCATGCCGTTGCCAATGACTACCAGGTTTTGCTTTTTCATGCTGCAGAAGCTCCGAAGCTGGCCGCCCTTTCAGGACCGGGGTTCTGTTTGGAAATTTTCGCTGCGCAGACTTTGAATTCGGGCATCTTCGATACTGGATCGGTAACCGGATTCGTCAGCAGATTCGCCCGCCCGCGCGCCGCAAAATGAAACGGCACAAAGATTGTGTCGATGCGGATTGAGGTAGTCAGCCGCGCCTTTGCCGTTGCGCTGCCGCGCCGGGTTTCGAGCAGCACCTCATCGTTTTCCGCGATTCCGTGGCTGCGCGCCGTAGCCGGGTGGATCTCGACCAATGCTTCGGGCGCCGTATTCTTTAGCTTTTCCACGCGCCGCGTCTGCGTACCCGATTGATAATGCGCCGCGAGGCGGCCGGTCGTCAGATACAGCGGAAATTCTGCATCCGGTTCTTCCGCCGCGTGCCGGTACTCGACCGGCTGAAAAAGGGCGCGCCCATCCGCGGTCGCGAAGCGATTGGTGAACAGGCGCGGCATGCCCGGATGATCTTCGCTCGGACACGGCCAGAACACGCCCTGCTCTTTCTTAATGCGCTCATATGTGATACCTGCATAATCGGCCGCGCCGCCGGAGGAAGCGCGCCGCAACTCGGCAAAGACAGCGCGTGCATCGCTTTGAAAGTTCGCGCCGAATCGGGTTGCCAGCGCAGCAAGAATTTCGAGATCGGAACGCGCCCCGGCTGCCGGCGGAAGTGCGCGCCGGCGCAGAATCACACGGCCTTCCAGATTGGTGAGCGTGCCCTCTTCTTCCGCCCACTGCGTGCTCGGGAGCACGGCATCAGCCAGCGCTGCCGTCTCAGACAAGAAGAAATCCGAAACCACCAGCAGATCAAGCCGCCGCAACCGTTCTTCAATGTGCGCCGCGCGCGGCGCCGACACAACGGGATTCGATCCGAAGACCAGCAGCCCGCGAATGCCCCGCTCTTGACCGATCGAATCGAGCATCTCGTAGGCCGGCTTGCCCGCGCCCGGCAATTCGCTTTCCTCGATGCCCCAGATCTGCGCAATCGCGCGCCGGTGCTCGGGATTTTCAATCTTGCGATACCCGGGCAGTTGATCCGCCTTCTGGCCGTGTTCACGGCCACCCTGCCCGTTTCCCTGCCCCGTCAAGCACCCATGGCCGGAATAGGGCTTCCCGCAGAGCCCCAGCGCGAGCGCCAGATTGATGAATGCCGCGACGTTTTCGACGCCTTTGCTCTGCTGCTCCGGCCCGCGCGCCGTCAGCACCATCGCGCTTGCAGACATGCCGAGCAGCCGCGCCGCCAGTTCCAACTGCTTTTCCGGAATCCCGGTGATCCGCTCCACTCGCGCCGGCCAGTAGCGCGCCACAGCACGCTTCACCGCATCGAAGCGCGACGTGCGCTGCTCGATATACACGGCATCAATCAACCGCTCGCGGACGGCAATATGCAGCAGCCCGTTCGCAAGCGCCGAATCCGTGCCGGGCGTAATCTGCAGGTGGAGGGTAGCAGCAGCAGCCGTCGGAGTCAGTCTGGGATCGACCACGATCAGCGACCCGCCATTTGCCCGCTGTGCCTGGAAATACTGCATCACCGGAGGCATCGTCTCGGCGAGATTGCTGCCCACCAGCAGCACGCATTGGGACTGCGCAATATCCGCCAGCGGAAATGGCAAGCCGCGATCGATTCCAAATGCCGCAATCGAAGCCGCAGCAGCAGACGACATGCAGAAGCGCCCGTTATAGTCGATCTGCGACGTTTTGAGCGCAACGCGCGCAAACTTGCCGAGCAGATACGCCTTTTCATTCGTCAACCCGCCACCGCCAAAAACGCCGATGGCATCGCGTCCGTACTGTCTCTGCAATTCGCGAATGCGCGACGCGATGAAATCCACCGCATCCTCCCACGTAACCGGCTGCAGACCGCCATCTTTACGCGCGCGCAGCAACGGCTGCGTCAATCTCTCCGGATGCCGCAGCAGTTCCGCTGCAGTCCATCCTTTTTGACACAAGCCGCCCTGATGTGCCCCAAACGGCCGCGCTTCCACCTCTATCCGTTCGTCCTCGACGACGATGTTCATGCCGCACTGCAGCGCGCAGTACGGGCAATGAGTGGCTGTTGTGATGCGGCCAGTTGTAGCCATCAGCGAAGCGATTGGTGCTTGCCTCCGTTAACCTGCGTAAGCCCCAACCTGCTCATCCTTTCCGCGCTGCACCAAACCGGCCCGCAGCGCCGCTTCCGCCGTCCAACTGCGCGCCCATCTCCCTCGTAAATACGAGAGTGCGATTGCGCCCGATAACATCGCGCACGCCACCACTACAAAGCCAATCCCGAAACTGCCCGTGGACTGTTTCACGAAACCGAGCAGCGCAGGCAACAGAAATCCGCCAAGCCCACCCGCGGCGCCGATGATTCCCGTCATAATTCCAACGCGCCCGGCAAATCGCTGCGGCACCAACTGGAACACGCCGCCATTTCCCATACCCAGCAGCGCCATCGCAAGCGCCAGGGATGTGAGCGCAACGGTTAGGGGCGGGAGCGCCCCCACCGAAAGCAGAAGCAGCGCCGCACCCGCCAGTAAGAAGCGCAGCATGCGATGGCCGCCGATGCGATCTGCGAGCAGGCCGCCGGCCGGCCGCAGAAAACTGCCGCAAAACACAACCAGCGTGGTGAAATCACCCGCCTGCACTTTGCTCAAGCCGTACTGGTCGTGAAAAAAGATTGAAAGATAGCT
>JAJPJN010000145.1 GCA_021324185.1 Terriglobia bacterium | reverse complement strand
TCGTGATGGGTTTGGTGATTGCGCATTGGCCTCTGAAGCGGCGCGCGGGCCTGGTGATGCTCGCCTGCGTGTTTGCCTTCGGTGTATTTACGGTTGTGTTTGGGATCTCCCGGAATCTTGCGATCTCGCTGCTGATGCTGTTTTTGATCGGCGCCTCGGATTCCATCAGCGTCATTGTCCGGCACACGATGATCCAGCTTTCCACGCCCGATCAAATGCGCGGCCGGGTGAGCGCAGTCAATACCGTATTTATTGGCGCTTCGAATGAAGTGGGGCAGTTCGAATCGGGTTTGACTGCGCAGTGGTTCGGCACGGTTCCGGCGGTGGTGCTGGGTGGAATCGGGACCATGGTGATTGTGATTGTGTGGTCCGTGCTGTTTCCGCAGCTACGCCAAATGGATCAGCTTCCGGTTATGGCAGGCGGTGATTTGAGCGGCGAAGCCGGGCGCGAGAGTGGCGCCGCCGCTGATTAGCCGGGCCGGACGGGGCGATGCGATACTGTGACATCACGGAGAAACAAACATGAAGGGGGCGCTGATCGCCCTTGTGCTGGTGCTCATCGTGCTGACCGCGATCTCTGGCGTGATTTCGCGCGATTACAACCAGCTCGCTACCGAACGGCACGATATCGAGGCGCGCTGGGTGCAGCTCGATAAAGACATGAAAGAGCGCGCGGATCTGACCGCGAAGTTGTTGCGTCCGGTTCACCAATACAGCCCGCAGGAAAAGGCGCTGCTCGAGGAAATTGAGCGAGACCGCGCGGCCTTGCTCGCGGCCAAAGAGAAGCGCGAGGAAATGGAAGCGAATAACCGGCTTAGCGCAGCGCTCAGCCGTTTGCTTGCGCCGCAGGATCACCTGAGCCGGCTGGCATCGAATCAGACCCTTCAGGATGATCTTGCCGACGCCGAACAGAACATCGCCAATGATCGATCGGACTACAACGAGGCGATTAAGAAATACAATACCGACCGGCTGCTGTTCCCGCAGAACGTAACTGCCGCGCTGTTTCATTTCGAGCGTGACGATGCATACTTTTTGACGCCGGGAGAAGAGAACAAACCACCTCAGTCCTGAGCGGCGTCTTCATCCGGTAGATCTTCGAGTTCCTCTGCTTTTGCCGAGTAGCTGCGTAAGACTGCGAGGGACGTCCTTCCGCTGAATCCTGCGGTTCGCAAGCGGCGGTAGGCCGCCGCGAGTTTCTTTTGGTCACTGAACAGTTCGGCCAGCTTGTGACCGCGATATTTGCGTTCGAGATAGCGCCTGGCGAGGTCCGTCTCCTCGACGCCGGAAAAGGTTTTGTTGACGGCATTTTTCGCAACTGTGGGCGATACTCGTTTGACGCGCAGATCGCGCAAGACTCGAATTGGGCCAAACCCTTGATTCTGCAAGCGCGCGGAGGCAAATGCCTCGGAAAACCTGGCGTCGTCGGCCAAGCCATATTCGCGCAGCTTATCGATGACTGCGGTAGCGGATGCAGGTGAATCGGCGCGCCGTAACAATTTTTGCCTGAGTTCAGCGGTTGAATAAGGCCGGCGCGCGAGCAGGCGTAAGGCATAATCCCAAAGGGCTTCAGAGGCCAGTTTCTTCGCTGCCCGGGTGCTAGCCATCTTGTTGAAACTTTTGCCACTTTAGCACGCTCTACAGTTTGTAAAGGAGAACGTCATGGAGGAAAGAAGCGGGTTCGGATATTTCTTGTTGGGCCTCGGGATAGGAGTAGCGGCTGGTATTCTTTGGGCGCCGCGCTCGGGTGAGGAGACCCGGCAATTGATCGCCGACAAGGCCGGTGAAGGCGCTGACTATTTGAAGGCGCGCGCGCAGGAAAGTACCGAATATGTGCGGCAGCGCACCGAAGATCTGAAGCAGTCGGCCGCCGAGTTGTATGAAAAAGGCCGTACTACCGTACAGCGTCAAAAAGAAACACTGAATGCCGCTGTCGAAGCCGGCAAACAGGCCTACCGCGATGCGGTAAGCGACGTTCGGAGCGCGAGCGCCGGATCAGGCGCGGGCAGCTCGGGGCCGGGGACTTCGAGCAGTGGTTCTCCCGTTTAGTGCAACTCGAAAGCTGAAGCCATCCAATAAAAGGCAGCAATGGACGATCACACGCTCCTGATAGTGCTCACGATTTTTGTGATTGTATCGGCGGTGGCACTGCTGATTCAGGCGTGCATGCTGATAGGGTTACTGGTGGTGGCGCGGCGGTTGCAGGAGAAGATCATGCCGCTGATCCCTCAGGTGGAAGGGGTCGTCGGGGTGACACGGCGCATTGTGGAGCGCGTCGAAAAACATGTGGAACAGATTGGAACTTCCACCTCGGCCATTCTGGAGACGACGAAACAGCAGCTCGGGCGTGTGGACGAGCTGCTTACGGACGCGACGACGCGGGCGAAAGTGCAGATGGAACGGGCTGAGATGGTGTTAGACGACACGATGACGCGCGTGCAACAGACGGTATCTTCTGTGCAATCGGGAGTACTGCGCCCAATTCGCGAAGTGCATGGGATACTGGCCGGAATTCGGACGGCACTGGCGCATCTTGGCCGGGCCGGGCGACCGACGGTGGATCACGCCACGTCGGACGAAGAGATGTTTATTTAGAGGTTAAGCGCGGTTCCGGAAGGAAGCTGCCCGTTAGGGCAGCATTTTCCGGTTGCGGCGGCGCTTCAAGTACACCAGCAATATCCCGGCAGCGCCCACCCACAGCACACCTTGCACAAACAGGTTACTCATACGTCTCCTTGCGAACTCCTTTCCTGGAACAGCAAATCGTCTACCGCTTGCCTGTACATCACATCGGCATGAATGCGGGTGGACATTAGCCGCTTGCTCAGAGAATTGAGTTGTCCCTATTCCCTGCCCTAGCCGTCCGAGGGCTAGCCTAAGCCGCGGATTGCCGGCATGAGCTGGGTAAATACCTGCAGCAGACCCGGGCCGGCGGTGACCACCATCATGGAGGGCAAACAGAAAAAGAAGATGGGGAAGACGAGCTTTACGCCCACTTTGCCGGCGCGTTCTTCGGCTTGTTGGCGGCGGCGCACCCGCAGGAAATCCGATTGTGTCCGCAGCGCCTCCGCCACGCTGGTTCCGAACCGGTCGGTTTGGATCAGAATGCCGACCAGCTTTTTTACTTCCTCTTCGCCGGTACGTTTTGCGAAATTACGCAAGGCCTCCGCACGGCTCTTGCCGGCCATCATCTCCATGTTCACCAGCGCCAGTTCCTCGCAGATGGGAGGATGGACAGTCTGTAATTCGCGGCTGACATTCACAATCGCCTGATCGAGCCCGCACCCGGCTTCCGTACAGATCACGAGCAGATCAAGAACATCGGGCAATGAGAAGCGGATCTTCTCGTGGCGGCGGCGGGTCAGATATCCGAGGCCGAAGGCGGGGCCAAAGAAGCCGACTCCTGCCGCCGCAACCGGCAGTATCAGCCGCAACATGCCGCCGTCCAGCTTGTTGCGGACCAGCAACGCAACAACCACCAGCACAATGGCGAGCGTTATTTTAATTCCGTAATAAATAGGAACGGCCGAGGCTTTGCGGAAGCCTGCGCCGCTCAGCTCCCGTTTGGCAATGGACGCATCGGCTGGCGAAACCGGCATCAGGTTGCCGATGGGTTCTAGCAGCCGGGCAAGCGAGAAGTCCTGCTTGGGAGCACGCGGCTCGATCGGCTTGGGAAGCGTTTCGGAGGTGGTTCGGGCAAGCTGGTCAAGCAATCGCGACGGTCGGACATAATAGCGATATCCGAATGCGGATACCAGAACCGCTACGAAGATGAAAAGCAATATCGCGATAATCATTCGAAACTCAGACTTTGATATTCACGATTTTCTGGATGACGAAGTATCCGATCACCTGGCCAATGGCGGCGCCGTAGATCATCCAACGGCCTATATCGCTAGCCAGCATACCTTTGAGGTACTGGGGATTCAGAATCATCATGAACGCTGCGACTCCGACCGGCATGAGCGTTAAAACGAGCGCGGTAATGCGGCCATGCGCGCTGGCGGCTTTGACCTGGCCTTTGACCCGGAAGCGTTCGCGAATGATATGCGCCAGCTTGCTCAGGATCTCGCCGAGATTACCGCCGGTTTCCTGTTGCAGCAGCACGGCCGAAACAAAAAAGCGCACATCGAGGATCGGCAGCAGGGTGACCATTTTTTTGAGCGCCACGTCGAGAGACGCTCCCAACTGGATATCGTTCGATACGCGGCGAAACGCCGCTCCCAACGGATCGGGCGAATCGGCGGCGAGCATCTCGAGCGCCACCGAAAAACCATGCCCGGCGCGCATCGACCGGGACAGAAAGTCCAGGGCCTCGGGCAACTGCTCCTCGAAAGCATCGAAAGTTTTCTTGCGCTTCCAAAGTACCGACAAAAACGGGATGGAGCCGGCTGCGAGCCCGAAGGCTGTGGCGCACAACCACTGGCTCACGAAAGCCAGCTTGAATCCGACGATGAACCCGATAATAAACAGAACCACAGAAAGTGTAATCAGCTTGCTCGGAGTGCCGTTATTGCCGGCCTGCTCCAGAATGAGCTGGAGCCGGTCCATAAAATCGAACCGGCTGAGGAATTTCGTCAGTGCGTCTTCGACTTCAGCCGGCCGGAGAAGCTCAGAGCGCTGCTCGGCGGGCGTGGCTTCCGCCTTCTGCAGCATCGAGCGGATCTGCTTCTTCTGCTTGGAACGGAAGTAAGTTGTGCCGAGGCCGACAACGAAAACAACGGTCAGAAAGACCGCAAGAAAGAGCGCAACGAGCCAAACCAGCATGCGCTAGCGCACCTCAACCACGTTTTGGAACAGATGCGGGGGTAGTTCGATGCCGGCTGCTTTCAGGCGCTCGCTGAATTTCGGGCGGACTCCGGTGGGGCGGAATCTGCCGAGAACGCGTCCATCGCCGCTCATGCCGGTGCGCTCGAACAGGAAAATATCCTGCGTGGTCACCAGGTCGCCCTCCATGCCCAGACACTCCGTGATATAGGTGACTTTGCGTGTACCGTCCGAGAGGCGCGAGCACTGGATAAACAGATCGATTGCGGAAGCAACCTGCTGCCGGATGGAGCGCACATTCAGATTGGAGCTCGCCATTCCGATCATGACCTCGAGGCGGCTGATGGCATCGCGCGGGCTGTTGGCGTGAATCGTCGTCAATGATCCGTCGTGGCCGGTGTTCATGGCCTGCATCATGTCGAGCGCTTCTTCGCCGCGAACCTCACCCACGATAATGCGGTCGGGCCGCATACGAAGCGCATTGATGAGCAATTGCCGCTGCGCCACAGCGCCTTTGCCTTCCACGTTCGGAGGCCGTGTTTCGAGCCGCGCCACGTGTGTCTGGCGCAACTGCAGTTCGGCGGCGTCTTCTATGGTGACGATCCGTTCATTGCTCGGAATGAAGCCGGAGAGCATGTTGAGGAAGGTGGTTTTACCGGCGCCGGTTCCACCCGAGATGATGATGTTCAGCCGCGCCTTGACACAGCCCTTCAGCACTTCGAGCATGCCTTCGGTGAGAGACAGATTGCGCAGCAGATCGGCCGGCTGCAACGGGTCGCTGCCGAAACGGCGAATGGACAGCAGCGGGCCATCGACGGCGAGAGGCGGGATAACAGCGTTCACGCGCGATCCGTCGGGCAGGCGCGCGTCCACCATGGGCGATGATTCATCGATGCGCCGTCCGACGCGCGAAACCACGCGCTCGATGATGCGCATCAGGTGGGCATCGTCTTTAAATTCAATATTGGTCTGCTCGAGTTTTCCGCGCCGTTCCACATAGATCAGGCGCGGCGTTGTGACCAGGATGTCGGAGACCGTGCGATCGCGTAACAGCGGCTCGATGGGACCTAAGCCAAAGACCTCATCCAGGACCTCCTCAATGAGCCGGTCTTTTTCCGCCATGCTGAGCGGAGTTTTTTCCTCACTCACGAGCTTGGCGACCGAAGGCCGGATCTCCTGCCGGACGCGATCTCCAGGCATGGCATAAACGGCTTCCAGATTAATGCGGTCGAGAAGCTTGCGGTGAATCGAAAATTTCAGCTCCTGATATTGCGAGGACGACGGGTCCCGCGTTGCGCCTGGCAAACGCGGCGGTTCGCTGTGCGCTTCATTGCGCGATGTCTCGGCAGTGTACATCATCTCCTCCTAACCGAAAAGGTCCTAACCGAAAAGCGCAAATTTCTTTTTGTTCTTGACGGGCGCAACCCCGGCGATTTTAGAGGCAAGCTGGACAAAATCCTGACCTAAACGGGAGCCGGACTCGAGCAGATTGCCGCTCGAATAGCATTGGTAAAGCCCCATATAGTCGTTAGGCAGAGCTGCATACAGCGAGCGCCCGAGAATTTTTTCCAGCTCCTGCGTGCTGATGTCCATCATCTTGGGGGTGCGGTTCAACAAAAGCTGCAGCTTTTCGCCGTGCTCAAACAGCCCGTGAATAATCGATTTGAGGCCGTGCAGCGAGACGACTTCGAGCGTTGAAACGAGGAACAACTGATCAATTTCGTCGAGCACAGCCGTCGCAATGGAGTTCAGGCTGCGTCCCAAGTCAAGCACAATCCAGTCATGCTGTGTGCGCATGAACTGGAGTACCTGGCGAAGCCGGTTCTCATCGGGATGATCCCAGCGCGTATAAGTGGAGGGACCTGGAATCACCGACAGTCCGGGCTTCCGTTCGACAATCAGCGCCTTCCAAAGGCTTTGATCCAAACGCGACAGGTTCTTGATGGCATCCAGGACCGAATAGGAACTGGGCGTCTTCATCAGAAAGCCAACCAATCCGGAGGCCAGATCCAAATCCACCAGCAGCACGTTTTTGCGGGTGATATTGTGCAGTTCAGCAGCAATGTGACAGGCGATGGTGGTTGCGCCGCAGCCGCCTTTGGCGGACAAAAATCCGATGATTTTGCCACGCGTCTGCGGAGCGCTTTCCTCATCGGCGGAGGAGAGCATGCGCTGCAAAGCGGGTTCGAGCGTCTCGCCTAAGGGGATGTGCAGAAATTCGTTGGCTCCGGCGCGCATGGCGGACAAAATGATCTGCGGGTCCGGGGTCGTGTGCAATGCGACTACCCGCAGGCGGGGCGACTGATAACGCAGTTGCCGGATGGCGATGTTGAGTTCCGAGGGCACGGTGGACAGATCAAGCAGCAGCACCGCCGGCTTGGTCTTCGAGATCCGGTCCAGGAGGCTGTTCCAGTCGCCCTTGTGCTGATCAAAGAGAACCGGCACGCGCTGAGATTTCAGCGTGCCTAAAACGTCCCGCTCGAGTTCTTCCTCTTTGATGTAGACCAGCACATTCACAAGTGTCATTAGCGCCAACTAATTCACGGCTTCACGGTCCCGGAACCCGGCTGTGTACCCGGAGCTCCGCTGGCGGCAGGAGGCGGTGGAGGCAACGCAGGCGGCGATGCGCTGCCTTTGTTCTCCTGAGGCGCCTGCCCGGCGCTCTGGTCCGGTGAGCTCTTCAACACTTCTATCGGCAGTGTGTCGATTCTCTGTATAGCGGGCGGCGGTCCGGTTACCTCGGGGCCCGGCGTTTGGGGCACCTTGTCCGGCATATCCTTGCCCCAGGGCACCAGCGGCTGGAGCGACGGGATGGAGGCGCCGGCAGCGATCGGCCGCACCAGTTCGGGCGTAATGATCACCAGCAGCTCGGTGTCGCTCTTTTGCAGAGATTTCGATTCGAACAGTTTGCCCAGCACCGGAATGTTCGCCAGGCCGGGGACTTTGTTGAGTTGCTCTGTGATCTGCTTGTCCAGCAGGCCGGCGATGACAAAGCTCTGCTCGTTTTCAAGTTCGACTTGCGTCTGCACCCGCCGGGTCGCCAAACCCGGCACGGAAAATCCATTCACGGTCAAGCCGTTCGAGTAATCGAGCGAGCTGACCTCAGGCTGCACCTTCAGCAAAATAGAGCCGCGCGGGGTAACGATTGGCATAAAGTTCAGCCGGATTCCAAACTCTTTAAACTGAACGGTGATCTGGCCGACTCCGGCCGCGCCGCCCTGAATCGTAGGAAACGGGAACTCCCCGCCGGCTAAGAAGCTGGCCTGCTCGCCACTGACGGTCAACAGATTGGGCTCGGCCAGAATTTGCAGGATGTTTTTGGCTTGCAAAGCCTGGATAAAGGCGCCGATGTTGAGGTCGGGGCGGAAGTAAAAGATGTTCAGCAGGTCCTGGAAGGTCATGCTCGTACTCGGATACGAGATGTTCGGATACTGGCCGAACTGCGTGGTGGTCGAGTTGGCAATGCCCTTCTGGTTCAGGCTGAAGATATTGATTCCCAGTTGCTCGGCGGCGGTGCGGCTCACGGTAGCAAAGCGCACTTTGAGCAGAATTTGCGGCGCGCTCGGCGGTACCTGTACGCGCAAGAGATTGACGACTTTGCCAAGTGCCGAGGCGATGCTATAGGCCCGGTCGGCTGCAATCGCATCGCTCACGGTGCCGCGTAAGAAGACGGTTTTTCCTTCGATGCTGAGCGTGACGCCGGGGCCGACCTCGCGCTCGAGTTCCTTGCGCACGCCCTCCACATCCGCCGGATCGTTGAGCACGTGCACGTCGAAGTTGGAACGGTTTCCCTTCGTGTCCCAGAGAATGAGCGTTGTCTCGCCCGGATTCTTGCCGTTCAACAGAATTTCGTTGGAGCTGACCGCAACCGCTTCGACGATGTCACCGTTCGTGACCGAAATGCGGCGCACGCCCAGCGGGCGCTCGAGCACGATGGATTTGTTGAAGGGCACCGTCAGATCGGAACCCGGCGGAACGTTATCCGCCGCGTAGCACAGGCTGAAAAAAGATATCAGGAATGCAAATGAGACTTTCACGACTATTTCTCCGGAGTGTCGATCCTTTGTTCGCTGCGCTTATTGCCGTTGAAGACCTCAATGGTCAGCGGCTCCGATTTAGGAGGCGCAGCGGCGGCCCTGACCGGGGCCGGCAACACAGGCGGATTGGTTTGCGCTTTCACCGATTGGCCAAACAGACCGGCGAGCGAAATGCCGGGGGTGGGCTTTTCCTGCGTGTCGAGCGGGTTGCGCAGCACCAGTTGCACCCGGGTCTGATCACTCGCGAGGCTTAAAACTTCGGCTTGATCCGGAGAGACGAGCAGGTTCACCACCTGCGCCGATTCCGGTTTTCCTTCGACGTTTTTCTCGATCTTCTGGCCCGCCGAAAGCACTTCAATATCCTGCAGGACCGTCCGGCACAGCATGCCGGTCTGAGCGGAGCCGGCGGGCGGTTGGCCGCTGATGAGCACATCCACGCGCATGCCCGGCAGGACAAAGCCGGCGAGGCCAACGACTTCATTCACCCGCAGTGCGACGGCGCGCATTCCCACCGGAATCGTGGCGGCGAGTCCCGCGCCTGCGCCTTTGGGCGCCAGCCGCTTTTCCAAAATCGGTTCACCGGCGTAGATGGGCGCTACCACGCCACGCCCTTGTACGTCCTGACGCACTCTCAGGGCATGCTCGGGAATGGCGCCGCTCCAGTTGACATCGATCAGGTCACTATCGTGAATGAGCGCTCCGACCTGCAGATCGCGCGCGGCGACAATCAACTTGTTCGAGGGAACGGCGGCAGAGGGCGCCGTCTTAACCTCTGTGAGCAGCACACGATAGACAGCGAAGCTGGCCAAGCCCGCTACTGCGAGCGCAAATACAAACACTGCGAGCAAACGTCGATTCATCGAAAAACTTTCTTTCTGGTTGGTTTGAAACTAAACGGCCGTCGCGAGGGCAGAAAGAAGCGAATGCAACAGCCGGAAAATGGGGGCCGCGGTGATGTTTGCACAACACGCCGCGGCCACTAAAAATTCGCCAGTCTCCTCCTCAACCTGCGGCGGTGACTGCGTCGCTCAAAGCATCGCTGATGCTGTTCCAGAGCTTGCCAATGTTAGTCTGCAAGCTCCCTAAAACCGCAACCGCAGCCAGAGCGATGAAGCCCATAAGCAAGGCATATTCGATCAGGTCTTGCCCGTCCTCTTCGCGCCAGAATGCTTGTAAAGCCGATGTGTTCATGTTTCCTCCTTTCATCAGTTTTGGAAGCAGGGTCAAAATGTCCTCGCGCGCGCCTGGAAAACGATGATTGAGCCGTCGTCAAACAGCAGCTTCCAGCCCGCGGAATGTTTAAGCACTGTGGCGAGCGGCGTATCCGCCTTTACCATCACGCCATCGATGCTAAATTTTTTGAGCAAATCCTCGCAATCGTATTGAGCGTTCATGATGTGCTGGTACTTTTTCACCATGCTGTCGCCGAAGAAATCGCTGCGGCCGTCCAGGAACGTCTTTTGCGCCGGGTAGTTCCGGTAAATGAGATAATCGGCCCACTGATCGGTGGTAAACAGACGATCGAATCCGGCTTTTTGGATAATCGGGATAGCCTCGACAGGAAAATCTTTGGGATTGAAGCGGGCGCGAAACACGCCCTGGCCGCCAGCCAGATTGCCGCCCACAAACAACAGCGCCAAAGCCGAGAGCAGATAAGCACGATTGGCGCGCTCGAGCGGCTTGAGTTCGCTCACGATCTCGCCGGCGGCGGCCGAAATTTTTGAAAACAGCGGCGTCGAGCCAAGCCGCCCCAGCAGAGCTTGCGTCATCAGGGCAGCGGCCGGCGCCGAGAGCAGCATGAAAACCGGAATATTGCGGCCTGAGAACAGCGCCGCATGCGCCCACAACAACACCGTTAGGCCGAGCCCGGCGCGGCCGCGTGCAAAACACCAAAACGCGGCGGCGAGGCCGGCGAACAACATACATTCAAAGAACACCGAGCCAGAATTGTGAAAGCTGATGCTCTGAAATTCCGAGATATTGTCTAGAAGCGTCGAATCGCGCAGATAGCTGATGACGTGCTGGTGCAGATGCCAGCCGTAGGGATTAATCAGCGTGGCTGCCGAGCAGGCGAGCGCGCACGCCAGATATTCAAAAGAGCTGCGCCAGGCTACGAGTTCGAACTTGGTTACCGAGAGCGCAGTGCGGATCGCTTCACCGATGGCGTAGGTAACCAGAAGCAAAATGCCAGTGAAAAACCCGCCGTGCAGGTTCGTCCAGAGGACCATTAACACCGGCGCATAGAAGAGTGGCTTTCTGTCTCCGCGCTCGGCAGAGAGGATGATATGCGCAAACACCAGTACGAAAACCCAGGAGATGAGGTGCGGGCGCGCCAGCCAGTGAACGATGGAGCCGCACATGGCGAGCATCATGAAGGCGAACGATAGAACGTCGTTATCTGTGTAACGGCGGATGAGCCGGAAGACGAGCGCGGCCGTGAGCGACAGCAAAACGACATTGAGAAAGACTACGCCTGCGAGCCCCGCCGTGCGATGAATCGCCGCAAAGAGGAGATCCCAGCCCCACTCCCAGGCGAACCAAGGCTGCCCAGGCATGGTGAAGGAAAACAGATCGGTAGTTGGGATCTGGCGGTGCGCCAGAATCCAATCTCCGGTGCGGATATGCCAGCCGGTATCGCCATCGGAGAGCAACCGGGTGGCGCCCGTCATCATGCCGAAGAGCAGGAAAAGCGGCAGAATAAATGCGAAATCGGTGAGTGAAGGCAGAAGGCGCACGTACCAGCGCTCCGTTTCCGCGGAGCCGGTTGCTTGCCAAGGCTGAACGAGCGCGGTCTGCATATTATTCCCGGGACTGTCAGGACTGCCTACGCTATCTAATCGGCCAGCCCCCGTGTTTCATTAATGTCGTTATGCTGCGGCGGGCTAGAACTGTTCTCGGGCGGGGACTAATGTACAAAGGGCTTGAGGGCGAGAAAAGCGAGCGACCCGGCGGCGATAGCCAAGCCGTGAGGCATTCGCATGGAACGGCTGTTGCGAACGTCCAGATCCCCGTACTGGTCCGCCGGGCGGCGCAAATGAATGAGTTCGCCCGCGAGTACGGCGACATTCAATAAGGTGCGATGCAGGCGGCCTTTATTGGCGGCAACGGCGAATCCCAGGACGGCGCCGATGAGCGCAGTACAGAGGAATACGCCGAGCCAGTTCTGTGGCCCGACGATGGAGCCGATAGCGGCCATCAGCTTCACATCACCCGCTCCCATGGCGCGGAGTAAGTAGAGCGGGATATAGAGCGCGAGAGCCAGAAAGAAGCCGAACCAGGCGGCCGCGAATCCCTCCTGCCCGAACAGCACGGTGTTTAAAGTGACACCGAGCAGGGCACCGCTGAGCGTGAGTGTGTTCGGAATGCGCCGGAAGCGCAAATCATAAATTGCGGCCGCGAGCACGAGTGCGATTAATGGAAGAGTCAGAGCGGCCGGCATACCTCCCTGAACTTATCGGCCGCAGCGAGCCCGTGCTGTACGGGCTCAGCTTGCTTCTGGCCGGCTATGCGATTGATGTGGCGTGGCAAGATTGCAGGGATGCATCCCGGCGGGGCTCGGGGAGGAAGGCTAGCCAATCATTCACTTCGGTACCCGCGCTGGCCGAGCTTCCAGCCGCCAGCTCGAGGACAGAAGATGCGAGCAAACAGAAGGCGATGCGATTGGGACCGACTTCCCGCTGAATTTTTCTGACCCGGTACTCACGATCCAGAAAAATGATATCGATGGGGATCTTCATGCCGAAGGTATGGACGGCTTCGCAGGGCCGAATCCAGAGCCCCTCTTCCTTATCTAATTTCGTCACTCCGAGGAGGCCGCGCCGCCGTTCAGCGCTGGTTGCGGCGAGGCGTACGCGGTGAGCGACAGGAATGTCGCGAGTTAGATTGTAAATCTCGTATAGCTGCATTAACCGGGGTGGGTCATTGCTTCCGGTTTGACCCACTTATCGAAATCTTCGGCAGAAATATAGCCCAGCTTGAGGGCAGCTTCGCGTAAAGTCGAATGATCGATGTGGGCGGTGTGGGCGATTTTGGCGGCTTTATCGTACCCCACAATTGGACTCAGGGCGGTTACGAGCATAAGCGAGTTCTGGACGTCGTGCTCGAGTTTTTCTCGATTCACTTCGATCCCCTTGGCGCAGAACTCGGTAAAGCTGTGGCAGGTGTCAGCCAGCAGGCGGACGGAATGCAGAAAATTATGGATGATGACCGGCTTGTAGACGTTTAATTCAAAATTGCCCTGCGACCCGGCCAGCCCGATGGCCACGTCGTTTCCCATAACCTGCACGGCCACCATGGTCATGGCTTCGCACTGGGTAGGGTTCACCTTGCCGGGCATGATGGAGGAGCCGGGCTCATTTTCGGGAATCGTCATCTCGCCCAGCCCGCAGCGGGGGCCGGAGGCGAGCCAGCGCACATCGTTGGCGATCTTCATAAGCGACGCCGCGAGGGTTTTCAAAGCTCCGCTGGCAAATACCAGCTCGTCGTGCGCGGAAAGCGCAGCGAACTTATTGGGGTGGGACCGGAACGGCAGACCCGTCAACTCGCTGATTTTGGCTGCGGCCCGTTCGCCGAAATCGGGCGGCGCATTTAAGCCGGTACCGACGGCCGTGCCGCCGATGGCGAGGTCGTAAAGGCCGTCGAGGGCCTGCTCCAGGCGCTTGAGATCGCGATCGAGCAGGGCCACCCAGCCGGAGATCTCCTGCCCCACTGTTAATGGCGTTGCATCCTGCAGGTGAGTGCGGCCGATTTTGACGACGCCGGCAAATTGTTTAGCCTTGGCGTCGAGCGCGTCGCGCAGCTCGCAAACGGCGGGGATGAGCTTGTGTTTCACGCGTTCGGCGGCGGCAATATGCATGGCCGTCGGGAAAGTGTCGTTGGACGACTGCGACATGTTGACGTGATCATTCGGATGGACCGGCTTCTTGCTGCCCATCTGACCGCCTGCGAGTTCGATGGCGCGATTCGAAATCACTTCGTTGGCGTTCATGTTGGTTTGCGTGCCGCTGCCGGTTTGCCAGATGCGTAGCGGGAAATGTTCGTTTAGCTTTCCGGAGATGACCTCGCCGGCTGCCTGGGTAATCAGGCGTGTTTTTTCGTCGTCGAGCTTGCCCAGATCGTGATTGACCAGCGCTGCGGCTTTTTTGAGAATTCCGAAGGCGCGAATCAACTCGGGCGGCATTTTGTCTTCGCCGATGTTGAAGTGGTGCAGCGAGCGCTGGGTTTGCGCGCCCCAATAGCAGCCGGCCGCCACTTCAATTGGGCCCATGCTGTCGGTTTCGGTACGGGTGGGGCTCATGCGTTGTTCTGTTCCAAGCATCGTATATAGTAATTCCAATATCCGGGGACTAGGGAGGTTCCAAATGAAGCTGTTGGCTGTGCTGTGTGCACTCACTTTATTCTCGCCCGTTGGTTTTGCTCAGGAGGCGACAGGCCGGGTGGTGGGGACGGTGACCGACCCGGCTGGCGCGGTTGTTCCAAACGCAAAAGTTACGGTTACAAATGCCGGTACCCAGATCACGTATCCGACCACGACGGGACCGGACGGCTCGTATCAGGTGCCGGCTCTTCCGGTAGGCAACTATTCGGTGACGGTGGAAGCGCCGGGATTTCGCAAGAGCATTACGAATCCGCAGGCGCTTGACGTCAACCAGTCGCTGCGAATCGACGTCAAGCTGGAGATCGGTTCGAGCACCCAGACTGTGGAGGTGCAGGCGGCGGCGACGGGGGTCGAGACCGTCAGTTCGACATTGGGAACTGCTGTGACCAGCTCATTCATCAATGATCTTCCTCTGAATGGAAGAGACACGCTGGGCCTGGCGCTTCTTGCGCCCGGTGTAATTCCGTCGACAGCCGGCGGCGGTACGGGCACTTTCAGTATTGCGGGCGAGCGCCAGGATTCGGTAACTTATCTGCTCGATGGCGGCATCAACAATGACTTATTGAGCAATGGCGTGGTGCTTGACCCCAATCCGGACACAGTGGAGGAGTTCAGGGTTCTGACGAGCAACTACTCAGCCGAGTACGGGCGCAACGCAGGCGGCATCGTCAGCATTGTCACGAAATCGGGCACGAACCAGTATCACGGCAGCGCTTACGACTACCTTCGTAACGACGATTTTGACGCGAACCCATTTTTCAACAATGCCAACCACGTTCCCAAAGCGGTTCTCAAGCGGAACCAGTTCGGCGCGACGATTGGCGGGCCGATCACTATTCCTAAGCTGATTCACGGCAAGGATCGCTTCTTTTTCTTCATTGGCTGGCAGAGCCAGCGACAGGTACAGTCTGCGCAAACGGCGCTGGTCACGGTCTTTACGCCGGCTGAGTTAAACGGCGACTTCTCTCATGCCAACGCCTCCGGTACAGGACCGGACGCGAAAATAGTCAAGTTTCTGCTAAGCCATCCCTATTTTCAGCCCAATCCGAACCTGGCGAGCCAGGGCATTATTGATCCGAGTAAGATCAATCCCGCGGCTCAAGCTTATATCAAGGCGGGGCTGATTCCGTCTTCAGCGACCGGCACGCTTTTGTCGCAAGCGAATTCCACGGATAATCGCGACGAGTTAACAGAAAGGCTGGACTTCGCTGTTACCGCAACCGATCGCATTTCGGCAACGCTGGGATCGAACCGGCGCACAACACTAACTCCGTACGCGACTGCGAATGTGAACGGGTATCCAAACACGACCAAAACGGATAACTACTACGGCTCGGTGGACTATACGAAGACGATTCAGGCGAACCTGCTGAACGACTTCCGGTTTACGGCACAGAGGACCGAGACATTCCAGGCGGTACCGGCCCGGCAGTTGCCCACGCCTGCTCAACTTGGTATCGGAATTACGCCGGATAATCCGACCGGGCCGCCGATTCTTTCGTTTGCCAGCGGCTTAACCATCGGATTTAGCCCGCAGGGGCCGTCCACGCTGATCGATAACACGTATACCTGGGCCGACAATCTTACCTGGATCAAAGGCGCGCATACGTTCAAGACGGGCTTTATTTACACGCCGTATCAGGACAACCAGGTGTTTGACTTTTATGTTAACGGCCAGTTCTCCTTTTATGGAACGGGCGGCGGGAGTTACTCACAGAACGACTTCGCGGATTTTTTGATGGGTTTGCCGGATGAGTTATTGCAAGCCCCAGCGGCTCCGAGTAACATCCGGACTTACAATTTCGGGACTTACTTTCAAGATGAGTGGAAGGTGCGCCGTAATCTTACCTTGACGCTTGGCATTCGCTGGGAATACAACTCGCCGAAGTACGACACGCAAGGGCGGACTTTTTCTGCAATTCTCGGGGACAAATCAACCAGATTTCCGAACGCGCCTGTCGGATTAGTTTTTCCGGGCGATCCAGGCGCGCCGCGCGGCTCCAATTTCCCAGACCGGCACGACTGGGCGCCGCGATTCGGCTTCGCCTGGGATCCAAAAAGCGATAACAAGACGAGTGTTCGCGGCGGCTTCGGGATTTTCTATGACATCTTGAAGGCCGAAGATAATTTTCAGTTCAATGGACAGGCGCCTTTTTTTTCCACTGCGGACGTGATTTTCAGCCCGTTATCGGGAAATCCCGCGAGCGCGCCTGCGAACCTGACAGATCCCTATGGAGCGGTCGGCCGGCCGAATCCATTTCCGTCTCGGCCTCCATCGCCTAACATCAATTTCGCGGCGGCCGGGTTTCTGCCGTTCGGAGGAGCGGGCGTTTATTTTGTCTCGCCCAATCTGAAGAGTCCGTATGCGTATGACTACAACTTGAGCGTGCAACGGGATCTGGGGCACCAGACAGTGATCGAGATCGATTACATCGGAAGCGACTCGCATGGCCTGACGGGGCTGATCGATTCC
The DNA here is from genome assembly GCA_021324185.1 of Terriglobia bacterium. GTDB lineage: Bacteria > Acidobacteriota > Terriglobia > Bryobacterales > Bryobacteraceae > Bog-105. The sequence goes on along the minus strand of JAJPJN010000145.1, from coordinate 37,014 downwards.
AATCCGTTTGTGCCTGGGACGAATGTGCGAATCTTCAATGCCCAGCCTGGAATCAATGGCGCGGTCGATTTTAGTTATCTGCCGACATTCGCGAACGTGGGCAAGGCGTACTACAACTCGCTGGTTGTTGGTTTGAACCGGCGGCCTACGGAGATGGGCTTTCTGGGCAGAGTAGGATTTACCGGCAACTACACGCATGGCAAGTCGATCGACAATGAATCCGGGTTCCGTTCGAGCTGGAGCACGGTGCCGTATTTTCAGCACGATCTGTTCAAGGCGGTGTCGAATTATGATCTGCCGAACTACCTGAATTTCAGCGCCGACTGGGAACTGCCGTTTTATAAAGCGTTTTCGAGCGCTCCAGGCCGGCTGACAAGAGGCTGGTTCCTGCGGCCGATCGTCAGCTACCGGGATGGTCTGCCGCTGATCATTACTTCACGGCTCAGCCGCAGTGCAACGAGGCCGGGGCCGTCCGGAGTGGGCGACCAGAATCTGGTGATGGCGAACTATCTCGGCAACCTGGCCGAATACAATCCCGAGATTGTGCAGACCGCAGGGCCGGGTCCAACCGGCAGCAGCGGCAGAACGGGCAATTTCTATTTCAACCCGAATTCGTTTGTCGCGGTTCCGTCGTCGGTGCCGGCCGGACAATACACGTACGGCACTTTGGGGCGGAACGCGTTCCGCGGGCCGGATAACATCAACCTCGACGTGAGCCTGGCGAAAGCGACAGCGCTTTGGAACGAGAAAGTGAAGATGGAATTTCGTTCCGATTTCTTCAATGTGCTGAATCACGCCGAGTTTTCGACGCCGAATACGTCGATTACCAGCGGGACCTTCGGCCAGATTTCAACCACGAGTCCGGGGCGCATTATTCAACTGGCGCTCCGGCTGCAGTTCTGAGCGGAAGAAGCAGAAACACGGCCGCCCCGCGATTTCAGCGGCCGGCGAGGATGCCGCCTGAAAAGGCACAGCGATGGCGTCTTTCGGGCATCGAGCCCGCAATGTCGCCGCTCGCCGTGCCCGGCGAAATTCGCTAAAGCGTTCAATTTGAACGATCGCGCGCCTTGGAACGCATTGGCATGCGGATTGCCCCTACGCATATCGGAAACAGAACCTCTTAAGGAGCAAGACACAATGCGTTCAACTCATCTTCGAAAATTCGCTTACCTGCCGTTGCTGGCTCTTGTGGCCACGTCTGCCGCATCCGCTGCGCCGGAAGTGAGCACGAGCAAGGTCAATAGCGCGGAATACCGGGTGTGGAGTTTCGGCGCGGAAGCCAACGGTTTGCTGAAGGAGATCAAATTCCTCAGTGGAAAACTGAAGATTGATACCGGCATTCTGGAGTCATACAAGTCGCAAACCCAGTTACATTGGCAGACCCACGCGCAGCGGCTAAACCTGGCGCGAGAGCACATCAACGAAATCGGCAAGCGGCTGGGTCGCTTGCAGGCGATTCGATCCGAAGTCGCGCCGTGGCAACAACGCGCGATTGAGGAGATCGTTCCGGTGGCGGCGGATCTGGCAGCCCATACGGAAGCTGCGATTCAGCACCTGAACGAAAACCGCAACCGTCTCCTCGCGCCGGAGTATACGGATCACTTGAGTTCAATCGCCGAACGATCGGCGGAATTGAAGGAATCTGCGGATCTGTTTTTAGAGTTCGGCGACACCTCGGATAAGCTCGATCGAATGCAGAAGAAGCTGGATCGGCTTCAGGAGAGAATTGGTCTCTCTGAATCGTAATTAACGATTGTCCGGGGTTGAAAAGCGCACAGGCTGGTCGCGGGGGCCAGTCCTGTGCCCGCCAGGAACTCGGGCCGGCTTTCCGGAGGCCGATCTCCCCGAGTTCCTTTTTTTCTAATTCAATGCCTCAAGGAAACCTGATAACAATGGAAAGCCGCGCCAATTCGACAGCCGCGTTTATAATCCAGAGCCCGTTTGATCCCGCGTTGTCGCGAATTCGCCGGGCATTACGCGATGATCAACTGTCTATAGCGGCGGAGATCGACACGGCCCACAGAGTCAGACGCGCACTCGAGATCTACGTAGCACCGTGCCGGATTCTGCTGATTGATAATCCGGCATTCTCGCTTGAAACGACGGCGATTGATCGTGCTTCCGGCACTTTGATACCTCTGCATCTGGTCATTTCGGGATCCGGGAATCGGACTCTGGTCCATATGCTGAACCTCGAACACGTTCGACAAAGCGATCTGCCGATCGGCATCAGAGCTCCCGTTCTTGATCTTCAGCGTCAGGTGCTTCGGACTTTGGGAAGAATCGCAGAAAGAGTTTTCAACGAAGAGATACTTGATCGCGGCGAGCCTGTTTCACGGGCCGGCGGACCAGACGCGGCGTAGGTCTGAAAGAATTGGTTCGTAGAGACGAAATGGCGCGCAGGGACCTCTTACGTGCGTTAGGCATAATCGCTGTCACCCTCGGGATCAGCACGGTCCATTACTTTACGCCGGATTCGATGGTTCAGGTGCATTACCTGATCCAAAGACTTTTTTATGTACCGGTGGTGTATGCCGGACTCTACTTCGGCTGGCGTGGCGGTCTGCTGGCTGCTCTGCTTGCCGGCCTGGCGTATTTGCCGCAGATTGTGACGACATGGAAACTGCATCCGAGTTACTCCATCAATCAGTGTGCAGAAGTAACGTTCTTTTTCCTCGCGGGCATTGTGGCTGGACTGCTTGCCGATCGTGAGAGGAGACAGAAAAAGGTTCTGCAAGAGACAACAGAACAGTTGTCGCGGGTATATCGGGAACTGCAGGACAATTTCGAGCGCATGAAGCGAGCCGAGCGTCTCTACGCTCTAGGCCAGCTCTCGGCCGGCCTGGCGCACGAGATCAGGAATCCACTGGCGAGCATCGAGGGAGCGGCGGCCGTTCTGCTTCGTGAACCGCCATCGGAAGAGCGGAGAATCGAATTTTTGCAGATCATTCAGAAGGAGTGCCGGCGTTTGAACCGGCTGCTTACCAACTTTCTGAACTTTGCAAAGCCGCGCGAACCCGAGTTTGCGAAAGTTCGCGTTGATCAGATGCTTGACTCCGTGGTGGCGCTGGCGGAGCATGCGAGCCGGCGCAATCACATCGTCTTTCGAAAAGAGATTGCGAGCGAATTGACAGAACTGGAATGTGATTCAGAGCAGCTCACGCAAATTCTTCTGAACCTGACGATCAATGCGATTCAAGCGATGCCGGACGGGGGCGAAGTTGTGTTGTCTGCGCACCGGCAAGACGGCAATGCAGTCATTCAGGTGCGCGATCAAGGCACCGGCATCAGCGAGGACAATCTGGAAAAGATCTTTGACCCATTTTTTACTACCAAGGAATCGGGCACCGGGCTCGGGCTTCCAGTCGCGCACCAGATCGCTGCCCGGCAAGGCGGAGTTCTGAGCGCCATGAGAAACGCCGATCGAGGCATGACATTCTCTCTCGAGATTCCGCTGTCTACTGAAAGAGAAGCGACGTGACGAACCGCATACTCGTGGTGGACGACGATGAGAGCCTCAGGCGGGTAACGCAAGTACAGTTGGAGCAAGCGGGCTTCAAAACACTAACGGCCAGCGACGGCGCGGAAGCGCTGAACATACTTCAAAAGTCGCCCGTGGATCTTGTCATTACTGACTTAAAGATGCCCGGAATCTCAGGCCTCGAGTTACTCAAGCGAATACGCACGGAGTACCCGGACATTTCGGTTGTCATGCTGACTGCGTTTGGCACAATCGATACCGCTGTAGAGGCTATGAAAGCGGGCGCGTATGACTATATAACGAAGCCCGTGCATGCGGATGAACTCGAGTTAGTTGTGCGGCGGTCGCTCGAGCACCTGCAGCTTCTGGTTGACAACCGCCTGTTGCGAAGCAGCCTGGATGCAAAGTACGGATTTGAAAACATCATCGGGCAATCTAAATCGCTGCTTTACGTGCTGGACATGGCATCGCGGGCTGCACAAACAGATGCGACGGTGCTAATTCATGGGGAAACCGGTACAGGCAAGGAACTGCTGGCAAAAGCGGTCCACTTCAACAGCCGCCGCCGTGAAAAACCGTTCGTCACGATAAACTGCGGCGCGATACCGAAGGATTTGCTCGAATCTGAGTTGTTCGGTCACGTGAAGGGCTCGTTTACGGGCGCCGTCGCGCACCGGAAAGGCAAAGTGGAGTCGGCAGATGGAGGGACTCTGTTTCTCGATGAGATCGGAGAAATGCCGCTCGAGCTTCAGGTGAAGCTGCTCCGGCTGATCCAGCAGGGTGAGATAGAGAAGGTGGGCGCCCCGAGCGCGAGTATGGTGGATGTGCGTATCATTGCCGCAACGCATCGCAATCTGGAAGCCATGATCGAGGACGGCGCATTTCGCGAGGATCTGTATTACCGTTTGTCGGTAATTCCGCTGGAACTGCCGCCGTTGCGCGAGCGTGCTGACGACGTACCGCAACTTGTGCAGCACTTTTTCTCAAAGCTGAAGCAGAAGCATGGCCGGGAAGGTCTCACGCTGCCGATCTCACTGATGCCGTACTTCAGTAACTACCGGTGGCCTGGCAACATTCGCGAACTGGAAAATGTCATTGAACGCCTGGTGGTACTGACTCCAGGCAACGAGATCACAATTTCGGATCTGCCCGCTTTTCTTCGCCGCGAGCATCCATCCATCGACAACCTGAATATCGAGCTTCCGTCCCAGGGAATCAGCCTGGAGGCGATCGAGAAAGAATTGATCCTGAAAGCGCTGGAGAAGTTTAACTGGAACCAGACACACGCGGCCAAGTATCTCGATATCAGCCGGAAGACGCTGATTTATCGCATGGAGAAGCATGGCATTCAACGCGGTAACAGCGCGCAGGATGAAGAGGAAGCGGAGCGCGCGCTTGATTGATGCCTGCCCGGGTTCGTCTTAGGGTGCGAGTAAAACATCGAGCATCCAGATAAAAACAAATACGCTGCCGGCGATAATGAGCAGCTTTGCGGTGAGTGCAACGGAAGTACGAAACGGGTATTGCCGGGGCGCATGGTCGCCGGCACAGGGAAGAGAGCGTTCGCTCTCCTGTTCCGTATTTTTGAGTTCGATCAAAGAGGTCTCCTTTCTGCGATGCACTGATAAGTGCAATCAGACGACCATCTGCTTGAGGCATGTGCTTTCACGCGGTAACGAGATGCGCAACAGTCGAGCAGAAGATAACAGAACATCTCCTCGCCTCAAAACGCACAATGATGGCGCTTTTGCGGCAGCAGGCAACTGAAAATCTGCACTGCCGGTAGAATCGGCTTTCGCAAATGTGCGTGCAGACCCAAGCATTATGCGGTTTCAAACGGCGCGGCACCGCATTGGCATGGCGAATGCACTATCCATAGCAAGCAATCGCGGTCATCCGAGATTGCTACGAACCAAGCAGAGAAAGGAACTTACAATGAGCAAATCGAGAAACAGTTATTCACCAGAGACGCCGGTGGAAGAGGACGAAAGCCGGCGCTCCATGGAAGCGTATCAGGAGCAGTGCACCGATTTCGACGTTGCCTCGCGCGCTTATGAACGATGGCAACGTAGAGGCAAGCCGCACGGATCGGCCGAAGAGGACTGGTTCGAGGCAGAACGGGAACTAAAATCTCAGGAGACCGGAGCGGCGCCCTGAGCACTCGCTCTCGCGCTGATTGATTTCCCTCCCATTATCAGACCCGAGACAGCGAAACAATTTCCCTTTCCTACCGGCCGTCCGCCGAAGCGTAGTAGCTGACGCGGGCGGCCGCTTTTTTGGGGCGCATGTTATCCGCGTCAAGGGCCTGACCATAAGTGGCTATGCGATTGCACTTATAGGTTCGAACAACAACGCTGGCCGAACACCAGCATAGAAAGGAAGTTATCAATCATGTCTTATTTGCAAGATGTCAGCCGCGCTGCCGCCGAATCCGCCGAGTCGGAGCATTATTCCAAGCTGCTGGCTGCGGAGAAAGCACGGATCGAATCTGAGCTCCGCTGCCGCCTCGATGTGCTGCATAGCGGCCAGGTGCCGATGGAAGATCAGGCACCTGTTCTGCATGAGCAGTTCGTTTCCATACGATTCAACAATCTGGCTTACGAAAAGATCAAGGCAATCGACGCCGCTCTCGAACGTCTGAGCCGCGGCGAATACGGCATCTGTGAGGAATGTGAGGAGCCGATTTCCGAAAAGCGATTGAAAGCGATTCCGTGGACCGGCTATTGCCTGCAATGCCAGGAGAGTCTTGCTAACGGGAACAGCTCGCAACCGTTTCACGCCCAAGCCGCCTAACTTAGATCGCCCCCGGTAAGGACGCAAAATCCCAGCCGGAAATTAACCCATAAACATTTACATTCCAGGAGACAGCAATGCAACAACGTATTTTGTTTTTATTCGCGAGCATCATGGCGATGCTTAGCCTCTCGATCCAGGCGCACGGGGAAACCGTTTCGGAGCGCCTCAATAGCGCGACCGTCGTGCTCAAGGAAATCATGCAAGCGCCCGATAGAGGCATCCCTCAGGACTTAATGGACAAGGCGCAATGCATCGTCATTGTTCCCGGCGTCAAGAAGGCCGCTTTTGTCGTCGGGGGGAAATATGGCCGCGGATTCATATCTTGCCGTGATGGGCACGGCCGCTGGAGTTCACCCGGCGCAATGCGAATGGAAGGCGGCAGCGTGGGGTGGCAGATAGGCGCCTCTGAAACAGACGTAATTCTGCTGGTGATGAATGAAACCGGCATGCGACGGCTGCTCGAAAGCAAATTTACTCTGGGAGCGAGTGCCGATGTGGCCGCCGGGCCGGTAGGGCGCAACGCGGCGGCTGAAACCGATGCAAAGATGACTGCGCAGATACTGTCGTGGTCACGGTCGCGCGGCATCTTTGCCGGCCTTTCGCTAAACGGCGCCACTCTGCGCGATGATCGGGATGAGAACAAGACGCTGTATGGAAAGCGCTGGAGCAACCAGCAGATCATTCTCGGTAAGGTCCATGCCCCCCGTACAGCATCGGAGTTTATTGCGACATTAAACCGATATTCCCGGTGAGTGATGACGACCAGCGCGCTGCTTGAAGAATGGAATGATCTATCCGAATCAGAACGCGTGGAAGCATTTGAAAACCTTCCGCGCGACCGGGCTGACGGCATCTTTCTCCAGCTAAGCAGCCGGGATCAGCTTCGACTATTATTAGCGCTGCCTGCGGGAGAAAGGCGGATCTGGTTACGGCTTTTGCCTCCGGACGACGCGGCCGACCTGCTTCAACTGGCTCCGGCGGAAGAACGGCAACAACTCGCAGCCCAACTGGACGACGTCACGCGGCGTGAGGTGAACGCACTTTTGGCTTACAAGGAGGACGCGGCGGGCGGCTTGATGAGTCCTCGTTTCGCTCGCCTGCGTCCCGAAATGACTGTTGACGAGGCGATCAGTTATGTCCGGCATCAAGCAAGCCATGTCGAGACGATCTATTACGCCTACGTGCTCGATGAAGCGCAACGCTTGCTCGGCGTTGCGGGATTCCGGGATTTGTTTGCAGCCGATCGCTCGAAACTTGTCCGCGACATGATGCGAACAAACTTTGTGTTCGCTTCAGAGCAGATGGATCAGGAAGCGGTCGCGCGTCTTTTTACGGAGTCTCGCCTGCTTGCGATTCCGGTACTTGATTCCGATGGCCGGATGAAGGGAATTGTTACCGCCGACGACATCGTCGAAGTAGTGGAGCAAGAGGCAAGCGAGGATATTCAGAAGGTCGGTGGAATGGAGGCCCTGGACGGGCCCTATCTTCACATCGGGTTTTGGCCAATGGTGAAAAAGCGGGCGGGCTGGCTCACCATCCTGTTTATCGGCGAAATGCTAACTGCCACCGCGATGGGCTATTTCGAGCAGGAGATCGCTCGCGCTGTCGTGCTGGCGCTATTTGTGCCGCTGATCATCAGCAGTGGGGGGAACTCCGGTTCGCAGGCGACAACGCTTGTGATCCGGGCAATGGCCTTGGGTGAAGTGCGTCTGCGCGACTGGTGGCGGGTTATTTACCGCGAACTGTCTACCGGTTTAGCTCTGGGCAGCGTTTTAGCTGTGATCGGCATGGCTCGCATCCTGGTTTGGCAAGCGATTTGGAAAACTTACGGCGCTCACTACGCCGTAATAGCGTTGACGGTTGCGTGCAGTCTGGTGGGGGTCGTTCTGTTTGGCACAATTGCGGGATCGATGCTGCCGTTTGCGCTGCGCCGCACCGGCCTTGATCCAGCCAGCGCCTCGGCGCCGTTTGTCGCAACCCTGGTTGATGTAACCGGCCTGGTTATTTATTTCAGCATCGCCAGCCTGATACTTAGAGGAACTCTACTGTAAGGTAAGTGTACGGCGAGCACGGATTGCTGTCGCAAAAGCTTCGGCACCCGGGCTTCTCTCCTTCGACGAGTTGAGAATTCTGGCGACGGTAGCCGAGCCGAAAGACATACTGGCGGGAAAGCTGAACTAGAACTTACAACGCATTCATAGGAAACGATGCGAGCGTACATGACCTTCACCCGCATCGGCCCACGGTTGAAGGTCTGGGTAGCATTGTCCGGACGGCATCTTGGAATATTGAGCGCGGACTCAATTTCCATCTGATCGAATCAGCACTTGGAAATCCGGAACAGTTCCGGCGAGAGGCAGGATATGAAAATCGCGCCGGCGATCAAGTGGTTCAGGCGCAGCTCAGCGCGCTACAGGAAACCGACGTTCTAATTCTGAATGAAGTCGACCTGGGAATGAAACGCACATCATCGAACGCTTGATTGTGCTGACTCCCGGTAATGAGATCACCGTTTCACATCTGCGTGCATTTCTCCGCCGGGAGCATCCGAAGCGGGAATTCAAGCATGTCAAGAAAGCGAGTCCTCCCCCTCCATTGACGAGCGATTCGAAACCTCCCTACCCGTCACGTCGTTTAGCGACAGTGGTACGCCAATGGACCAGGGCTGGTGATCACCGCAGTTCTCCACGAGCGTGGTTGGCGGCTCGCCTCCAAATATTCGAAACTCTTTCACCATGTGCATCTGATCGAAATACCCCAAGTCCTGCGCGACGTCGACCCACCTTCTTCCTAACACGCGCTTCTGATGGAGAGCAATTTGAAAGCGTCGCACCCTGGCAAAAACCTTCGGTGATATGCCCATCTCGCCGACAAACTTTCGTTCGTAGGTTCGAACGCTCATGCACGAGTCGCGCGCCAACTGTTGAATTCGCGCACCGAAATGGCTTTCGGAAACCTTCTGCGCAGCCCTCATTATCGTCGTCAGAGATCTCGCATACTCGGCAAAGGGCAACAGCGCCTCAGTTGCCGCCTGGATGCGCTCACGAAAGCTTTTGCGCTCGGCAAGCCTGAGCCAGAGTTTGTTGATCCAGGGCCCAAACACGTCCTGGGCCTGGAAGTCCTGGCCGGCAAACTCGGCCGGCGGTATGCGAAACAACTGCCACGAAGCAAATGGCTTGAGAAAAATTCCAAAGGCTGAGACAGCTCCGGTGAAGTAAGCCCAACCTGGAGAGCGCGTGTGTGCACCAACGAAGTGGATGCGAGGAAGAACGGCGATAGTTCCTGAGCAAGAGTGCATCGTTGCCCGGCCTTGCAGATAAAACGCCAGAATGTGTTCGAGCTGGGCCAGACCAGTTTGAACTAGCGGCGAAGCGTCCGCAGAAATCTCCCGCTGCGCAAAGCAAAGAACGAATGGCGCCAGACGCGGGTCAGGTGTTGCAGTCTGAATTGTGTGCATCTGCAATCTCCCTATTACCTAGCAACGCTTTTTCCAAACAGCACACGAAGTGAGCCGACATCTCTGCTGGCGCGGAATTGTTGCATGAACTATCGAGCGCAGTACGGCGTGCAACAGTGCCTGTGCCTCAAAACGCACACGCATATCCTTTTGAGGCAGTGCGCTACTGAAAAATTCAGAGTTCCCACCGTTTCGGGCATTGCATCTGTTCGGTACAGAGGCCGATTCTCGGGCTCGCTTTTGGTCACCGGCTGATTGGACGGTTGACATTCGCAAGACTGAAGCGCCTCAGTTTGTCGCATTTTTACTAGGCGGGAATACGGATTTTCATCCAACATGGTGTCCGGAGCGGCAACCGCGAGTTGCACGTTTCGTAGGTTCGCAAGAAATGCAGACTAACAAACCAATCCATACGAAAGGAGAAACAGTAATGGACGAACTGCAACAACACAAACAGCAAAGGAACCCGATTTCAAGGAGAGACCCGATGAGTAAGGCATTTTCGACGATAGTTGCTTCAGCATTGGCCGTGATTTCGACGGCTTATGCGCAATCAACCCAGCCGATTGAAGCCCAAGTTCCGTTCGCCTTCACCGCGCAGGGCGCCACTTTTGCAGCCGGTAACTATCGGCTGACGTACAGCGATACCGCACACCTCCTGTATGTCCGAGGCGTGGAAGGCACATCGGGCGGCGCATTTCTGCCCGTAAGACCTGAGAGTGCGCCTGGAGCTTCCAAGCAATCCGCAAAGCTGGTGTTTCAGTGCCGTCAGAACGCGTGCTATCTGGCACAGGTATGGCAGGGGAACATCAGCGGGAATCGACGGTTGGAAGTGCCTCAGCCCGCACGCGAGCGTGAATTGAACTTCGAGACGCGCGTGGTTTCTATCACGATTCCGGCCAAGTGAACGAAGATGTGTGTCGCTCAGTCGCTCACACTCGATCCGGCGTGAGCGATTGAGCGAGCGACTGATCCAGAGAAGTGCCTTATCCTGAGACGACTTACCCCATTAGTTCGCTGGCAATTCGGCCGAGCTGCTGGATGCGCCTGGTTCCGTTGCGCAGGATCTCCGATACCCGGAAGCGACCTCGCCTAACATGATTAAATCCGATTTGAAAGATGAATCAAGCCGTTTGCCGTATTTGCCACTGCGCTTCTCCTCAATCGGAGCCATAGAACTGGTCCGAGATCGGCTCGCCGGGGAAGCGCACATGGAAGCGCTCGACGAGATCCGGCACGCTCCCGGGGTCCATCTCGAGACCATAGCGGGCACAGAGGTCGGCCAGGGACTGCGAATCGGCTTGCATGACTCCTCCCAGGTCGATGAGCTCGACGAAGAACTGCTCGAAACCGACTGGGGAAATGATCTCCAGTATCCGTGCCGGCTCATCGCCGGCGTTCCAGAAAGTGTGCCATTGGCGCCGGGGCTTAAAGACCAGATCGCCGGGACTGGCAATCAGCACTTCTTCGCCCAAGAGCGCACCAACGCGCCCTTCCAGGACGTAGCTGTACTCGTCTTCGTGTGTGTGCCGGTGCAGCGGCGCAGCCAGCGCGCGCGGCGACATCGGGTGTTCCACGAGCGTAAACCCTCCGCGCGCCTCCTCGCCGCCGATCATCAACCGGACCCCGATGCTTCCCAAAAATCCCACCCGGCCATCGCGCGGCCCGACTATCTTCGCGGCGATCGCCTTCATCATGTCCTCTTTTTCTTTCGATTTGCTCATTGTGTGTTCCTCTTCTGATCCAGGTGACTTGTAGCGAATTGCCGGTGCGCCGCCAGCAATCGCTATCGACGCTGCATGTGCCATACCAATTGGACTTTGGCCATCGAGAGAAATCGGCGCATCGCTGCCATGTATCGATAGGTTTATCGGTGACCAGCAATTCATCTCGGATCTGTTCCGTAAGTATTCTTAAGCTGGGTCAACTCAGTCTCTGCTTTGCTGTCGTCAGGTAAAGTCAAGTGACCATGTGCTCTCGTTACGCCGTGCTTGGGCGCGAGAAAGAAGTCGGACAGAAATGCAGTATTGCAATTTCACATAGGCTCTGGCCGGTTTCTCCGCTGCCCCAAAGGGGACAGGAATGGCAATTTGGTGCCAGCGATAAGTCCAAGGATTACCTCTGTGGCTAATGGTGAGTGGTTGCGGCGTGCTTTTGCATCTCGGGCCTATCATCGCTGGGGAGATCGAGGTCGTCCGGACGGATCTGCGGAAGGGGACTGGTTTGAAGCAGAACGAGAAGTCGAGTCACACGAAGCCGAAACTCAGCCCTGAGGATACACTCGCGCATTGATCATCTCCTCCGATCAAACAAGAGTCGCTGTGAAGCAATATGGCTCCACTTGTCGAGCAGGAAGCTCCGCAACGAGAATGCGATTAACGATTCAGTATTGCGGAGGCTGGAAGGTGAACTTGATCTTTTAGATCTGCGATACCAATGAGTCAGGATAAGCAGGTTGTACGCTATGACGATGAAGCTGAGGATCGCGTGCCTGTTGCTGGCTTGCCTCCCCGTCGCGACCTTTCCACAAAACGAATCGCATGCTGTCGCAAAAGCTTCGGCACCCGGGTTTCTCTCCTTCGACGAGTTGAAAGTTCTGGCGGCGGTAGCCGAGCCGAAAGACATACTGGCGGGAAAGCTGAACGAGGTACTTACCACGCCATTCATAGGAAACGATGCGACCATAAATGACATTCACCCGCATCGGCCCACGGTTGAAGGTCTGGGCAGCATTGTCCGGGCGGCATCGTGGAATATAGAGCGCGGCCTCAATTTCCATCTGATCGAATCGGCACTTGGAAATCCCGAACAGTTCCGGCGAGAAGCGGGATATGAAAATCGCGCGGGCGATCAAGTGGTTCAGGCGCAGCTCAGCGCGCTACAGGAAACCGACGTTCTAATTCTGAATGAAGTCGACCTGGGAATGAAACGCACTGAGTACCGCGATGTTTCGCGCGATTTGGCTGCTGCCCTGCATATGAATTATGCGTACGGAGTCGAGTTTGTCGAGGTAGACCCGCTATTCGATCTCGGCATTGAAAAGATCGACCTGCCGGACAAAGACGAGGAACGGCGTTTGGAAGAAGATTTGAAGGTCGATCCGGCGCGATATCACGGCCTGCACGGGAACGCCATTCTAAGCCGTTATCCAATTGAGCGGGCACGCATCGTCCGGCTTCCAGTCTGCTATGACTGGTACGGCAAAGAAACCAAGGCGATCGCCACGCTGGAGCAAGGCAAGCGCTGGTCTGCCAGCAAGCTATTCCGCGAGCGCGTCAAGCGCGAAGTGCGGCGCGGAGGACGTATGGCGCTTATCGTTGATCTTGCGGTGCCGGCATTTCCCACCGGAAGACTGACTGTTATCTCGGTACACCTCGAAAATAAGTGCCCGCCCGGATGCCGTCAACGCCAGATGAAAGCCCTTCTTCGTGTCATTCAATCGATCGATAATCCCATAGTGCTCGCCGGAGATCTCAACACTTCCGGGAGTGATGCAACTCCCACTTCCGTGAGAAACGAAATCATGAAAAGGGTTACCGACTATCGTTTCTGGGTTAATCAGGCGATCTTCTGGGGCAGCCCCATAAGCATTCCCCACTACGCGATTGTTCCTCTTCGCTACTTTCATCAATATCTTGATCCCACGGCGTTTCATTTTCCATTTTTTTGGGAAAACCGCGAACGCGGCCTTTTTCGGTCTGTAGAGAAATTCCGGTTCAGCGATGGCTACGCATTTGATTTTCGTGGGACGACCGAGCGAACTCTTAACAACAAACAAGGAACCCTTGCCAACAGTAACCAGCGAGGGCGTAAAGGATTCGTTCCGACCTATGCTTTTGAAAGGAATTATGGCGGCTGGATTGGCAATTTCAAGCTCGACTGGTTTTTTGTGAAGCCGTTCATCCGCGATCCGCGCGCTCCGCAACAAAGCTATCGCTTCGCGCCACACTTCGCCATCACGATGAACCAACTAAATCAGGCGGTTGAGGATCGCATTTCAGATCACCCACCGCTGACCGTGGATTTACCGCTAGAGGAGCCGCTGGCATTGAAGACCGGCTCTCGCTAACCCCCGCTAATTAGCACCGCGCAGCTTGTGCGAAAAGAGGCATCAGAGGCGCTTTTCGGGCATTCCAGCACTCCATGGCTTTTCCGCCGAACGTGTTATCAATAACTTCCCGACATGACTAATTGGCCGCCGGGGTGCTCTTATCGATTACGAAAGAAATCAATCGAGAAACAAATGACCATGATCTATAAACACTTGAAACGATCTGCACTGCTGGGTGCGATCGCGTTCGCGACAATTCTCCCGGCTAACTTACACGCCGAAGCGAAGCACGCGTGCAGTAACAAGCACGCTTCAGCCGCGTTCAGCCGCGATACAGAAGCGCGCATCGCGAGCCAGGTACATCATGAACTCGCGATGCTGCCGTATTACGGCGTATTCGACAACCTCGAATATCGAGTGGACGGTTGCAACGTGACGCTTTTAGGCCAAGCCTCACGGCCAATGCTCAAGAGCGCGGCAGAAAAAGCCGTGAAACGAATCGAAGGAGTTCGCAAGGTGCACAACAAAATTGACGTGCTGCCTCTCTCGCCGAACGATGACCGCATCCGGGCGGCGGTTTACGCGCGGATCTACAGAACGCCGGTGTTGCAGAAGTACACTTCCAATCGAACCGGTCCTATCTTCCAAAGCCGCCTTGCCTGGTGGACGGGAATCACAAACGACCCGCCTGTTGGCTACCACGCCATACACATCGTCGTGAAGAACGGCCATGTCACTCTGGAGGGCGCAGTGGGAGCAAATGGCGATAGAGATATTGCCAACATCCAGGCAAATGCTGTTCCCGGTGTATTTTCGGTGACGAACAATCTGCGAGTGGATAGCTGATCGCTTACCAGGTGGCGATTCATAAGTCGCGGAAAACGGTCGCACGAGAAATCGTGCGGCCGTTTTTTCATTTGCCGGTCTGTAACTGCTGATATGTTGACCTCATGCGAATAGCCGCTTGTGCCGCCGCGGTCTGCGTTTTAGCTCACATCGCAAATACGCAGACAGCATCTTCAGGGAAGCATCCGTTTCAGTTCAGCGATTGGGCTGCGTTGCGCGCCGCGCGCGCCATTGCCGTCAACCCGGACGGCCAAGCGATCCTTTATTCCGTCTCATTCGGCAGCGCCAAAGGCCGCACTACGACGGAGTGGCACATCGTCAATCCAAGTGGCGCGACTTCGAAAAAGCTGGATGCGCCGGCCGATTTCACACCTTTCGGTTTCACTCAAAACGGCGCCGCTTTATATGGCTCATACAAGATCAACAATATCGGCCAGTTTGCAGTATTCGCTCTCAACGGGCTCACAGAGATATCGGTGCCGCAAACCACCGTGCTTCTGCCGCGCGGCATACAGGGCGCCGTACCTTCGCCGGATGGGTCCCGCTATGCGTTGCTCGCTGACCCGCGCCCGCCGGACAATCTGGCCACAACGCGCAGCGTCATTGAGCCCGATGAGGTGAGTCTTTACATTGTCAAATCGGACGGCGCCGCGGGCCAATGGTGGTGTAGCGATCTGAAGTGGATTGCTGGCGCACCTGTTGTGGGCGGGGCCAATTCGCCCATCGCCTGGTCGCCACAAGGCTCTGAACTCGCGGTTGTGTCGATGACGCCCAAAATCGGTTTCCATTATGTGCGCTCGTGGATTGACACCTGCTCCGCATCCGGCACGCACCGCTTAGCAGAGATTTCGAACACGGTCAGCGGCATCGCCTGGACGAGCGATGGGGATCTGGCGTTTCTCAGCACAGCGAATTCCGTGCTGACTCCCGATGAGCTCTACACAATTCCCGCGCGCGGAGGCAAGCCCGCCAACCGGACCCCAAATCTGGATGCAAGCGCGATCAGCCTGGACTCCGACCCCCACGGCCATGTATGGGTCGAAGTCAATCGCGGCGTCCGCTCCGAAACCATGGAGTTTCGCGGCAGCACGCTCGTTCCCGCATATAAATGGGCTGATGGCGCCATCGCCGGGCCACCTGTCTTCTCGCCGTATTCGTCCTCGGCTCAACAACTCGCCTTCACAGTAGGCGATCCCACTCACACGTCGAACGTGGCCGTGCCGCAATCAGGCGCTCTTCACAAGATCACCTCAGAAGGTGATGATCTCATCGCGAAAATCGATCTCGGCTCCGTGCGCGATGTGCACTGGACCAGCAAGGAAGGCATCAATCTCGAAGGCATCGCAACATTTCCGGCAGGCTATCGCGAGGGCGTGAAATATCCATATCTTGTCCTGCCCCACGGCGGCCCGGAAGCGAACGATCTGCTGGTGCTCGATCCCTTCTGTCGCATTATCGCTGGCCTCGGCTATGTGGTCCTGCAGCCGGAATATCGCGGTTCTACGGGGTACGGCGATAAGTTTCTCGATTCGATTTATCAGCATTTCGGCGATCGCGCCTATCGCGACGTCGATAGCGCCACCGATTATGCCATCGCGCAAGGCTGGGCCGATCCGAATCGCCTCGCCATCTTCGGCTGGAGCGCCGGCGGTTTCATGACCTCCTGGACTGTTACACAAACCAGCCGCTACAAAGCTGCCATCGAGGGCGCAGGCATAACGGATTGGGCCAGCTTTCTCTGGACGAGCGATGTACAGCAGATCGATTATGATGCGCGCTGGCCGGCGCAGGACCCCGAAGCGTTCCGCAAATTCTCAGCCGTCGATTTCGTGGAGAACATCAAAACGCCCACCCTGATCCTTCACGGCGGCGCCGATTTTCGGGTGCCGACGTATCAAGGCCGCGAATTTTTCGAAGCGATTCTGGCCCACGGCAAAACGACGCGTATGGTCGAATATCCCGGCTCACCGCATTTCCCCGTGCTCTGGGAGCAGCGCGAAAACGTCTTCCAGGAAATTGCGGATTGGCTCAAGCGCTACAACCCATAACCGGCGGGCAAAAGCCCGATGTATTCTCATCTAAGTGATGGCCATGCATTTCAAATTCGTCACATTCGCCGCCCTGATCGGGGCCGCTCTGCTCGTCTCCGCCCAGCAGCAATCCGCACCTAAGCCCGAAGACACCGAACAATGGACACCCGTCCCCAAGGTGGTGACGCCGGGCGCAACCTGCGGCGCGCCTCCTTCGGACGCGATCATTCTGTTTGACGGCAAGAACGAAGACGAGTGGGTATCGGCCCAGGACCACTCGCCTGCCAAGTGGATCGTAGCCGATGGCGTGCTCACCGTGAACAAGGCGGCCGGGAATATCGAAACGAAACGATCGTTTACGGATTACCAACTTCACCTGGAATGGAAAGTTCCGTCGAACATCACCGGCAGCGGCCAGGCGCGGGGAAATAGCGGTCTTTTTCTGGCCTCTACCGGACCAAAAGATGACGGCTATGAACTGCAGATTCTCGATTCCTACAACAATCCGACCTATGTCAACGGGCAAGCGGGCAGCATTTACAAGCAATCTCCCCCGCTGGTGAATCCCTGCCGGCCTCCGGGCGAATGGCAAACGTACGACGTGGTCTGGACCGCTCCTCGTTTTAACCCGGATGGGAGTCTCAAAACACCGGCCTATGTGACGGTCTTATTCAACGGCGTCCTGGTTCAGAACCATTTCGAACTGAAAGGCGAGACGCTTTACATCGGCAAGCCGTTCTATAAAGCGTATACAGCGGCTCCCATTAAGCTGCAAGCGCACGGCGATAAGAGCGAACCCATCAGCTTCCGCAACATCTGGGTGCGGCCGCTAAGTTAAGTGCCGGTTCGTTATTGCATTGGTCCTGGTTCAGTGCGCCCCAACGTGTCATACAAGGGCTGGGCCGGAGTGATAACCGGATTTTCTTCTGCCACGGATACAGCGAAGATCCGGATGTTTTCATCATTCGGCAGCCTCAACGTTTTCGCGCCCGGCGGAACAGCGATGGAATACGCAAAGAGATACGAATACTGGTAGGGCTCATTCAAGCCTTGCGCCGTATGGTGATGCGACGCATACCAGCCCAGCTCAGCCGGTTTCACATAGCCCGCGCGCAAACCTACATAATCATCTGGATACCTGGGCGACCACCCTTTCGGCCAGTCCGGCGGCGGCGGCCAAGGCTGGTGATTCGCCGAAAAAGCCCAGTCGCGCACAGGCTCGTTCTTCCACACACGTGTATCCCACTGGCCGATAAATCCGCCCCAGTTTTCAATCTTCAATTCGGCAGCGGCATTGCCCACACGGAACTTCGCCGGCTCGTCACCGTTTGCCGAGGCGGCCAAAATGTAAACGCGATTGTATGTGCCGGAGGGAAGCGCAATGGTCTGGCCTTTGGCGATCACTGCGTCAGGTGTCCCTGTTTTCGCGGGGCCCAGTTTGAACTCCACGCCTCGATACTCGATCTCTTGCGGCAGCATTTCAGCCGGCAGCGCATCTCCTTTTCCATCGAAGCCGCCGCCTTCCGTTTTGGTGTCGTCATTGCTCGCCGCCGCCAGATCGTAAGCGAGCGGCACCGTCTCCGATTGCACCGGTTTCAATGCCACCGGCGCGGCGCCCAAACGGATGGCGAACGTTCGCGGCTGATACGCGCCAAACGAAATCACCAGCGCACCCGATTGAACGGTCGCAGGTCCTAACGGCTGCTCCTGGCCGTTCACTTCGCGCGCCGAGGCGATGGGGCCTGCAAACGAGACCTTCACAGCTTGCGCGGAAGCGCCATCCAGTTCCACCATGCGCAGGATCACCTCGTCACCCGACTCAGCCTTCTTCAGCGCCAGCACGCGGATGCGCGGGTTGTCGATTCGCAATAGCGAGAAATTTTTCCCCAACGCGCCAACATGTTTTGGTGTTTCAAAAGCAATCAATGGATCGTTCAAGCGGTAGGCCTGCCAGTCGGTCTGTGCTTTCCGCCAATCGCCTGCGTGTGCCGCCAGCCCGAACACGAAGTCATGATGACCCCAATCCTGATTCGCCTGATCGCTATAGGCCACCGGGCGGCCGTTCTGCGATGGCTGCAGCCCCGGCGACCGCAGCAAAGTCAACCGGATGGTGTGGTCGTCGCGCTTATCCGATCCGTTCTTGCAATCAGTTAGAATCGTGACTCCGTCGGCGCCGCTTTTATCCGTCAGATCGATCCACCGGTGCGAGCCCACTTCGAACTGGCGCTCTTGTGCAGACGGCCGCTGAATCGTGCCGATGTCCCAGTTGTACGTTGCGTTTTCATTGCTCGCGCTCAGCGGGAACGTAGCCTTCAAATTGGCCGCCAGCGTTTTCCAATCAATGGCGTTTCGAAACTCAACTCGATTTCCCGCATCGCCAGCCGACAGGCTGATGGTCTGGACAAACTTCGATCCTTCCGCCTCGCGCGTGACTTCCAGAGAGACACGGGCCGGGCCGCGCTCGGTAATCCGAATCTGTCCCGGCCCTGCGACATAGGCACGCGGAGCAGCTTGCTCCTGATCGAAATCCATGTTCCAGGCCGGCCATTGACGCGGCCGGTCGGTCGAAATAGCCAGCCGGATGGGGTTGGAGAGCAGTTCTTTCCTCAGTTGTTTGTCGTAAATGCTGGAGACATCGCCGTCCTGATTCAGGTGCACCCGATAGCGCGCATTTTCAAGCGATGTGTCGTTGATTTTCAATTCGGAAGCAGCCTCACTGCGCGCCGGCTGGACCTCGTAAACGCTGTATCCCACCGAGGGCGCTTTCGCCACGAACAGAACGTTGTCGCCATCCATCTGAGCCGGAACTTCCTGCCCGTCCGGGCCGTACACGCGCACAGCGCGCGGCGCGCCGCCCGGAAATGCCACTGCCGCTTCCACCAGATCCTCGCGGGCGATGTTCAGTGGGTTATAGACCACGACCGGAATCCCGCGCGCTTGCGTGTTCATGCCGGAGACGATGGCTTCCGTCGCGCTATTCAGAACGCTGGCAAATTGATTCAAGGCGATAATGTCGTCGTTCCAGGCGAATTCATAGGCGCGCGGCGTGGCCGTACCCGCCGCTGTGTCATGAAAATGGCCACCCATCATCAGCGTCCAGGCATCGTTGAGCCGCCTCTGGGGATAGCGTCGCCCGCCCATCCAGTTCGCCGCGACCGATGCTTTCTCAGCCGCATCCGCCAGCAACTCGCCTTTGATGATCCAGCGCTTGTGATACGCCTCCGACGTGAGCGAGCCGGCAGAATGATTGATCAACTCGAGATCACCCTTGTAGGTCGGCATGCGCGACGTCATCTCGGGCGTGATGTCGTTAAACATCTGGTCGGCCGCCGACTCGATCACGTGCACGGGACCATCGCCCACTCGCACTTCCGGTCCCGTTGCCTGCGCTTGCTGCTGCTGGGCACCCCGGCCAAAGCGCGGCGGTACCGGTAGCACGGTCATGCTCTTGGTTACGATCGCTTCCAGCAGCTTCACCGTCGATTCCTGCGTAGCGCCCCCGGTGTCGCCTGTGCCGACGTAGTGATAATCGGCATACACGCCCGTGACTTTGCCGTCGAGCTCGATGCGTTTCACCCAATCCTGCTCTATTTGCCTGGGGCGCTGCAGAAATTGCAACTGCTGCGGAGTAAGCCGCGCGCGCTCTTCCGGAGTCAACATGGGCGGAGGAGGCGGCGGGCCAGGCTCTTTACTCAAATCCGTGTACACGTTGCTTCCGTAACTACCCGGATTCAGCGCAGCAATCACCGTCTTGCCGTCCGGCCCAATCCAGATTCCGACGTTGTACGGAATGCCCTCCGGCGTTTGTTCCGGCGAATCGGGCCCGCCCACTTTCGGCGCCGGCTGCCATCCCGAACTTAGCTTTTGGGTGGAGAATCCTTTCACGCCCGCGTGCGCCAGAATGCTTGGCAGCGAAGCCGGAAAGCCGAAGCAATCGGGCAGCATGTACTCGGAACTCGCTTTGCCGAATTCGTTCCGGAAGTAGGTGTTGCCATAAAGAATCTGCCGGATGATGCCCTCCGCGCTGGGCAGATTGACATCGCCTTCTTCCA
Organism: Terriglobia bacterium; assembly: GCA_021324185.1. GTDB lineage: Bacteria > Acidobacteriota > Terriglobia > Bryobacterales > Bryobacteraceae > Bog-105. Next base: position 16,301 of record JAJPJN010000145.1, on the reverse strand, counting down.
TGGACGAACCGGCAGGAAACCAGCGCCCCGCGGCAACGTACTGCTTCATGCGCGCGTAGTCGGCCGGGAAGTACTCTTTCATCAGCCGGTAACGATTTGCCCCGGTCCAGTTGAAAACGTAGTGCGGATATTTATCGATGTAGTCGAAATTGATCCGCATTGTCTTCAGCAGATATTCGCTGATGGTTTGCGGAAATTCCCAGCGCCACTGGGTATCGAGGTGCGCGTAAGGGACGACGTATAATGTGGGGTCTTTCGTGATATCGGGAGCCTTCATCGTCTGAGCGTGGAGTCCCGAGAAAACCACTAATCCGAGGAGCACGGCTGTGAATCGCATAGGAGCGCCGGCTCGCAATATACCATGCAGGAACCGGGCGGGAGCTTTCTGCCGCGCTGCGCGACGAGAATTTCCCGACATTATCCACATCTTCTGAACAGAGTGGCGGCATCAGTGACGTTCGGAGCACCGGATCGCGTCCATTTCAAGAATTGATTTCGGCTATGCCGAATTTAGTAGGAAGCCGTCTAAAGTTGGACTACTGCGTACGAGGCTAGCGGCGAACATTTGAGGGCACACTCCGCTCGGACGGTATCGAGGTGGACGGGAAGGTGTTTTCTCCGAGCTACGCCGCGCTGTATTGTATCCAGAAGACCGGGAGTCCTAGGAAAACAGCAAATGGCTGGGTCAAGTGGCGTACCGAGAGTGGCGACCTACTGCTGGACTTGTACAACCGCATCCGGCCGAAACGAACGGATACGACAGCTTAGAACGGTACGGCTAACTTAAGTGGCTGCCTGACAAGAATGGATGGATTATCTTTTAGGAGATGGTTGCGACCCGCTGACCCGGTCCGGACGTTATGCTTGAAGAGAAGAGCATGAAGAGCGCGGCACATCGTCCCATCGTGTTAAGGGAACCGTATCCGACGGCGGACGAAGTTGCCGCAATACTCGGGCTGTCGCATCGCGAGACCAAGCAGTTGGACGAGATTATGGACGCGTACTTCCAGCAAGGGAATGGATCGCTGGTTACCAGCCCTAAGGCACGAAGCCATCGCCGAACCGGTACAAAGGTCCGCCGGCGTGCCAAGTAGTTTAAAGCTTAAAACAGTTTTTCTCAATTTCCCGTATGATCGCCAATTTGAACCGCTGTTCCTGGCGTATGTTGCGGGTGTTTGCTCCTATGGTTTGGTCCCTCGCGCGGCTTTGGAAATTCCAGGTGGAGAGAGACGGCTTGATCGCATTGTGGATCTCATTGAAAGCTGCCGATATTCCTTCCACGACCTATCGCGCGTTGAATTAGACTTGCACCGACCTCGCACGCCGCGTATGAATATGCCTTTCGAGCTTGGCTTGACGGTCATGGCCTCGTACCATAATCCAAAGCGCCACACTTGGTGCGTCTTCGAGAAGAGTTATCGGCGCACGCAGAAGTCGCTGAGCGACCTCGCCGGAACGGACGTCTACAGCACGATGGGCGCCCGAAAGGAGTTCTCCGGCAAATCGGGAATGCGCTCGTGCGGGAAAGTGGGCCAGACCCTACGATCAACGAGGTTCTGGCCGTGTATACAGATCTGCAGAAAGCGAGACCCAGAATTCTTCAAGCGATGGGAAGCAGGTCCTGTTACGAGGCAAGAGTATTCAAGAAGCTCGTCTATGCTGCTCAGAACTGTGTTGCGCGGCGCATCACGAGCTGAGGGCAAGTAGATGCTACTGCGCTCTTACCGTCCTGGCCCGGCGCACAAATGCGCAAAAGCCTAAAAGACCGGCAGCCGTAAGCATCAACCCTGCCGAACCCGGTTCCGGAACACTCGGCGGGTCGGTAATTACCAGCTCAGTTCGGTAGCCCCAATAATCCATCGTTCCCCAATACGTACCAAACTGATTGATATCGAGGTTGGGGAATGTGGCGCCCTGCTCGACATTGATTCCCGTGCTGCACCCGAAGGCGCCTGCATCCCAGCACACATACAGCGCCGCCTGGCCGAAATTCGTTCCCAGATCGCTGATCGAGTTCGGCGCCGATTCCAGCGCAACGGACCACGTGCAATCCTCGGCGCTCAGTTGATTACAAGAGTAGTTTGGCAGCCCGCCGAGGTATCCGGATAGCGACAGATTACTTGAGCTTGCCACCGAGCCGGTTGGAAAATCGGGCAGCGAAAAGGCATAGCTGACGGTTTGGTTCCCGTTTCCGAAAACCGTCCAAGTATAGAGGATATCGGCTTTCGCCGTTACCGCCAGTAAAATGAGCCATCCAACCCGTTTCACTACTTTGCTCCTCGGCAAATTAGTGACGCAGCGATAGCTCCGGAGTTATCCGAATCGAAAGTACTAACCGTCACGGGTTAAGGGCGGCTACACCCGAAGGAAATGGTTGGCTAGCTCACACCTTTTTGTTGCCGAAAGCTTCTGTTTTCACGATGCCGGCGCCTTCGCGTATCGTAACCAGATGGTCTGCCGCAACACCGGCAATTTTCTCGACACTGCCATTCGGCCAGCGCACTTCTAAATCGACCTTGGCCGCATCCGCTAATCCGAAATGCAGCCGCAGATCGCTGGCCGAATAGAAGCTCGATTGGCTCAAGACTTCCTGTGCCTGCACGTGGCCGCCGTAGCGGGCCGTCACGCGCGCGCCGATGGCGCTGCGGTTCGATTTCGTTCCCACCAGCTTCACCTTTATCCAGTGATTTGCTCCGCTCACATCATTTCGCAGCAGCGACGGCGGCTCGTTCATGTTCATCACCAGAATGTCGATATCGCCATCATTGTCGAAGTCGCCGAAAGCGCATCCGCGGCTGGAGTGCAGCGCGGCCACGCCGGGGCCGGCCTGATCCAATAACTCTTCGAACTTCCCGTTCTTCAGATTGCGGAACAGAATCCGCGGGCCCTTGAACGGATAGCTCGGCAGATCTTTTTCCAGTTCCGGATACACGCTGCCGGTCACCCAGAACAGATCCGGATACCCATCATTGTCGGGATCGAAGATCGCCGCGCCCCATCCCAGATAGCGCGTCTCAACGCCCAGGCCGGCCGCATTCGTGACGTCTTCGAAATCGCCTTTGCCGTCGTTGCGGTACAGGATGGCGGTGTCGTCGGCAAAGTGCGTCTTGAGGATGTCTAAACTTCCATCCAGGTTGTAATCTCCGATGCCGAGGCCCATGCCGGCCTGCTCCATCCCGTCTTCATTCAATGCGGCTCCGCTCTCCAACCCGATCTCCGAAAACGTGCCGTCGTGATTGTTCCTGAACAGAAAGCTTGGTGTCGAATCGCAGGCGACATAGATATCCGGCCAGCCGTCGTTATCGAAATCGGCTGCCGCTGTGGTCATGCAATAGCTGCCTTTCGCTTTTGAAACACCGGAGGCATCGCTCACATCGCGAAATGTGCCATCGCCGTTGTTGTGATAGAGCCAGACGCGGCCGGGCGGCAAGCCGCGTGGCCCGCAATTGACCGGAAAGCCTTTCCAGTTGCAGTTCGGGTTCTCGCCCGGTTTAGGCACCTTTGCGAAATCGAACTGCAAATAATTGGCGGCCAAAAGATCCAGCTTGCCGTCACGATCGTAATCGATAAACGTACAGCCCGATCCCCAGAGCGTGCCGTCGTGCAATAGCCCCGCCTGCGCGGTTACGTCGGTAAATGTGCCGTCGCCGTTATTGCGGTAGAGGACATTCTGTCCCCAATAGGTGACGAACAAATCCTCAAAGCCGTCGTTGTTGTAGTCGCCGATTGCGACCGCGGAAGCCCAACCGGTCTTGCGCAGCCCGGCCTTATCGGTCACATCGGTAAAGGTGCCGTCCCGGTTGTTGTGATAGAGGCGGTTGGTGGCGCTTTGCGGTGTGTTCTCGAGCAACTGGCCGCTCAGCAAAAAAATATCGAGCCAGCCGTCATTGTCGTAATCGATAAAGGCGCAGCCGCAGCCTACTGCTTCCAGAATGTAGGTCTTCTTTTCGGCGCCGCCATAGATCAGCGGCGCGCGTAATCCTGCCTGTGCGGCGATGTCGGTAAAGCAGGCGTGGAACGGCAGCCCCGAAAACTTTCCGCGCGGCTGCGGCTTCACTCCGCGCGAGGAAACGCCCTGTGCGAGCGCCTTCACGACCGGCACTCCCAACAGCCCCAATGCTGCTCTGCGGCTGATGTAACCACCCATTTGCTTCGCAGTGTAGCAATGGCTTTGAGAAACTACCGCGCCCCGACCGCTGCAGCCGATTCGAACGTCTTCGAAATCAGCGCCTGAGCTTCTTTCTGAATGCGGCGCAAGTGTTCTTCACCTAAAAAGCTTTCGGCGTAGATCTTGTACACGTTCTCCGTCCCGGAGGGCCGCGCGGCAAACCAGCCGTTTTTCGTTGCTACTTTCAAGCCGCCAATCGGTGCATTATTCGCCGGCGCTTTAGTCAGCATCGCTTCAATCGGTTCGCCGGCCAGCTCTTTGGCCGAAACCTGTTCGGGCGAAAGCTTCGCCAGAATCGCTTTCTCCTCCGGCGTTGCCGGGGCGTCGATGCGCTCGTAGACCGGCGCGCCAAAGCGGGCCGTCAGCTCCCGGTACCGCACGCCCGGATCTTGCTGCGTCCTGGCCGTAATCTCCGCCGAAAGCAGGCCCATGATGATGCCGTCTTTATCGGTGCTCCAGGAGCCGCCATCGCGCCGCAGGAACGACGCTCCTGCGCTCTCTTCACCGCCAAATCCCAGTGAGCCGTCGAGCAGCCCGTCAACAAACCACTTGAACCCGACGGGCACTTCATCCAGCCTGCGCCCCAAATCGCGCGCCACCCGGTCAATGATGCTGCTCGATACCAGCGTTTTGCCCACACCGGCATCCGCTTTCCATTGCGGCCGGTTGCGAAACAAATAGTCAATCGCCACAGCCAGGTAGTGATTCGGATTCATAAGCCCTGCGCTCGGCGTCACTACGCCGTGCCGGTCGTGATCCGTGTCGCAGGCAAACGCTACATCGAACTTGTCCTTGAGCGCAATCAGACCCGCCATGGCATACGGCGAAGAGCAGTCCATGCGAATCTTGCCATCCCAATCGCAGGTCATGAAGCGGAAAGTCGGATCGACCGTGGTGTTCACTACAGCCAAATTGAGCTTGTAGCGCTCGCCGATTCGCGGCCAATAAGCCACTCCAGCGCCGCCCAGCGGATCAACTGCCAAACGCAATCCCGCGGCCGCAATTGCTTCCATGTCGATCACGGCGCAAAGGTCGTCGACATAGTTCGACAGGTAATCGTATTTGTGCGTAGAGCCCGCTTTGAGCGCGCGTTCATACGGCATGCGCTTGACGGCCTTCAGACCGCTTTTCAGGTGATCGTTGGCGCGGTTCTCGATCCACTTGGTGGCCGTCGTATCGGCAGGGCCGCCCGAAGGCGGATTGTATTTGAACCCTCCGTCTTCCGGAGGATTATGCGAGGGCGTAATGACAATGCCATCTGCCAGCCCTTCGCCCCGCCCGCGGTTGTGTTTAAGAATCGCGTGCGATAGCGACGGCGTGGGCGTATATCCGCCGTCCTGATCGATCATCGTGGTGACTCCATTGGCCGCCAGTACTTCAAGCGCGCTCGCCCACGCCGGCTCCGATAAAGCATGGGTGTCCATACCCAGAAATAACGGACCAGTTGTCCCTTGCTCAGCCCGGTATTCGCAAATCGCCTGCGTAATGGCGACGATGTGATTCTCATTGAATCCGGCCGCGAACGAAGTTCCACGATGCCCCGAAGTGCCGAATGAGACTCGCTGCGTGGCAATTGCAACATCCGGTTCCAGTGCGTAATAACCCGTAATCAGTCTGGGAACATTGACGAGTTGAGCAGGATCTGCCGGTTTGCCGGCGCGTGGATCGGTGGCAGGCATACGTGATTTATATGCTATCCCCGATCGGGTTGTTTCAACGCTCGTAAAATCCGGCGGATGCGCCGACCCAATCGAGATTCTTATTGAAATCGACACCCATCATTTTTCCGCGCCCGGTGCGGATAACGGTCGTCACCGGCTTCAGCTCGTTTCCATCATGGATATACATGATGCGCGTTTCCACTTTCGTCATGCCGCTGGGCGTATCGACTGTAGCCACGAAATCCAGTTTCTTCTGCAGGACGAATTCGTGACGCTGGCGGGCCGGAATCGCTTCGATCTCTTCTCGGGTGGGCCCGATCTTCACCCCTAGCCCGGCAAACGAATACAGCGGCTTCAGAACATACTCGTCCAAATTTTCCGGCAGCCTGTCAACATCGCAGAGAAAGCGCGTCTCGGGCACGCTGGCGTGCCGAAACCACGGCAGCGAAAATTTGCTCAACCGGAAGAACCAGTTCGGATGCCCGGCCCATTCGACGTCGATATCATCCGCCAGCCGGAACTCCGGTTGAATATTCTTCCGTATCAGCTCGTCGACAATCACGCGATTGTAAATGCGTTTGATCGGGACGCCTTCAAACAGTAACCGCCGCCCTTGTTTCTTAACTTGGGTGATGCACGCAATACGAATGCCGAGCTTCTTTTGCGTGACCAGAAAATCCGGCAGCGTCTTCTGCTTATACGGCTCGATTTCGAGCAGAACGGCCTCTTCCGGCGCGTGCCCGTTCAGAATCGCTTTGCCAAGAAGATCCCAGTAGCTCTTCTCATCCAAGCCGCCCAGAAAATTGGTCAGTCGGGGCGAAACGGTTTCATGCAGGCGATACACCTGCATATAGTCTTTAGCGAGCGCGGCCTGAAAACCGTAGATGGAGGGAAAGCCTTGAATCTCGACCAGTTTGGGCTCTAGGCTTCCGCCCGCAGAGCGCACCAGCCCGAAATCGGCCTGCACAAAAAGCGGATGCAACGATTCGTTTGGAACGCTGAACTCAGGCGGAATCGCCCCTTCCGAAGCACGGCGGTATTCCGGATTGGAAGCCAGTTGCTCATAGAGTTCCTTCCCGTAGCGCACCATTTTTTCGAGCAGCGGTTGGGGGAAGAAAACGGGTGTTTCGCTACACCGGAACTCAACATGCGTACCGGAGGTCTCGTCAATTCGCCGCAGAAACCGGGCATAGAGATCCGGGCTCCACTGCCGGTTAAAGCGCTCGCGAAGTTCCGCAATCAACGGCTAGTCCGGTCAGACAAGGAACTGGCCTTCGCTCATGATCTGGCGCTCGTCGGCCCAGATATCGAACCTGCGGCCAACCACGTCGATGTGCGTCGTAGAGGTCCACTGGGCGCCTGTGTGCGCTCCGTACGGATCGCCAAAGGCCATGTGTACCCCGGGAATTTTTTCATCTTGCAGAATGTTGCCGACTACGTCCTGGCACGCAATATTCGTCCCAATCGCGAACTCGCCCACCCGGTCGCTATTCTCGTCCCGGTGAGTATAGCGCCAGAACTCTTCCTGCAGTTCCTTGTTGTCACAGAACGCGTTCGTCAGACGATTGCGTTCCACGGTTAAAGTAAGCGGAGTGGCTTTCAAATCGCCATACTTGGCGCAAAGGTAATCACCCACCACGCCATCCACCACAAACGTTCCGTTCACTTCCAGCGGCGAAGTAAAGGTTTCGCCGCCCGGCAGATTGCCCCATTTATCGCGGCTGATAATTCCGCTGGTCTTGATCCATTTGTATTCAGGGGTCAACCGGGCGCGAATATCTGTTCCTGCGGGTGTGACGGCGTGAATGCTCTGCGCTTTGTTCACAATGTTCATCACGCGCAGCGTCAGTTCGTCAACTTTGGCGAAATCGGCGCGCATGCCCGCCAGCATGATCTTCTTCTCGATGTTGACCATATGCGCGTGCCGTAGCTTCTTCTCGTTGACCACTGCGCACATTTGCATTCGCGTCCGCAGCTCATTCGCTTGCGCCTGCACCGCGAAGATGCTTACCTGGCTGGTTGCCATGTCATCGAGCACGGCTTGCGGCATGTCGATGAGCGGTCTCGGCGCCAGCTCTTCGAGTAGGAACGTTTGGTAGTTGCAGCCGCAGGCATTCAGCTCGGCTACCAGGCTGGCCGCAATCTCTTCGCATGCCCGGTCTGTAATGACAGTCACTTTCTCAGACGGCTGCACCTTCAGGCACACAAAAACGGCGTTGTGCGCGCCTGGGCTCAGCTCCTGATCAAAGGGAATATTGCTGAGATCGGTTTTCAAACCGCTGCTCCTGCACCGGCTGCCTCGGGCACCAGCCCGGTTTCGGTCTCATAAACGATATAATCCATCACCTTGGTTAAGTCTCCCGTTTCCTGAAAGATGCGCAGTTGCCGGTCGGCTCCTGTGCCGTTTTCGAGAATCCAATGAATATAGTTGATCGCCTGGCGCGAGCCGAGTTCGTCGACTACATCGTCCACAAAATTCAAATACTCGTATATTAGATCGCGAATCGGCACTTCGGTTTGCTTGCCGAAATCGATTAACTTGCCATCCAGCCCGTAGCGCGCGGCGCGCCACTTATTCTCCATAATCAAGGCCCGCGGGTAGACGCGATAACTCATGTTCGATTCATGCAGCCGGTACAGCTTGGCCATCGTGGCCTGTATAAGCGCGGCAATCGCCAGCGTTTCGTCGGCCCGCAGCGGTACATCGCAGATGCGGACCTCGAGCGTTGGAAAGTTCGGATGCAGCCGGATATCCCACCAGATCTTCTTTGCATTATCGATGCAATTTGTCTTGACTAGAAGATCTACGAAGTTTTGGTACTCGCTATAGCTCGAAAATGTATCGGGAATATTGGTGCGCGGGAATTTGTCGAAAACTTTGCAGCGGTAAGACTTCAATCCGGTATCCATCCCCAGCCAGAAAGGCGAATTGGTGGAGAGCACCAGAATATGCGGCAGAAAATACCGCGCCTGGTTCATCAGGTGAATAGCGGTCTCGCGATCCTCGATCCCGACGTGTACGTGCAGCCCGAAGATCAGGTTGGCGCGCGCCACCATCTTCAGATCCTGAACGATGGTGTGATAGCGGGGATCGGGATAAATATCCTGGTTGCGCCAATCGGCGAACGGATGGGTAGCTGCTGATGCCAAACGAAGCCCGTTCTGCTTGGCCAGATCGCAGATGTGCAGCCGCAGGTCCTTCAGTTCACGGCCGGCGCTTTTGATGTCCTTGCAAATGCCCGTGCCGACCTCGACAACCGACTGATGCATCTCGGCTTTGACGGCCTCATGCAATAGCAGTTTGCCTTTGGACAGAATCTCGGTTCCGATGTGCGAGCGCAGATCCTTGGTGTTGGGATCAACCGTCTGATATTCCTCTTCGATCCCAATCGTGAAACTGGGTTTCATTGCGCCTCTTCCGACAAGCTAGTCGCTTACTTCTATTTTGATCCTGCCGATTTCGCCGTGCCATGCGCGAGGAAGTGGCTCCAGTGGTACTGGGTCTGGGGCTGCTCATCACTGCGCGCTTTGTCGATCGCCAGTTGGGCTACGTTTTCAACCACCCACTCGAAGTTCTGCTCGCCCACCGAATGAACATCGGCGTCCGGCGCCGGGTTCAAAAAGTCAATCGCGTATGGAATACCGTTTTCCACCGCGAACTCCACCGTATTGATGTCGTAACCGAGCGCCTGGCAAAGCGTCTGGGCATCCCGAACCACGCGGTCATACAGCTCGCGGGAGCTGGCCGTGTTGTCTTTCACGTAGCGAAGATGGTGGGGTTGTTTCGGGTCGTATTTCATCACGTGTACCTTCTGCTGCCCGATGCAATAGCAGCGAAAGTACTCGGTGAAGTTGACGGCTGTCTGCAAGGTCATGCACAGCGTTCCGGTCTGATCGTAGGCGGCAAAAAACTCTTCCCGTGAATTGATCTTGTACACGTTCTTCCAGCCGCCGCCGCTAAACGGCTTTAGAAACGCCGGGAATTTGACATAATCGAAAACTTCTTCCCAGTTCAGTGGAAACATCAGATTGCGCATCGATTGCACCGTGGTTCCGGGCGGATGTTCTTTGTGCGGAAGAATGACGGTATTCGGCACCGCCACGCCAATTTTGCTCGCCAGCGCATAGTTGAAGAACTTATCATCAGCCGTCCACCAAAACGGATTGTTGACTACAATCGTTCCGCCAAGCACGGCGTTCTTCAGATAGGCGCGGTAAAACTCGATGTCCTGGGAGATGCGGTCGATAATCACCCGGTAGCCGCTCGGCTCGGCCATTTTCACGCCACCGATCCGGATGTGTTCAGCCGTTATGCCGGGTATTCGCTTGCTGTTGATTCGATCCACCAGCGCGGCCGGGAACGTGTTCTCCATCCCATACAGAATTCCGATCTTCGGCAATCTTCACCCCCTTGGAAAGCCAGCCCACAGCCGGTTAGACGCACCCGGCAAAATCAAAAGAATTTTACCGCCATCCGCTGCCACAGCGGCCAATCGTGCTTCTCGCCGCCGGTCCATACATCCAGCCAGTGCGGGATTCCTTTTTCTCCCAGGATGTTCGCCATCCTGAAGTTGTCGCCTAGACAAATATCCCAGTCTCCGGCGGCAAGCACGATTTTCATGGCGCGGTAGCGATCGAGAAACCAGGGATCGTTCTGATTGGGCACGTAATCCACCGGATTCTGAAAATAGAAATCCATATCGTAATAGCCGTCCATAAACCGCTTCATGTCGTACGAGCCGCTCATCGCGATGCAGGTAGATGTCAAATCAGGATGCCGCAGCCCGAAATTCAGCGCATGATACGCCCCGAAGCTGCAGCCGGTGGTGCAAATCTGCCCCTGGCCGCTCAGATTCTTCATCAATGGCGTGACTTCGTACAGTATGTAGTTTTCGTAGGCAACGTGCCGCATCACACGATCGTGTGGATGGATGCTGCGGTTGTACCAGCTTTCAGAATCGACGCTGTCGACACAGAACACCATCAACTCGCCGCGCTCGATTTTCTGCCAGATGGCATGGATCATGCCGTTGTTTTCGTATTCATAAAACTTGCCCTGCGAAGTCGGGAATACAAGCACCGGCAGGCCTGTGTGCCCATACGCGAGCAGTTCCATGTTGCGGCCCAGCCGCTGGCTGTACCAATTGTGATAGTCACGGCGCATGTTGCGGTCGATCGTCTACGTTCATCATATTGTTGCAGCTAGCTCCGGACACACCTGCCGGCTTGGCATGTAAGTTGCAACTGGCACGCTGCCCGGTTTCATCTAATAAAAACAAAATGGGGGGACGAGGAAGGAGATTGGCGCGCGCGGTTCATCTGTTAAACTGGGCCATCGGTCCCGCCTATGCGGATCGCCATTCCTCTGTGTATCTGGATTGGAAGCGGAAGACCATTGCCATTTTTTCCGCCCTTTTTCTGCTGCCCGTATCTGCTTTTCCCAAGGACGCAGGCGACCAACAGGAGAAGCCCTCGGCAGTGATTCTGGATAAATACGTTCAGGCTGAACAGACGCATGAAGACGATTTGCGCGGCGCCTCCATGGACGTTGCCATCGATGCCTCCATTCCAAAGCTCAAAGAGCACGGCAAGCTGCAAGCGCTGCGCAAGATTTCAAAGGTCGGACAGATCACCTACAAAGTTCTGGGCTTTCAAGGTGATAACACGATCAAGAATCAGGTGATTGGCCGCTATCTTGAGGCCGAACAGCAGAGCCAGGGCGATGTCAGCCTGGCGGTGATTCCCGCCAATTACAAGTTCAAGTATAAAGGCGAGCAAACCGGCCCCGACGGCAAGCCTGTATATGTGTTTCAGGTGACTCCCAGAAAGAAAAAGCCCGGCTTGTTTAAAGGCGAAATTGAGTTGGACGCCGCTACCTATCTGCCAGTTTTCGAAAAGGGCCGCTTCGTGAAAAACCCGAGCATTTTTTTTAAGAAAGTGGATTTCGAGCGAACGTTCACTATCCAAAACGGCATCGCTGTTCCGCAGAAGATGTGCAGCACAATCGACGCTCGCCTTATCGGAAAAGTGGAACTGAATGTCGACTACTCAAACTTCACGCCCAACGGCGCCGAAGCCGATCAAACCGGCGCCGCGCCTCAAACAGCAGCGGTTCCCGCGCGGCGCAACTAGGGATTTCTCTTACCCCGCAGTTGAGTAATATGCCTGAAACACAGTAACCTAGAGGTTAGTTCCGGACATCATGAGAACGCTTTTTTTAAACCCTCCTTCTTTTGAAGGATTTGATGGTGGTGCGGGGTCACGCTGGCCAGCCTCGCGGGAAATTGAATCTTACTGGTATCCGGTCTGGCTCTGCTACCCGGCCGGTATGATTCCGGACAGCAAAGTCGTGGACGCGCCGCCGCACAAGATCTCTATTGATCAGACTGTGGCGATGGCTTCCGACTTCGAGCTGCTGGTGCTGTTTACCTCCACGCCCGGCTTTCATGTCGACGTGCGAATCGCCGAGATGATGAAGGACCTCAATCCGAAGCTGAAGGTCGCTTTTGTCGGGCCGCCGGTGACTATCGAGCCTGAAAAGAGCCTGCTCGCTTCGAAGGCGATCGACTTCGTCGTCAAGAAAGAATTCGATTACCCGATACGCGACTTCGCCATGGGCAAGCCGCTCGAAGAAATCCCCAGCGTTGTGTTCCGCAAGAACGGTGGTTTTCAGCACAATCCCGAGGGCCCGGTGATTGAAGACCTGGACGCGTTGCCTTGGGTCACAAAAGTCTATAAGCGCGATCTGGATTTCCGCCGCTACAACGTTCCCTTCCTGCTGAACCCGTACATCGCGTTCTACACCACGCGCGGTTGTCCGGCCCAGTGCACCTTCTGCTTATGGCCGCAGACGCATTCGGGCCACCGCTGGCGCCTGCGTTCCTCCGAAGACGTTTATAACGAGTGCAAGTGGGCGTTGGAGAACTTCCCGGGCCTGAAAGAAATCTTTTTCGACGACGACACCTTCAATTACCAGAAAGCCCGCACTATAGAACTCTGCTCCAAGCTGAAAAAGCTCAACTTCACCTGGAGCTGCACCTCGCGCGTGACGACCGATTACGACACGCTCAAGGCGATGAAAGATGCCGGTTGCCGGCTGCTTATCGTGGGTTACGAATCGGGTGACCAGCAGATTCTGAAAAACATCAAGAAGGGCGCCACCATCGATATGGCGCGCCGCTTCACGGCCAACTGCAAGAAACTCGGGATTACCATCCACGGCGACTTCATTGTCGGCCTGCCCGGCGAAACGCGCGAGACCATCCGCAAGAGCATCGATTTCGCCAAGGAGTTGGATGTCGAAACCATTCAGGTCTCCATCGGCCACGCCTTCCCCGGCACCGAATACTACGAGCACATCGTTAAGAACGGCCTGATCACCATCGACGGCGCCATGTGCGATGAGGCCGGCCATCAGCTTCCGAATTATCAATATCCGGGACTGGATCGCGCGGAGCTGGTGGATTGGGTAGAGCGCTTCTACGCCGAATTCTATTTCCGTCCCAAGGTGGCTCTGCGGCTGGTAGGCAAGGCAATGTTTAATAATGCCGAACGCAAGCGCCTGTATAAAGAAGCGCGCGAATATCTGTCGCTGCGTTCGAAACGAAAGCAGTTCGTTAAACAGCAGAAAGAGCAGAAGGAACAGGCTGCTGTCATGACGGCGGGAGACTGACCTGGCTGTTGGCGATACATCTACGCTAGCGGTGCTTGGAAACCGGCCGGTTCACTCCAGGCATTCCCCCGTTACGCGTATCCACACGTTCCTTTTGCTGCTGGCGGTTGTGCTCTTCAACGCGTTGGGCAATCTCTCGCTTGCCTGGGGCATGAGACACGTGAGCCCTATGGCGCTGAATCCTGTTGATTACATCCGCGCCATGGCAAATCCCTATGTGGCGATCGGTATCGTGCTACTGATTTGCTGGCTGCTCGCCCGCATGGCGTTGCTGAGCTGGGCGGATCTGAGTTTTGTACTCCCGCTCACCGGCGTCGGCTACATCCTGGCAGCAGTATTCGGCAATTGGTTTCTGGGGGAAACGGTTACGCCCGCGCACTGGATCGGCACCATTTTGATTTTTGCGGGCACCGCGATGGTGGGCAGCACGAATCAGCGAACCTCGACGGGAGTTGGCCGATGAAGTGGCTGCTTTTATTCGTCATTGTGGTGGCGACGGTGTTGGCCGATATGCTGCAGAGCTATGAGATGAAGCGCAGCGGCGCGCAGAGGGTGGATGCCCGCGGCGTAGCTCGCTTGCTGCGCATGATCGTCAGCCGGCGGTATCTGCTGCTGTCGATTTTTTGCATGGCCGTCTCGTTTTTCGCGTTTATGGCGCTGCTGCAAATCGCACCGCTCAGCTTTGCGGTTCCGGCTTCCGCATCGACGTTTATCTTAGAAACTCTGCTTGCGCGATTCGTCCTGCATGAACGCGTCGGAAAACGCCGGGCGGCCGGCGCCATTCTCGTTTTTAGCGGCGTCCTGCTCCTTGCACGTTAAGCGCACAGCGCATCTCGCGCCCGTTGTGCACGTTTAAACACTGTGCACCTTTTCTGGATCGTTTTTCTTCCCGCGGCTGTTTATCAACTGCTGGCGATTGTGGCGGCTTTGGGGCATCTTGCGAAGCGGCTGCGCCCAACCGCTCATGCCAAGTTCTGTCCCGGCGTTTCTGTTCTCAAACCTCTATACGGTATTGATCCCGATACGCACAATGCTTTCGTATCGCAGATCCAGCAAGACTACCCGGAATTTGAAATTCTGTTCGGCGCTCGCGATGAAAACGATCCGGCTGCGAGCGAGGTTCGCCGCTTACGGCAGGAGTTCCCTCGCGCTCCGGTGCGGCTCATCATAGGCGCTGAACCGGTGCCGAACGGCAAAGTCGGCGTTCTGATGAATCTCGCCCCGCATGCCCGCTATCCCATCTGGGTTGTAAACGACAGCGACATCAAAGTGGGGCCGGACTATTTATCTCGCGTTGTTGCGCCACTGGCTGATCCGTCTATTGGAGTTGTCACCTGCCCCTATCGGGCGCGCGCTCACACGCTCGCAGCGGCGTGGGAATCGCTCGGGATTGCCACCGATTTCATGCCCAGCACTTTGGTTGCACAACAGGTGGGCGTGCGTGAATTCGGCTTTGGGTCGACGCTGGCCTTTCGTGCCGGCGATCTGGAATGTGCAGGCGGTTTTGCGGCCCTTGCCGGTCATCTGGCCGACGACTACCAGCTCGCAAGGCGCATCACCGCGCTCGGCAAGCGTGCATTGCTGTCAACCTATACGGTGGAAACCTCGCTGGGCGACGCAACCTGGTCCGGTGTCTGGCAGCACCAGCTTCGCTGGGCGCGCACGATCCGTTTTTCAAAAGGCCGCGGATATGCAGGTCTGCCGCTTACGCACGCCGGATTGTGGGCGCTTGCCGCGATCCTGACGGGCGCCTGGTGGCCTGCCTTTCTGCTTTTGGTGTTGCGCTGCGTTTCGGCTTTGCTGACCGGCGGTTTTATTCTGCAAAGCAGGTTAGCTGCAACCTGCTGCTGGCTGGCGCCCGTCTGGGATCTGTATGCGTTTTCGGTCTGGGCGGCATCCTACGGCGGGCGGACGGTACGTTGGCGTAGCCGCGTCTTTTCCATCGGTTCCGATGGGCGCATCCAAATGTGAGCTGCGTGTTAGCCTGTTAGCGATAACCCAACATTACGGACCGTTTTTGCGCGCCGGCGCCGTAAGAGTGTGTCCTTTTTATTTCACAGGAGTCTTTGCTTAATGTTCTGCCGAATCCGGAGTGCCCTGTTTACCGCTGCGTTCATTGCTCTTTCCGTTTCGCAACTGGGGGCGCAAGCGTTACAGCCCGCCAAGATCGCTATCATCAATGCGCAAAAGGCCGTCGCAGATACCGCTGAAATCAAGAAAGCGCAGGCTACTTTGGAAGCGAAGTACAAGCCACGGCAACAGGCGATTCAGAATCTGCAGACGCAACTCGAATCCATCGGCAGACAGTTGAACACGCCCAACCTGCCGCCCGACCGCGAAGCACAATTGCGCGCCGACGCCGCCCAGAAGCAAAAGGAATTACAGCGCCTGTCGGACGACTTGAATGCCGACGTGAATTATGAACGCCAGGATATTCTTACGCGCGCCGGCCGCCAGATGACGGACGTCGTGAAGAAGATTGCCGAAGAGCGCGGCATCGATGTGGTCATCGACATCACCAACACGATTTACTTCAAGCCTGCGCTGGACATCACCGCCGACGCCACTGCGGCCTACGACAAAGCCTACCCCGCCAAGTAATCGCCTGCGAACTTTGGGCGGCCGAATTTCGTTAGCATAGACACTATGGCGTTTTGCACGAATTGCGGAACTCAGCTTGGAGATAGCGCAAAATTTTGCCTGAATTGCGGGCAGGCGGTGGGCGGTGGGAGCGGTGCGGCGTATTACCCGCCTGCACCGCCGGTGGAACCTCTGCGATACGACATCGAAGGTCATAACC
>JAJPJN010000086.1 GCA_021324185.1 Terriglobia bacterium | reverse complement strand
CGAAAGAACTCCGGAAAAATTGTGACGATATGGAACTTCACAAAGCCAACTTCATCGATCCAATTTCATGAACCCGACCTTATAAATCCAGCAGACCTGCCGGCAGATCCACAACGATCTTTCGCCCGGCGAGATCGATTTCGCGGCAAATCGCCGGCACGAAGGGGATCAGCACTTCGCGTCCGTCCACCTGAAGTTCCATCAGCGGCGGCCCGCCGTACTGCTGCCAGCCTTCGACATTGCCAAGCGTCCTGCCGCTGGTTTTGTCGATCACCGAGCAACCGATCAGGTCCGATTGAAAATACTCGCCTTCGGGCAACCGGGCACGCTCGGTTATTGGAACAGTCAATTCAGCCCCGCGAAATCGTTCCGCCTCGGAGATGGAATCGACGCCTGCAAACTTGAGCAGCCAAAACTCGCCGTGCGGCCTGGTGGATTCCAGGGTAATGGAGACGAGCGATCCATTAGCCAGCCGTGCGGTGGCGTTTTTCAGATTTTCCAGTCTACCCGGCACGTCGGTCTGCGAAATGGCGAGCAGTTCGCCGCGGTTTCCCCAGGGGCGACGCAGATCGGCAACGACGACCGTGGCTACTCCAAAATTTCGAGCGAGAAGCGGCGGTTGAGCTTTGTCCCCACCGCGCCCAGCAATGTCCGGATGGAACGCGCGGTGCGGCCCTGCTTACCGATGATCTTGCCCAGATCCCCTTGCGCCACACGCAGTTCGAATACGGTGGCATGTTCGCCGGCGATTTCATTCACCACCACCCCGTTCGGGGCGTCGACAAGCGCTTTGGCGATTTCTTCTACGAGCGCCTTCACGCCATTACTTTCGTTCATGTTTCGTTTCCTAAGTTAGCCGGCAGCTCAGCGCCGTAGCGCACCCTTCGAGACCGCATCATCCGGTCCTATGCGACGGCAGATGTGGCGGTTGCCGGGTTATTTTTCAATAACCGGTTCACGGTATCGGAAGGCTGCGCGCCGTTCTTCAACCAATACTGGATGCGCTCGTGGTCAAGGTGCACCTGGGCCGGTTTGCTCACCGGATTGTAATGACCGACGATCTCAACCGAGCGGCTGTTGCGGGCTCGATCCTTCTCAATAACGACCACGCGGTACGTGGGTTTTTTCTTGGCGCCAAAACGCGCCAGGCGGATAGCTAACATCGTGACCTTTTCTTTACTTTCTTATTGTTACAAACTTTTCGAGAGCGCCTAAAAGCCCGGCAGACCAGGCAATCCGGGTAGTTTCATCTTCATCAGCTTCTTGCCCAGCATGCCGCCCGGGCCGGTAAAACTCTTCATCATTTTGCGGGCTTGTGCATACTGCTTCAAAAGGTTATTGACCTCCTGCACGCTGGTGCCGCTGCCCTTGGCAATGCGGCGCCGGCGCGACCCGTTGATCAGCATGTGATTCCGGCGCTCTTTGGGAGTCATGGAATCAATGATGGCGACCACCCGATTGATCTCTTTCTCGTCGATTTTCGTGTCTTTCAGCTCTTTTAGCGGGCCGATTTTGGGCATCATGTCAAGCAGGCCGCCGAGCGAGCCCAGCTTACGGATCTGTTTAATCTGGTCGCGAAAATCCTCCAGCGTAAAGTCATCGCCAAGCAGCTTCTCCTGCATCTTTTCGGCGGTAGCCTGGTCGATGTTTTCCTGAACCTTGTCGATGAGGGACAGGACATCTCCCATTCCCAGAATGCGCGAGGCAATGCGATCAGGGTAAAAGGCTTCGAGCGCATCGGTTTTCTCCCCGACGCCCACGAACTTCAGGGGCTGGCCGGTAATCGAGCGGATGGAAAGGGCCGCGCCACCGCGAGCATCGCCATCCATCTTGGTGAGAATCACGCCGGTTATGCCTAGGCGTCTGTGAAACTCGTCGGCGGATTTGACGGCATCCTGACCGGTCATGGCGTCGGCGACGAACAGAATTTCGGTCGGATTCAGCGCCTCTTTGAGCTGCTGCAATTCCTGCATGAGCTGGTCGTCGATATGCTGGCGGCCGGCGGTATCGACCAGCAGGACGTCGCGGCCGGTTTGGACGGCCTGGCGGCGCGCGGAACGAGCCAGTTCGAGCGGCGTGGTTTCTTCGGGCGCGCCTTCGTAAATGGGCGTGTTTACGGTGTTGGCGAGAACGCTGAGCTGATGCCGCGCGGCGGGGCGGTAAACGTCCACCGAGACCAGTTCCGGTTTGCTGCCTTCTTTTGCGAGAAAACGCGCGAGTTTGGCCGCGCTGGTGGTTTTGCCGGACCCTTGCAGTCCGACAATCAGAATGACGGTGGGCGGCTCATTCGAAAACCGCAGCCGGGCCTGATGGCCGCCGAGCATTTTCGTCAGCTCATCGCGGACGATTTTGATCACCTGCTGGCCAGGGGAAAGCGCGGTGAGCACTTCCTCGCCCATCGCCTTTTCCTTTACGTGCTCGATGAACTGCTTGACGACCCGGAAATGGACGTCGGCTTCGAGCAGCGCCACCCGGATCTCCCGGAGGGCCTCCTCCATATTGGCGGCAGTGAGTTTGCCTTCACCGCGCAGGTTCTTAAATACCCGCTGCAGTTTATCGGATAGGTTTTCGAACATGGTTTAGAACGCGCACACCGCAGACGTATTCCAACCAGATGCGGATTGCGAGCCGGGCAGGTGCAAACGCAAATCGGCCCTAATGCGGCAGTACCTATTCAGTATAGCGAACTGTTGGGGTTACCGCTGCGTTGATAACCGTGTGCTAAGTTGTGAGCTGAAATGCGTCGTTTTTGCGGATTTGTTGTTTTCTGCGTAGCGGGCTTCTGTGCTCTCGAAGCGCAGAACACCTCAACGGCAAGTCCACATGCGAGCGAGATCAAAGGAATGCCGCCGCGCGCGACGCCGGGCGATTATCCGGCGCATATGCAGGTGGGCAGCATCACGATCGCGGCAGAGTTCGCCGGCCATTCCGTGCCGCGGCCGGCGGACCCGCTCTCTACCGACGATTACGTGGTTGTCGAGACGGGAATTTTCGGGCCGACGGGCGCGCACGTCACGCTCTCTCCGGATCAGTTTTCGCTGCGCATCAACGACAAAAAGCCGATGGTGAGCCAGCCGTTCGTCCTGGTAGCGAATTCGTTGCGCGACCCTGAATGGGTTCCGCCCGATCAGCCCAAGGCGAAACCGAAAACCAGCTTCGGTGGGGGTGGATCAAACGACACCGCCACGTTGCCGCCGAAAATTCCGATTGAGCTGCAGCGCTCGATGACGCAATATATCCAGAAGACTGCATTGCCGGAAGGCGACCGGCCGTTGCCCGAAGCGGGATTGTTGTTTTTTCCCTATCGCGGTAAGAGGCAAAGTATCCGCTCTCTGGAGTTGATTTACTCAGGCCCGGCGGGCAAGGGCGCAATGCCGCTACAGCCGTAAGAACCGATAGGCCCGTGGTTTTCTCCGGCCGCGTTTTTCTGCTCTCTCCTGCCCGGGCGGGCGGCATACGGTTTGAAATGCTTTTGCGGACGGAAGCGCGTTTCGATTTAGCCGTCAAGCTGCGCGAGGGCGCGGCGACAATCGGCGAAGTCTACACATTTATTAGCGGCTTATATTTTCGCGGCAAGATGGCTTACGCCAGCGCCTTTTCCGCTGCGCCTGCGGGCGTGCCTTCTTCGTTAGTGATTGTGCCTGGCGCGGGCCTGGTGCCCGCCGATACCGTCGTTACGGTAGAACAACTGCGCGCCATTGCTGAAATTCCCGTCGATGAAGCCAATGCGGCCTATCGGGAGCCCCTGCTCGCTGCGGCGAAATTGCTCGACGAGCACAGTGGTCCGGGTTGCTTGTACGTTCTGCTGGGCAGCATTGCGAGCGAGAAGTACACCAAGCCTTTACTCGACGTTTTTGGCGACCGGCTGGTGTTTCCGGCAGATTTCGTCGGGCGGGGCGACATGAGCCGAGGCGGGTTGATGCTGCGCTGCGCGCGTTCCGGAATCGAATTGAATTACGTTCCCGTGCGCGGCGCGATCCGGCATGGCGTTCGCCCGCCTAAGTTGGAGCGCATCCGGTGGCGGAAGCAGTAATCTTTGTCGGCCTGCAGGGCTCCGGCAAGACCACGTATTTTGGCCGCCATTTTGCCGCCACGCACACGCACATCAGCCGCGACATTCAAAACACGCCGGAGCGCGAGAAAGCACTATTTCGCGAATGTCTTTGCGCAGGCCGTTCCTTCGTGCTCGACAACACAAACGCCACCCGAGCCATACGCGCGCCGTATATTCGCGAGGCAAAGGCGGCCGGTTTTCAGGTAATCGCGTACTATTTCGATACGCCGGTCCGGACGGCCATCGGGCGCAACAATCACCGCGCGGATAAGAAGCCGATTCCAGTTCCCGCCATTTTGCGGGCGGCCAAAGGCCTGCAGGCGCCATCCCTCGAAGAGGGCATTGACGAGGTGCACGTCGTGACGCCGGAGCCGGGGAAAAGATGATGCGCATCGATAGGCAGAAGCGTTGCGCTAACGGCGTCCCACCGATTGCACCACGACAGCTACACAGCGGCTGGAACCCCGGGTTGACTAGCGCACGAAAGATGAACGAAGAATACTAAGCGACTTTGGTTTCGAGCGCCGGCATTTCGAGCGCGCTGGCCAAAGCTTTCTTGGTCTTTTCGGCCAGATTACGCAGCCGCGCGTGGCGGGGCCGGCTGAGGCGGCGTTCTACGCTGCGGCGCGCGCGCAGCAAACGGATACGTACTGCAGTCTCCGACCAACCATGCTGACGCGCGATTTCCTGTACTTTGTAGCCCTGAATGTAATGTCCTTCCAGGACCACTCTGTCATTCGGTTTGCAATCGTTCAAAATGCGCTTTACGTCGATAGCGGCAACGTTCATGCGTGGGGGTGCCTGCAGTTCGGGTAAGGTCTGGGTCTGAGGTTCACGGCGCAAAAACGTTCTGTGAATGTTGAGTGCAATACTGTTTGTCCAAGTCAGAACCAAGTTCGGATCGCGCAACTGCTCGCGACGCTCCCAACCCTTGGCCCAAGCGGCCTGGGCTGTATCCAGGGCCGCGTCATAGGACAGCCCGCGTGATACCAAAAATCGCACGGTTAAATTGAAACCACGTTGATACGCCTTGCCGTATTCTTCTGTTGTCATTTAGCTCCACCGCTCCTAGTAATTTTCTCGATTCGGTCACGGTTGCATGGCCGAATTCGGTGGCCTCTTGCGACCACCTTTATCGGTGTGATATCACCAACGGACTAAAGCTAGGCAGTTTTGCTGCCACGGTTAGACCGGGCGGGAGTAATAGTTGAATAAAGGTTTAGAATGGCAAGCAAATCAGGCATTTCCTGCGTGGCTGCCAGTATAAATCTGAGTGGGTGGCAGGTCACACAACGAAGGCAAAGCAGGAAAAAATTGCTGCCTCTGCGCGCGAAAACAAGAAACGTTTTCACGGCGTGATTAGGTTCACACTCCGGCTGTAAAGGGGAACACCATTTTGGCGCCCGTAGGCACAAATACCGGTTTGGGAGCCGGTAAATGAAGCTTAGTAGGTGGGGAGATTCCGAGGATGAATTTTACTTCGATTGCTCGGCGGGCTTCACCGAATTATCGGCTTTTTCCGGTTCATCTGCGGCAGCGCGCATGCTGTCGCGAAAAGAACGGATGCCCTTTCCAAGACCTTGTCCTAGTTCGGGGAGCTTCTTGGGTCCAAAAACAAACAGCGCAATCACCAGAATGACCAGCAGGTGAGTGGGCTGAAATAAGCCTTCCATGGCGATTTTTCTCCTTCCGCGCGAGGGCGGATGTTACCGCTCCCAGTATAGCGTGGCAAAGCGAGGTCTGGCGAAAATCACCGGAATCGCTCGCCTCCGCCCATCTCTCTGAACGGGTGCGGCGACAACTCGGTTGACATCCATACGGGGCTCCGGTATAGTTCTGAAGTACTGAACTATCAATGAGTTGACACTCGTCTGAGTTCCTGATAGAGGTTCAAATCTACTGAGTTTCCAAGCGGCTACAAGAACGTTCCCTCGCCCGGTCCAACGCGCAGTCGCAGGAATGATGGAAAAACAATGCCCGGACCACTCGAAGAATCCGTTGAGGCCCCACCGGTTTTCGATAGCAGCGACTACGAAGCCTTCCTTGACGATTACAGCAGCCACTTCGCAGCCGACCGGCGCGAAGTGCTTCACGGACGTGTGCTCAGTGTTTCAGATAAAGAAGTCATCGTCGATATAGGCCGCAAGATTGAAGGGTTAGTCCCGGCTACTCAGTTTCCATTTGTTGAAGGCAAACCGGCGGTCAAGGAAGGCGACATTATCGAGGTAATGTTCGACCGCACCGGCGAACCGGTGGACGGCTACATCCTGCTTTCCTATGAGCGGGCGCACCGGCTTCAGGTCTGGGATCAGATCGAAAAAGCAGCCGCGGAATCAGGCACGGTGACAGGCCGTGTCACAGCAAAAATAAAAGGCGGGCTGCACATGGACATCGGCATTGACGCCTTTCTGCCGAGCTCGCAAATCGAACTGCGGCCCATTCATAATCTGGATGCCTATCTCGGCCGCGAACTGCCGGTGCGAATTTTAAAGCTGAATCACCGGCGCGGCAATGCTGTGGTATCTCACCGGCTGATTTTGGAAGAAGAAGCCTCGCGGCGCAAAGCCGAAGCGCTCGCCAGTATATATGAGGGCGCGGAGGTCACCGGCACGGTTAAGAATCTGACCGAATATGGCGCCTTTGTCGATCTGGGCGGAATAGACGGCCTGCTGCATGTCAGTGATCTGAGCTACGAAAATGTTTCGCATCCATCGGATGTGGTTCAGGTCGGCCAACAGGTCACCGTCAAGGTTTTGAAATTCGACCGCGAGAAAGAGCGCATTTCACTTGGCCTGAAGCAGATGCGGCCCGATCCCTGGATCGATATCGAGACCCGGTATCCTCCGCAAAGTCGCGTTATCGGGCGCGTGGTGAGCATTACCGATTACGGGGCCTTCGTCAAACTCGAGCCGGGAGTGGAAGGTCTGATCCACATTTCGGAAATGACCTGGAGCCGCCGCATGAAACATCCTGCCAAGGTGGTGAAGGTGGGCGATGAAGTGGAGGCCGTTGTCCTGGATATCAAAGCGCGCGAACGCCGGATTTCACTCGGTATCAAGCAGCTCGAAGCGGACCCCTGGACGACAGTGGAGGAGCGCTACAGCGTGGGATCGGTGGTGGAAGGGCGCGTTCGCAAGCTGGCGGACTTTGGCGCGTTCATCGAAATCGAAGAGGGAGTCGATGGCTTGGTGCACGTCTCCGATATGTCGTGGACTGCACACCCCAAGCACCCTTCCGAGCTGGTCAAAAAAGGCCAGCAGGTTCAGGCCGTTATTCTAAACATCGATTCCGCAAACCGGCGCCTTTCCCTGGGCATGAAGCAACTGCAGCCGGATGCGTGGGAGACATTTTTTCGCGATCATCAGGTGGGCGATATCGTGAGCGGCCGCGTATCACGCGCTGCCGCATTCGGCGTCTTTGTGGAACTGGTGCCCGGCGTGGAAGGGCTATGCCATCACAGCGAGGCAGGCGCCGATACAGGCCGGCGCGCCGGGACGAAAGCAGACAAGCGCCAGCCCGCGTTGCCGTTGGGAGAACTCTTCGATTTTAAGATCGTCAAAATGAATGAAGCGCAGAAGCGAATCGGGCTAAGCCGGCGCGCAATTTCCGATGAGGATGAGCGGAACCGGCTGCAGGAGTACAGGCGTCAGGCTGCGGTGGCGACCTCCAGCGTCGGAAACGCAATCAAGCAGCACAGGCCGGAAGAGAAAAAGAAGAATCATCTTTAAGGAACAAGCAACGATATGACCAAGGCCGAGTTGATTGAGGAAGTTTCCCGCGTTGTCGAGATGACCAGAAAGGATGCGGAGGTCATCGTAGAAACTATCTTCGACAGTATTGTCAACAGCCTCCATAAAGGAGAGAAGATTGAAATTCGCGGTTTCGGCAGTTTCCGCACGCGCCAGAGGCAGCCACGCGTGGGACGGAATCCGAAAACCGGCTCGCGGGTAGAGGTGCCTTCCAAGCGCATTCCATATTTCAAGCCCAGCAAAGAGCTTCGTGATCTGGTCAATCACGTTGCCCAGCAGCAAGCTTCTGCAAACCCGGAAGGACTGCCGGCATCCCCGGAAGCAAATCTACAGGGCTCGACGTCGTAACTGCGCGATCATGGAACATCTGTGGACGCCCTGGCGCTCCACTTACATGAAGTCAGGAAAACACGCGAGTAGCTGCATTTTCTGCGACGCGATTGCCCGCAACGACGATACCGAGACTCTGATCGCCTATCGCGGCCAACACACGTTTGTGATTTTGAACCGCTACCCGTATACCAGCGGGCATCTGATGATCGCACCGTATGCACACGTTTCGACTTTGAACGAGGCGACAGAAGACGCGCTGGACGAGATGATGCGGCTGGTGCGCCGGTCAGAAACCGTTCTGCAGGATGCCTATCATCCAGACGGGATGAACCTCGGTATGAATCTGGGGCGCGCGGCCGGCGCCGGCGTGGCGGAACACATCCATATGCACATGCTGCCGCGTTGGAACGGCGATGCCAATTTTATGAGCACCGTCGCGGAGACGCGGATTATCCCCGAATCTTTGGATGAGACGTATTCGAAGATCAAGCAGGCATTCGACTCGCTGCGTGACCGCCATTAACGCGGCGTGATGGGCGCCAGCCTTCGCTGCTTGCGGCTGTTTATAAGATTTGCTACTGTCCTTAAATTGCACTTAGTTAACGGCTGGGCCTCTCGCTGGCGCTGTGCTGGCAAAGTTTCCATAGCGGTTGCGGCATTCTCCGCCTGTTTATTCGTCCTGAGCTGCGCCTCGCCTGAAGCGATCAGCGCGTTTGCCGATTCGGCTCAAAAAGCCTTAGCGGCCGGTCCATCGATTTTTGATGACCTCCACGGCTCCTGCGTTCGCCGCCAGGAGGCCCGGCCCGGTTCGCCCATACTCCCGTTGTTTGTTCCACCCGGTTCGAAGAATGCGCCCCCGAAAGACTCGCCTGCTTTGGCCGCGTGCGCGCGCTTCGCCGAAGAAGCAAAAGCGCTGGCGAACGTTTCTGATCTCTTATCGGCTTACTTCCGCGCGCTGCAGCAGTTGGCCGCTTTCAACACCTCGACCGTCAGCACCGCCAGTGGAAGCGCCGCCCAGGCCGCTGCCGGAACAGCGGGACTTAATTCGGCGCAGATCGATTCGGCAGGTAAGCTGGCAGGCATTATCACGCGCGTTTTTACCGAGAGCTATCAGCGAAGCCGGCTGGTTGAATATCTGCGCAACGCCGATGCACCGGTTGCTGAGATCACGCAAGGATTCGATCGCGTAATAAAAAACTATCTCGATTTTCTGCAGGAGGAACGGCAAACGCTCACCGCGCGCTACCAGGCTGCCGGTACTGGCGTCAGCGACAAAGCCGTGCTGTTGTTGCTGAACCGGGCTTACACCGAGGACATGGCCGAGATTGAGCGCCGTCGCACTTCTGCCGAGGCGTATCAGGACGTGCTTAAGACGGTGCGGGAGGGGCATCACCAGCTCGTCGCCGGGGCTCAACATTTGAGCGCCAGGGAATTGAGTATTGCGCTCGAACCATATACTTCGAAGCTCGATGGCTTAATCCCGGCTGTAGAGAAAGACAAATGACTGAAACGAAAGGAGCACGAGTGCCTGATTCTACAGATCAAGCGCAGCAACTTGCCGATCTTTTCACGCAACTAGCGAATGAAGTGGATGCCTTCCGCAACGCGCATTACGACGAGCTGACTGCGGATCAGCGCGCCGATCTCGAAAATAAAATCCAGCAGCTTTATGATTTTCACGACGAGTTCGCGGGCGATGCCATACAGAACACGCTCAATGCCATGCAAGGCGATTTGAGCCAGCTCACCAGCATCACCACTCAGGCCAAAGAAGCGTTGCATCATTTGGAAACAGTTCAGCGCGTGGTGACGGTTGCGTCTGCGGCGGCCGCTCTGGCCGAAGACATTGTCAGCGCTGATTATGGAGCGATCCCGGAGACGGTGCGCTCTTTAGCTCAAGCAATCCAACCGCCGCCCGATAAGAAAGCTGCAGGGCCTTAGTACTTTATTGCGCCCCTGCGGGATTTGCTGGAGAACTGCTGCCGTCATTTGGCACTATAGGAGATTACCGCAAATATTATGTTTGATTGGTCGCTGGACCCCAGGTCCCAGTTGGCGATTTTGTGTCTCCTGACGGCATTCGTCTTTTGGAACAACGACGCGCTGTTCTTCCTGTTCGCGATCCTGGCGGTGTGTACGAAGGTCTTAGCCAGAAGCTTCTGAGTACGGACTCCGTTTAGAACGGAATTTGAGCTGCCGGCACCATTCTCTAACGAAGCGGAAGAGGCTGACTGGTGGGCCAGTGCCGCGGGCCGAAATTTCGTCAAGTCAAAATACGCCGCGTCAAAAGGTCAGAAGGAAAAACCAAAGGGCTCAGCGATCGTCAACAACCTGAACCGAAAAAGCAGTGTGCAATTGCATTGCGCCTGCCCGAAGCCGATTTGACAAAGGCGCGCCAGATTGCCGCCCGCAAAGGCATCGGCTACCAGACGCTTCTTAAGATGCTGCTGCATGAGGGCCTGCAGCGGGAAGCGCGCCGCGGTTAGGCGACAAGCCAAAACAGCGGTTCACTTCTCGCCATACTTCCCTGGTTTATACAAAGGCCTGATTTTGGGATATGATTCATCCCAACAGGAAAGGACGGGGCCCATGGCTCTAGACATGGAAAGACTGAACAGTTTCATCGGCCGGTTTGTCGGCGACCTCGGTGCGGCCGTTCACACGGGCATGGTTGTCATCGGCGATAGGTTGGGGTTGTACAAGGCCCTGGCAGATAGCCCGCAGACTTCTTCCGATCTCGCTCGAAAAACGCAAACGGATGAGAGATACGTGCGCGAATGGCTTGCCTCGCAAGCTGCGGGCGGCTACGTCTCTTATGACGAGAAGACGTCAAAATTCTATCTGAACGACGAGCAAGCCTTCACACTCGCGAACGAGCACAGCCCAGCCTATTTGCCGGGGGCGTTTGAGCTGGCATTGGGAGCGCTCGAAGCGGTTCCGCGCATTACCGAATCATTTCGTAGCGGCGCCGGAATGGGCTGGCATGAGCACGACGACCGTGTGTTCCACGGGTGTGAAAAATTCTTTCGACCCGGCTATGCCGCGAATCTGGTCAGTTCCTGGATTCCCTCATTGGACGGTGTGAAGGAGAAGCTGGAAGCGGGCGCCGATGTTGCCGACGTGGGCTGCGGGAAAGGATCTTCCACGCTGCTGATGGCCAAAGCCTTTCCGAAATCCCGCTTTTTCGGATTCGACTACCACAACAAATCGATTGAAGCCGCCCGCGAAACAGCCGAGCGCGAAGGCGTTGCCGGCCGGGTAACTTTTGAAGTCGCGCTCGCCAAGAACTATCCCGGGCACGACTACGACTTTGTAGCCGTATTCGACTGCCTGCACGACATGGGCGACCCGGTCGGAGCGGCGAAACACGTTCGTGAGTCGCTTAAGCCGGACGGAACCTGGATGATCGTAGAGCCGTTTGCAAACGACGATCTAAGCGCAAACTTAAACCCTGTTGGACGTGTTTATTATTCGTTTTCCACGCTGCTTTGCACGCCCTGCTCGCGATCGCAAGAGGTCGCGCTCTGCCTGGGTGCCCAGGCAGGCGAAGCGCGCATTCGCGACGTCGTAACGCAAGCCGGATTCAGCCGCTTTCGCCGCGCGGCAGAAACGCCGTTCAATCTGGTTTTCGAGGCCCGCCCGTGAACCGGTGCGGGAGTGTATCTGCTCGCAGCGCTAGTATGGAACCTTATTTGCCGTCTTCGCCCATTCTTCAAACGGTTTGCCGCCTAGCTCGGGCGATAAGCAATGTCCGGGAATGCTGCGCTGCCCGGGTGCGAGGCACAGCTCGTTGTAGATGAACGCATCGTCAAAGCCTGCCAAGGCGGCTGCTTGACGGGTACAGGAGTAATAGAACTGCTTCGGCCTGGCCCAATAGATCGCCCCCAGGCACATAGGACAAGGTTCGCAGCTCGTGTAAATCTCGCAGTCAGATAATTGAAAAGTGCCAAGCTTTTCGCAGGCAGCGCGGATGGCTACTATCTCGGCATGCGCGGTTGGATCGTTGGTGCCGGTTACCAGATTTACTCCCGTTGCGACCAGTTCGTTGTTACGCACTACAAGGGCTCCAAATGGGCCGCCGCGCCCGCTGCGCACGTTTTCTATTGCCACCTGGATGGCTCTTTCCATCCAGAGCGCCGGTGTTGTAGTCAACAAAACGACCGCAGTATAACAACAAAGCCTGTGATTGAGTTCTTAAGATCCCGGCGCGTCCTGATCAAAGGCGCGCTCCGGCCGGCATGCATCTCGTTTGAGAATGGCCGCATCGTGGCCATCGATGATTATGCAAGTGCCCCAGCGGGTACTCACGTTATGGATGCGGGTGAATACTGTGTTCTGCCGGGCCTGGTCGATTCACACGTGCACGTGAATGATCCCGGCCGTGAACATTGGGAGGGCTTTCGAGCCGCCACTGCGGCAGCCGCTGCGGGCGGATGCACGTGCATTGTCGATATGCCCCTGAACTCGATACCGGCAACAACAACGGTCTCAGCACTCGAGCGCAAAAGGGAAGCGGCCCGGAACCGATGCCTGGTCGATTATGCCTTCTGGGGCGGCGTAGTGCCCGGAAATACAGACGATCTCATGCCGTTGGCTCAGAGTGGCGTGCGTGGGTTCAAGTGCTTTCTTGCGGATTCCGGCGTGCCCGAGTTCGCGCGCGTAAGCGAGGCCGACTTGCACTCAGCCATGCCGGTCATCGCCGAAACCGGCCTGCCGTTACTCGTGCATGCGGAACTGCCAGAGCCGCTGATGGCTGCGCAAATGCGGCTGCAAAGCACCCGGCCCGACTGGACGCTTCACGCCGCTCATCTGGAAGCTCGCCCGCCGGAAGCGGAAATCGAAGCTGTCGATCTGATGATCCGGCTCTGCCGGAAATATCGATGCAGGGTTCACATCGTGCACGTTTCAGCGGCGGAAACGTTGCCGCTGCTAAAACAAGCTCGCCTCGAAGGCTTGTCTCTTACAGCCGAGACTTGTCCGCACTATCTGTATTTCGCCGCGGAGAATGTGCCTCCGCGCGCGACTCATTTCAAATGCGCGCCTCCCATCCGCGATGCTACAAATCGTGAGCTGCTGTGGAATGCACTCGCGGCAGGTGTTCTCGATCTGATCGCGACCGATCATTCTCCGTGCCCGCCCGACTTGAAGCAATTGGATACTGGCGACTTCAACACTGCCTGGGGCGGCATCGCCTCTCTGTCCATCGCACTTCCTGCGATTTGGACTGCTGCTCGCGACCGCGGCTTCACTCTCGAAGACATCGCCCGCTGGATGTGCGCGAATCCGGCCCATCTCGCTGGTTTGCAGAAGCAAAAAGGCCAGATCGCGGCGGGTCATGATGCCGATTTCGTCATCTTTGATCCGGATGCACGCTTCGAAGTTACTCCAAACCGGCTGCATTTCCGCCATCCGCTATCACCCTACTTAGGCGAAAAGCTGTTCGGCGAAGTGCTTCAGGTGTTCCTGCGCGGGCGTTGCATCTATGCGGACGCACAGTTCGCCGGGGAGCGCCTCGGAATGGAACTATGTACAGTAAATCAATGGAGCCAAGGATAGTTGGGACCGCGGTTCCTCGCAAAGAGGCAGCCGCCAAAGTCACCGGTACCGCGCAGTATGTCGATGACGTCTCGCTTCCAGGTATGCTCCATGGCGTCACCGTTCGCAGCGGCCATCCTCGTGCGCTCATTCGCCACATTCATTTTGGTGACGGCATTCCGTGGCACGAGTTCACGATCGTTACAGCGCGTGACATACCGGGCCGCAACATCGTCACGCTGATTTTTGACGATCAGCCGTTTTTGGCTGACGGCGAAATCAATCATCCGGAAGAGCCCGTACTGCTGCTGGCGCACGAAAACAAAGATATGGTCCGCCGCGCGCGCCAGCACGTGTTTATCGACTACGATCCGTTGCCGGCGATCTTCGACATCGACGAAGCTTTGCAGGCGAAGACCATTATCTGGGGCGAGGACAACGTCTTCAAAAGGTATTGCATCGAAAAAGGCGATGTCGATGCCGTTTGGAGCCAGGCGGATTTCATCGTTGAAGGCGAGTACAGCACCGAAGCGCAAGAACAACTCTATATCGAGCCGCAAGGTATGCTCGCGACCTGGGACCCCGAAACCGGAATTACTGTGCGCGGCTCCATGCAATGCCCGTTTTATGTGCAGAAGGCATTGATGCCGCTCTTCAATTTGCCCGCCGAAAAAGTTCGCGTCATTCAGCAGGAAACTGGCGGCGCATTTGGCGGCAAGGAAGAATATCCGTCCATGATTGCGGGGCATGCGGCTCTGTTGGCGTGGAAGTCCGGGCGGCCGGTCAAGATGATTTACGACCGCGAAGAAGATATGGCCGCCACCACCAAGCGCCACCCTTCACGCACACGGCACCGGACGGCGGTTTCGCGTGATGGCCGTTTGCTTGCCATGGATATTGAATTCATTATTGATGGCGGCGCGTATGCGACATTATCGAGCGTAGTTCTCTCTCGCGGAACCATTCACGCAGCAGGTCCGTATCGCTGCGACAACATCCGGGTTCGCAGCACCGCTGTCGCAACAAACACTCCGCCCCATGGCGCGTTTCGCGGCTTTGGAGCGCCGCAAAGCTTATTTGCCATCGAACGGCATATGAACAAAGTGGCTCGCACGCTGGGCCTGACGCCCGAAGAATTCCGGCGCCGCAATTTTCTCCGGCAAGGCGATTCGACTGCAACAGGCCAGTTAATCAAGCAGCCGCTCGATCTCGCTCGCCTGCAGCAACGCGCGCTACAGTTAGCCGGCTATGCGGATAAACTCGAACGTTTTAGCCGCTTAAATCGCGAAGGTACTCGTAAGAAGGGCATCGGTTTTTCCACCTTCATGCACGGTGCTGGATTCACAGGCTCAGGCGAGCGCCATCTGCAATCCGTAGTTCACCTGGAGGCGCGCGCTGATGGGACCGTGTGCGTTTTGAGCTCCATGACCGAGATGGGCCAAGGCACGAATACCATTTTGGCGCAGATCGCCGCGGAAGCGCTCGGCACCTCCTACGAGCAAGTGCAAGTGCTGCGTCCCGACACAGCGCAGGTTCCAAATAGCGGCCCCACCGTAGCATCGAGAACCGCCATGGTGATCGGCAGGCTCGTGCAATCCGCAGCGCTTAGCCTGAAAGAAAAGCTCTTACAAGCTGCTCTGCTGCAGCCGGGCTACACTCCCGAGCAATTTCAAAGTGCGTGCCGGGAGTATATCTGCTCAATCGGCCCGCTGAAGACGTCGGCTCAATACGAAGAGCCTCCGGGCGTTCATTGGGACGACGAGAAGTATCGAGGTGAAGCATACGGCGCCTTCTCTTGGGCAGTTCACGTCGCGGAAGTAACGGTCGATACAGTCACCGGCGAAATTCAGTTGGATGATTTCGTCGCACTTCAGGAAGTTGGGCGCGTTTTAAATCCCGTTCTGGCGAGGGGCCAGATCGAAGGCGGCGTTGCGCAGGCCATCGGCTACGCCCTGTATGAAAAGGTCGTCTGGCGTGATGGCGGAATGGCCAATAACCAGATGACCAACTACATCATGCCCACGGCCATGGATCTACCGCCGATTCGCGTGTACTTCGAAGAGATTCCATACGAGCACGGCGCCATGGGCGCAAAGGGAATCGGCGAATTGCCTATGGATGGACCCGCGCCGGCCATACTGAATGCCGTGGAGAACGCGCTCGGCATTTCGTTCTGTCACATTCCGCTGCTGCCCGAAGATGTCTTAAGTGAATTAAGTGTGGCCCGCGAAGCGGCGCTGGATCTGGCCGGGAGCGTCGTTTAATGGCTGAATGCTCCGTTAGCTTCACGGTGAATGGCCGTATTCAAAGCGTAACTGTGCCTCCGATGAAGCGCCTTCTGGACGTGCTTCGTGAAGATCTGAATCTCACCGGAACGAAAGAAGGTTGCGGTGAGGGCGAATGCGGCGCATGCGCTGTTCTCCTCAACGATGAGCTTGTGAATAGTTGTCTCGTGCCGGTGCGTGACGCTTCAGGCGCTCGTATCTGCACGATAGAAGGCGTGCCCGCTGCCGGGCAACTGCACAGGCTGCAGCAAGCTTTCATTGAGGCTGGCGCTGCGCAATGCGGCATCTGCACTCCCGGCATGATCATGGCGGGGCTGCAATTGCTGTCACGCTGCCCCCATCCGACCCTGGAGGAAATCCGCGAAGGGCTCAGCGGTAATCTATGCCGCTGCACAGGCTACATGCGGATCTTTGAAGCGATTCAGAACGTGGCTCAAAGCAGCGAATGAGGTCCTTTGTTCCCGATTACGAGTTAGTAGTCGCCGCGCGGCTGAATGATGCCCTGGACATGTTGGCCGAGGGCTGGCGTCCGATTGCCGGCGGCACCGATCTAATGGTGTTGTTCAATGCCGGCAAGCTGCCCTATCGCAAACTGGTGAGCATCCGCCGCGTCAAAGAGCTTTCTTCGATCGAGGAAAGCGAAACAGAAATTTCAATTGGCGCGGCGGTAACATACACTCACATCCGGCAACATCCTGTTTTGCGCCAGGAGTTTCCTCTTTTGTGTTCGGCCGCAAGCTGGACGGGCTCTATCGCGAATCAGAACCGCGGCACGCTCGGTGGCAACATCATCAATGCCTCGCCTGCGGCGGATTCGTCTCCTGTACTGCTCGTCTATGATGCCGAATTGGAGCTGATCTCGCTTCGGGGAACCCGGCGAATCCCATACTGTGATTTTCACCTCGGTTACAAGAAAATGCAGATTCGAGATGACGAGCTCTTGCGAAGCATTCATTTGCCCCGCAAAACTGAGAACCGGCGTTCTTACATCCGCAAAGTAGGACCTCGTCAGGCGCAGGCGATTTCGAAAGTGTGTTTCGCAGCGACTGCTCGCTTGAGGGGCAGCGCTATCGATGAGGTGCGCATCGCGGCAGGCAGTGTCGCTCCCGTTCCGCTGCGCTGTCACGCAACCGAATCCGTGTTGCGCGGGCAGAGCATATCGCCTGATTTGATCGAAACTGCAGCAAATGCAATTGCCGCAGAGGTTCAGCCCATCACCGATATTCGCTCCACCCGGGATTATCGCCGCGCAGTTACGGCAAATCTTTTAAAACAGTTTCTGCAAACGCTCGCATGACAATCGAGGAACTGAATACCGCAGCGCCTGAAATTGTTCGGGAAAAGCTGACGCAATGCTGCGGGTCGCACGCATGGGTGGAACAGATGGTGCGGCTTCGGCCATTTGCCGATCGAAATGCGCTCCTCTCAGCCGCCGGGGCGGTTTGGAATTCGCTCCAGCCCGAGGACTGGCTGGAAGCTTTTTCGCACCACCCGAAAATCGGCGCGAAGAGCGCTAGTAAGTGGTCCTCAGATGAGCAACGCGGGATGCAAACTGCCAGTTCCGAAACCGCGTCCACCATGCATCAGCTCAATCTCCACTACGAACGCAAGTTCGGCTGGATTTTTATAATCTGCGCGAACGGCAAGAGTGCCAACGAAATGCTTGCATCCATCCAATCCCGGATACGCAATGATTCCGCCACGGAACTTTCTATCGCCGCACGCGAGCAATCGAAAATCACCCAACTTCGATTGGAGAAATTGCTAGACGAATGAGCGGCTTTTCGACGCACGTGCTCGATACTGCCGTGGGCAAGCCGGCCGCTGGTGTGCCGGTACGACTGTTTCGAGAACATCGCCTGATCGCAGAGGGCCTCACAAACAACGACGGCCGCTGGTCTACGACTTATTCTGACCCTGGAATCTACCGCATCATCTTCGACATTGCCGGGCAGTACCCCGGCAGCTTCTACCCCGTTGTCGAAATTTCGTTCCGAATCTCCGGCTCCTCGGCTCACTATCACGTTCCGCTCCTGCTGAGCCCCTTCGGTTACACAACTTACCGTGGAAGTTAGAGCGCACAGGGCGTTTGGCGCCCGTTGTGCGCGATTATCAAGTTAGATGCCCGATCTTGGTTTTCACACCTACGGGAAAACGCGCGTCCGCCTCTTGCAGGTTTTGCGCGACAGACGGGCTCACGATATCGCTGATCTGAATGTAAGCGTGCTTTTTGAAGGCGATCTGGCCGAGTCTTACACGGGCGGCGATAACAGCCTGGTTCTGCCTACCGACACGATCAAGAACACGATCTACGTCTTAGCCCGGCAGCATCCCTTCAGCTCAATCGAAGAGTTCGGTCTGATTTTAGGACGGCATTTTCTAGATCGCCTGGGCCACCTTGCCATCGTAAGGGTCGCGATCAATGAAACGCTTTGGGAGCGCATCGCCAATCACACGACAGCTTTCGTGCAGAGCAGCAAAGAGCACCGCACGGCCGAACTACGCCTTACGCGAGAAGCGCAATCTATTGTCAGTGGCATTCGTAACCTCCAGATTCTGAAGACCGCTCATTCCGCATTCTTCGGCTACTTAAAAGACGAATACACCACTCTGGCGGAAACGCGCGACCGGCTGCTCGGCACCGTGCTCGATGCCGATTGGACGTTTGCCGGCTCAGCAGTTCACAATTTCAACGAACTTCACCGCAGCGTGAGGGCCGAACTCCTCGATTGCTTCGCCGTGCATGAAAGCCTTTCGGTGCAGCACACGCTACATGCGATGGCCGAAGCTGTCCTGGCAAAATTCGATGCCATCCAGAATATTCATCTGACTATGCCGAACAAGCATTGCCTGTTGGTTGATCTATCGCGTTTCGGTCTCGACAATCCAAATCAGATCTTCGTCCCCACAGACGAGCCGTCGGGATTTATTGAGGCGCGCCTTTCGCGTTAATTCGCGGCTGCACCTCAACTTCCACGCGAGCATCTTTCGCAAGCGGCGCTTCGATTACCCTTCCGGCTTTTAAGTAGGGCGCGATGACGGCAGCATTGGCGTATTCAAGATCATCGCCATTTTCGATGGCCACCAGCGTATAAGGGCCGGGCGCAACAAAATTCAGTGTGAAAGTTCCATCGCTGTCGCTTTGGTCGCGGGGGATGTAGTTGCCGTGCCTAAAATCTTGCGGAAAAGCCAGCACCATTGCGCCTGCGACGGGTTTTTTGTCCCTCAAGACAATACCGTTCACCTGCGTCAAGCCTCGAGCCACCGTGATTGTCAAATCGATGTGTGCGCCTGCGGTCACGGTCAGCCGGCCTTTCGAGTATTCGCCACCCTTCACCGTGACCGACTGTATGTAGAATTCGTTCGTATTCGCAAGCCGGACATCATAGGTTCCAGCCGCCAGCGTGCCAAATGCGCGGAGTGAACCGTCAGGTCCAAGGAAGGCGGCGACCTGGTTGCCATTCGACACATCGACCAGCGCAACGGCAACTTGGTTCGGAATATCACTGTCGGAAATTACTTTGCCGCTGAGCGAAGTTTCAGCCGCCTCGTTCACATCGATAGTCGTGTTACCGGACAAAGTCACGGCCTGCGAACCGATTGGCCCCGGCGGCTGCCCGGGACCCACAAGAATTGTGGACAAGATGTAATCTCCAGGCGCGATTCCCGTGAGCACGGAATTGTTTGTCCAGCTTTGAATACTGATGGGCGCCCCACCGGGGCCACGCTGGAAAACAGTAGCCTGGACCTGCTGCTCCGGCGATTTCTCAATACCGTTGAGGGCGATGTGCACCGCCGGGACGGGCTGTAGCATAATCTGAATCTGACTGTGAGTGCCTTCTTCGAGCTTCACTGGCGTAGCCGCATCGGGGCTCGTGGTGTTGCCGTAATATGTCACAGGATAGGCAACGTCTAGTTCCGCGGGCGCTGGAGGTGGGGCCGGCTGGTTGGGAAGCGTCATTATGTTCAGCGCATTCAGTTGCGCGTACCAGGGACGCCCGTTGACTGCTACGTAATAAGTGCCCGGGGCAAGATGAGCGAATCGAAAGCTTCCATCCGTGCTCGTCAAAACCGTGCTTCTCGCGATGGTCTGCCGCAAGCCGTTTTCAATCGACTGCACGAACAGGTGAACCGTCGCACCACTCACCGGGTCTCCCGCATCATCCACCACAGTGCCGCTGATACTCGCCTGTGAACGAAGCGGAAAAATAATATGTTCGGAATCGATGCCCGGACCCACAGCGATGGCGGTCGAATACTGGCCCATTTGCCCGTAAAGCTGCACCCCTCCGTGAGCAGTCACGGCCAGTGAGTATTTGCCTGCCGCAAGGCCGGAGAAGTAAAATTCGCCGTTTTCTCCGCTGATGCAAGAGATTGGACGATCTCGGCTGGTTAACGGAGAGATCGAAACGCGTGCACCCTTCACAGGCCGGTTACTCAAATGCTGCACGACCTGTCCCGCAATGCGGAAACCAGGCGTTTGCTGGGATTTCATCAGCAGCCCGGCGGCGAGTAGAACAAGCGGCAGCTTAGTTCGCGAGTGAAACATCGCTATTGCCCCTTGGGCTCGATCGGGTCTACCGTGAGCTCCAGCTTCTGGCCAGGGCTCAAGTCGATGGTTTGATTCGGATATTCGCGCAATACTTCCGGATTTGCGTACTCCAAGTCTTCGAGCGTGGTGAAGGCGTACACCTGATACGTGCCCGGCGAAAGCGTGAGCGCCGGCCCGGCTGGCTGTGGCAGGCGACCTTGCGCTACCGCTTGTAACACCTTGGGCTCGGAGAAAGAAGACGTTGGAACCACCACCACAAAAGCGAGCGCTTGATCCGCTCCCGGAGCCATCCGTGCCGTGAGCGTAGCGCAATCGCTCCGCATATCAATGGTGATTGGGCCTGACGTCCCGCCGGAACTCACCACCAGGTAGTTACGCAGCAAGTCGATGTTTCCGTAGCTTGCCGAATCGAGGCATTCATCGCGCCACCCTTGCACGTCCAGCTTGTATCTGCCCTCTTCGACGTTGTCGAAAAACCACGCCTCCCGTTCGGGGTGCCAAACCATCCCGTGTTGCTGAAAAATCAAAGGGTCGGCCGCCGTCAGGGTTGCATTCACAATACGTCTCGCGCCGCCGGGCTGCAGCTCAGGTTCCGGTTGGGTGGAAGCATGATTCACCACGACTGGAATCGAGACAGACGGATGAAGCACAAGCGGCAGATTGTCAACATCAGAGCCATTCACCGCCACGTCTTGCCGCACCTGGTAGAAGTGGCCGGTGTTATCGTTCGCGAAAAGCTTGACTGTCCACGTACCCGCCGGAACCGCTGTCACGACAAAGCGGCCATGGCTCTGATCGACATTTATATTGCCAAAAGAGAGGATCTGGCCGTTTTCATTCTGGATGGAAAGCGACACTCCTGAGGTGGCAGGGGCGCCGGTGAACGTTCCCGAGATGCGGAAGCCACGTTCTGCCCGCAGATGAAAGTCGGCGCGAAACTCCTGACCGGGCTGGATGTCGATGCGCTGGGCCGAAGTACGGTCGCGCGCATCGGGGTAATAGAGCGGCGCGCTCACTTGCTTTGGCGCGTCCAAGCTCAGCCCAGGCAATACATGCCCCATCGCGTACACGATGTAGCGTCCGGGCACAAGATTGCCGATCCGGTATTGGCCATCGTCGTCGGAGCTGGTGCTGCTGCGTTGCTGCCACACCTTGTGCCCGTTTGTGATCTGTTCCGCAAATACCTGTACTTGCGCCTGCTCAACCGGGTCGCCATCGGGGTCGCTTACTTGGCCGGTGATCCTTCCGGCCGGATACAACAGGACGCGAAAATCATTGCTGCCGGGACCGGCAACTTGCGCCTCCAGCTTCTGTTTCCACTGGCGAGGCATTGATTGTGCATCAAAGAAACCCGGCTTTGTTGCAGTGAGATTGATCGGACCTTCCGGAACATCCTCGATTTCGAACCGCCCGTCGACGCCCGTCAAAACGGTAGCCGGCTGCGGTCCCCACATCCTCACCAGCGCGCGGCGAACCGGTTCGCCGGTAAGCCCGTTATAGACCGTGCCCGTAATGGTGTGGCGTGGCGCCTCCCTGGGAAGATTCCGCGTGCCCTGGACAAACCACTGCTGCGAATACCCGCTTGAGGCAAATAGCGCGGGTATTATCAACCCAACCAGATACTGAGCCCCACGCACCTATTCGTATTAGAAGCGTGAAAATGGGGCTGGGTTCCCGTGAATTCGAAACGTTGGTACCATCTGAAATGCGGAAAGATGTGACGTTCCGCTTCCACGGCGAACTGAACGATTTTCTTGCGCCGCCGCTCAGAAATGTAGCGTTTGAACACCTCGCGGGAACGACTGACACGCTAAAACACGTCATCGAATCGCTGGGCGTGCCGCACACCGAAATAGGGCATGTGACCGTCAATGGTGCGCCGCGCGACATTTCAGCGCAGCTTGCCGAAGGCGATGATATTCAGGTTTTTCCGCACACCATCCCAATTCCTCTGAATGGTGTGCCAACTTTCGTTATCGATGGCCATCTCGGCCGGCTCGCTGCCTACCTCAGGATGCTGGGCTTCGATAGCTGGTACCAGCGCCTCGCGGACGACGAAGCGCTCGCAGCGGTCAGCAGTCATGAGCATCGCATCTTGCTCACGCGCGATGTGGGCCTGCTGAAACGCCGCGAGATCGAGCACGGATATTGCGTGCGGGCTGATAAGCCCCACGACCAGTTGCGCGAAGTGACGCGCAGGTTCGCGCTGGCGCCGCACTTCGCGCCGTTCACCCGCTGCATGGATTGCAACGGCCCTCTCATGCCGGTCAGTAAGAGCGAAGTGGCCCATCTTCTGCCGCCCCATACACGCGAGACAAAAAACGAATTTAGCCGCTGCCTGAACTGTGGCAAAATTTTCTGGCG
Source organism: Terriglobia bacterium (assembly GCA_021324185.1). Taxonomy (GTDB): domain Bacteria; phylum Acidobacteriota; class Terriglobia; order Bryobacterales; family Bryobacteraceae; genus Bog-105. The sequence continues at coordinate 16,901 of JAJPJN010000086.1, read as the reverse complement.
CGGCTCACACCATGCCCGAATGCTTGGCTGGATTCAGGATCTGGCGAACGCTAACCTTTGATAACGCCCATGGGCCGCAACCGCGCCACCTTTTTTGCCAGCCCGGCATTGTGCACCACCTCGATTACTTCGTCGACATCTTTATATGCTTCGGGTAATTCTTCCAAAATGCCATCGCGCGATTCGCTGCGTACCAGGATGCCGTTTTCTTCGAGTTTTCTGCGCTCTTCCTGAATGTTTTTGCCTTTTCGTGCCGCCGTCCGGCTGAGCAAACGGCCCGCGCCGTGACATACGCTACCGAAGCTTTCCTGCATGGCACGCGGCTGGCCCACCAGCACCCACGATGCTGTGCCCATACTTCCGGGAACGAAAACCGGCTGGCCGACATGGCGGTAGGCCTCCGGTATTTCAGGATTTCCTGCGGGGAACGCCCGCGTCGCGCCCTTTCGATGCACCAGCACTTCACGCCTTTGGCCGTCGACCACATGCTGCTCCCGCTTGGCAATGTTGTGGCACACATCGTAGATCAGCCCAAGCCGGACATCACTGCTGAACACGCGCCGAAATGCGTCGCGCAGGAAATGCAGAATGCCTTGCCGGTTGGCCCACGCGAAGTTTGCAGCCGCTGCCATCGCGCCCAAATACGATTGCCCTTCCAGCGATTGAATCGGAGCGCAGGCAAGCTGCCGGTCAGGCAATTCTATGCCGTACTTCGCCATCACCTGGTTCATCAGCGCAACGTAGTCCGTACAGACCTGATGGCCCAATCCGCGCGAACCCGAGTGAATCAGAATCACGACTTGGTCCTTCTCAATCCCCATCGCCTGAGCAGCCTGGCTATCATGTACGCGATCGACGTACTGCACTTCCAAGAAATGGTTTCCGCTTCCGAGCGTGCCGATCTGCGGCGTCCCTCGTTCCTTCGCCCGCTCCGACACCTTGTTCGGAAGAGCGCCCTTTAGCGCGCCCGCCGCTTCAGCCAGTTCCGCATCGGCCGGCTCTCCGTAGCCGTTTTCGATCATCCAGCGCGCGCCTTTCACAAGCACCTTGTCAATCTCATCGCGCTTCAACTTGATTCGCCCCTCCGTGCCTGTACCGCAAGGCACATCGCGAAAGATTTGATCGATAAGTTGCTTCAGCCGGCTCTGTACGCCGGCTTTGGTGAGCGTGCTGCGAACCAGCCGCACGCCACAGTTAATATCGAAACCGACCCCACCGGGCGAGACCACGCCTTCTTCGATATCGTTTGCCGCCACGCCGCCAATAGGAAAGCCGTAGCCTTGATGAATATCGGGCATCGCGAGGCTCGGCCCCACAATTCCGGGAAGCGTGGCCACGTTCATCGCCTGCACCAGTGACTGGTCCTTTTGAATCTGCTTGATCAGCGCCTGGCTCGAATAAACCAGCACGTCCGTGCGCATTCCAATTGCCGCATTGCGCGGAATGCGATACCGGTATTCATCCCGTGGCTCCAGAAGCACTTCAGACATCGACGTAGACCTCTGCCATCCATCTGTCCTGTTCCTTAGAGATCACTAACTGGTGATATGTAACTGCTTTGACGGACAGCCGCACCGGATGTTTCGCCGGATCGCGCCGTTCGCCACGCGCTGTGCACCGGACACGCAGCAGTTCCGGAAATTCAATCGCCAGGGAGGCAAAGACCAGGCGCTTTGTATCCACGTAATAGAGCACTTCATTCAGCCAGTTCACCAGCAACGATTCAAGATCGCTGCCTTCGGCTTCCATCCGCCATTGCTCTGTCGCAGTTGCGCTTGCCGGGTCCAGAATGATTGAGATCAGCGCATGAGCACAGTTTGCAAACAGCTCCTCGAGAGTTGCTCCGCGGGCGCGAAACCCGATATCTGCGGGATGGTCGAGAAGTTCAAATACCGGCGGGGATTCGTCCATCACAGCTTAGCGAAGCTCTTTATAAACTAAGCTCGGGGAGAAATAGTCTGGGTGAATCAAAACGTTATTATCGCCAGCGCGCAATTTGAGCATCACAATGGCGATAAGCAGCGCAATCTTTCGGTCATTTGTGAGTTGGCCGCACAAGCGGCGCGTGCCGGCGCAAACATCGTCGCATTTCACGAATGTTCCATTTCGGGCTACGGCTTTGCCCGCCACCTCTCGCGCGAGCAGATGCTGGCGCTCGCCGAACCTATCCCGGACGGGCCCAGTACGCGGGCGCTCCTTGAAATCGCGCGCGCCCAGAACGTTGCTGTTCTCGCCGGCCTTTTTGAAAAAGATTCGGCAGGCCGCCTTTATAACGCTTATATCTGCGTCGACCCCTCCGGGCTGATCGCAAAGCATCGCAAGCTTCATCCCTTCATCAGCCGATATCTCGAACCGGGAGACAGCTACACCGTCTTCGATATGCAGGCCTGGCGCTGCGGCATTCTCACCTGCTATGACAACAACGTCGTCGAAAATGTGCGGGCTACCGCCTTGCTTGGTGCGGAGATTATTTTCATGCCGCACGTTACCATGTGCACGCCGTCGCCTCGCCCGGGCGCCGGTTTTGTCGATCCCAAACTCTGGGAAAATCGTCGCGAAGATCCAACATCACTGCGGCTCGAGTTCTACGGCATGAAAGGCCGGGCGTGGCTGATGAAATGGCTGCCCGCGCGAGCCTACGACAATGGCGTCTATGTCGTCTTCAGCAATGCCATTGGAATGGATGACGATCAACTCAAAAACGGCTGCTCGATGATTCTCGATCCGTTTGGAGACATTCTCAGCGAATGCACGGCATTGGATAAGGATTTTGTCACCGCCTTATGCACGCGCTCCAAACTCACACGGTCCGGCGGCTACCGCTATCGCGAGGCTCGCCGCCCTGAGCTTTACAGAGACATCCTTGGAGCAGAACATAAATCCAAGCAGGCTGTCGCCTGGCTGTGCTGACTTCCGTCTTCTGGCTTCGGGCTTCTGGCTTCTTGGCTTCCAGCCCGCCGCCGCCTTTCCAGGCGGCGTTGCTTCCTTGCTTCCTCTCCGGCTTCCTGCATCTGATTTCCATCTGTGATAGCTTGTTCGCCGGGACGATTTGTTGGTAACGGCGCCGCTCATGACACGATCTACACTTGTTCTTCTATCCGCTCTCATGGTTGCGAATGCATCGAATGCCGGTAGCTCGAATGCCGTGCTACTGGTTGCCAATCAGGGCGATCGCGATTTAAGCGTCATTGACCCGGCGGCCGGAAAACAGCTCGCAACAATTCCGGAAGGCGGCATCACAGGCCATGAGGTTGCGGCCTCTCCGGATGGCCGCACTGCTTTCGTGCCCATCTACGGTAATTCCGGCGTGGGCAAACCCGGTACCGACGGGCGGAATATGGTGGTCATCGATATCGCCGCGCGCAAGGTCACCGGCAATGTGGATTTCGGGCACGGCGTTCGCCCGCATTGCCCCAAGTTCAACCCGAGAGATGGCTTACTCTATGTCACGACCGAACTCGACAACTCCGTTACGATCGTCGATCCAAAAACGCTCAGGATCGTGGGCGCCGTGCCGACGAACCAGCCGGAATCGCACATGCTGGCCATCTCTTCGGATGGCGCACGCGGCTACACCGCCAATGTCGGTCCGGGCACCGTCTCCGTGCTCGATCTTGTCAATCGCAAAACGATAACCGTGATACCGATTTCGGCGAAAACGCAGCGAATTTCAATCACGCCTGATAACAGCATGGTGTTCACCGCGGATCAAACAAAGCCGCAACTGGCCGTCATCGATACTACCAGCAACCGTGTGAAGACCTGGATTCCGCTGCCGGCGCCGGGCTACGGAACCGCTTCCACTCAGGACGGGCGCTGGCTGTTAGTTGCAGTGCCCGCGGCGGATAAAGTGGCGGTAGTCGATCTCGGCACGTTAAAGGTGGTCCGAACCATCGATGTTCCGAAGGCGCCGCAGGAAGTATTGATTCGTCCGGATAACCAAGTGGCGTACGTTTCTTGCAATGCGAGTGCCAAAGTGGCGGCAATTGATCTGACTAACTGGACCGTCTCGAAGCTGATCGACGCCGGTAAATTGGCCGACGGCCTCGCGTGGGCGGAGTCCAAATAATCGAAAACAAAAAACGAATATTTGAGCTGTGATTCTTCATCATATGACTTTGGAGAAAGGATGATGCTATGCCTGATGTAACACCAGTACCTGAAGGCGATGTCTCCCAGCGCGTCGGCGTGGAAGTGATCCGCGCACGCGGAGAGGATGTCGAGAAACTGATTAAGATGCTCGTCGCGAATGCCGCAGCGGAATTCGCAAGCACCTATTACTACTACACGATTCTTCGCATGAATCTGGCAGGGCATGAAGATTATAAAGAGATCTGCGAAGACGCGAGGCTCGAAGATCGCGCCCACTGGGAGTTGATTGTGCCGCGCATCTATGAACTGGGCGGCCAACTGCCGAACGACCTGTGCGAGTTTCACAATCAAGCCGGATGCCGGGCCGCAAAACTACCCGATCCTCCGACGGCGGTGAATATTCTCACTCTGCTTTTGGAATCGGAACGCTGCGCCATTCGAAGTTGGAGCGCGGTCTGCGACATGACCTTCGGCAAGGATCCGCGCACGTACGATATGGCCGCGCGCATTCTGAACGAAGAGATTGAGCACGAAGCCTGGTTCATCGAACTGCTGGCGCATGAGCGCGACGGCAAGAGCATCCCCTCCGGCCACTTCCGGCGCGGCGAACCCGGCGAAGCGCCGTACAGCAAAAACAGACAGTTTTACAACCCGTAATCCCAACGGCTGAGAAAATCGATATGGTTGCATGCGAAAGGCGGAGTCCTTTACAGTCACGTTGGAAACCAGTGAGGGCGAGCGCTCTTTCACATGCAACCGCGACGAATTCATTTGGAACGCCGCCGCCCGCAACGGAATCATTCTGCCGTCCATCTGTCATCAGGGCCGCTGCCTGACCTGCGCCGGCCGCATCGTGACTGGGACCGTAGATCAAAGCAAAGCGGATTCCTTTTTTCCGGCAGACGCGGCGGCAAAATTCGTTCTGCTTTGCACCGCGAAACCCTGCAGTGATCTCCGCATCATCACCAACCAGCAATGGGCCATGCGCCAGCATAGGATGCAGCACGGACTCCCCGCGCCCTATGCGTGATAAGGTCCCTCCATGAATACGGCCGCATTGTTCCTCGAATTTTCCCGCCAGAAGCTGCTTGACCAATACTGGCCGCGCCTGCGGACGTGCGTCGAATCGCTCAGTGATGATCAGATCTGGTGGCGGCCGAACGAGGCCAGCAACAGCGTGGGCAATCTGCTCCTGCACCTGAACGGCAACGTGCGCCAGTGGCTGGTCGCTTCGTTCAACCGCCTTGAAGATACTCGATTCCGGCCCGCGGAGTTCAACGAACGTCATCGAATTCCAGGATCTGCGTTGTTAGAGAAACTCGCCGCGACCATGCGGGACGCTGGTGCTGTGCTCGGGCGATTAACCGAAAACGATCTACTCGCGCAATTCGAAATTCAGGGCTATTCTGTGACTGGTCTTCATGCCGTTTACCAGGTGGTAGAACATTTCGGGCAGCATTACGGCCAGATTGTCTACATCACGAAACTGCTGCGCAGCGAGAATCTTGGTTTTTATCGTGAGTTGGACAAGACCGGCCGGGCCGATTGACTTAACGGTCGATCAACCGCATCCGCTCTTCGGTGTAACGCTCCCCTGAAATCATCCCGGGTGCAAGCGCGTTATCGAGCCGCTCCATCTCCGCTGGGCTGAGCGGGATCTCCGCCGCGCCGGCGTTCTCTTCCAAATGCCGCCGCTTCGTGGTGCCGGGGATCGGCACGATATCAGGTCCTCTGTGAAGAATCCAGGCGAGCGCAATCTGGCCCGTGGTCGCGCCCTTGCTTGCCGCTATGTCGCGAACCACGCCGAATACCTTCAGGTTCGCGTCGAAATTTTCGCCCCGGAATCGCGGATCGGTATGCCGCCAATCGTTTTCCGGATATTCTTCGGCGCGCTTCACGTTGCCGGTGAGAAAGCCGCGCCCAAGCGGCGAAAATGGCACCAGGCCGATTCCCAATTCCCGCAATGCCGGAATAATTCGCGGCTCCAGATTGCGCTCCCACAACGAATATTCGCTCTGCAACGCCGAGATCGGGTGAATTTGATGTGCACGGCGAATCGTGGCTTCGCCGGCTTCCGACAACCCGAGGAAGCGGACCTTTCCTTCATGCACGAAACGGCTCATCGCTCCCACCGTCTCTTCAATCGGAACAGAGAAATCGACGCGATGTTGATAGAGCAGATCAATGTAGTCCACATCGAGACGCCGCAGCGAGCCTTCGACCGCTTCACGCACATGTTCCGGCCGGCTATCGGTTCCTGCGATGCGGCCGTTTTCGAACCGGAAACCGAACTTGGTCGCAATCACAATCTCATCTCGCCGAAAATCTTTCAAAACCCTTCCGAGCATCTCCTCATTGGTGAACGGGCCGTATGCCTCGGCGGTATCAAAAAAATTGATACCGAGTTCGATAGCCGCCCGGATAGTCGCCTCGGATTCCTGTTCATCGGCCGGCCCGTACGCGAGCCCGGTCATCGACCAACACCCAAGTCCGATTGCAGACACTTGCAGCCCCTGCGTTCCCAATTTTCGAGTGGTCATCATTTTTCGATTGTCGCGTCCGGAAGAAAAGCGGCTTCGTTCGAACTCACAACAGCGCGCCGCATCGCCAAATAGTAGACCAGCCCGGCCACGGCGAAACCAACGAACCAGGCGTAATCATACAGCCACCTCAGCGCTGGAACAACCAGACCAATCAGCGCGACCGCAATCCCAGCGCCAAGCGCGAGAATCGCTCTGGCGTTCAGGCCATGGCGGTATTCGTAGCGACCTCCACGGCGATACAGATCCTTCACCTCCAAGCGCGTTTTGCGTAGCACAAAATAGTCGGTAATCATCACGCCGGCAATGGGCCCCAGCAACCCCGAATACCCAACCAGCCAGCCAAAGATATAGCTGTTGAAATCGGTAAGCAGCTTCCAGGGCATCATCAAAAGCCCGGCAACTCCCGTGATGAGGCCGCCTGTACGAAACGAGATGAGCCGTGGATTGAGATTCGAAAAATCGTTTGAGGGCGAAACGACGTTCGCTGCAACATTTGTATTGAGCGTGGCGATCAGCAGCGCGATAAGCGCAATGGTCGCAATTGCCGGCTGATGGAATTGTCCCAATAGCGCAACCGGGTCCCAGATGGCGTGACCGAAGAGCACAACAGAAGCCGATGTAACGGCAACGCCGATGAAAGAGTACAACGTCATGGTGGTCGGCAACCCCAGTGCCTGGCCGAGCATCTGGTCCCTCTGCGATTTTGCGTAGCGTGTGAAGTCTGGAATGTTCAGTGCGACAGTCGCCCAGAAGCCAACCATGCCGGTCACGGAGGGAATGAAGAAACGCAGAAATTCGCTGGTCGTCTTGAACTTGCTCGGTGTGCTGAGGACGGGGCCAAAACCTCCTGCTTTTCGCGTGATCCACCACAGCAGCAGGATGCCGACAGCCAGCATAAACGGCGCGCCCACGCCTTCCAAAAACTTGATCGTTTCAATGCCGCGCCAGATAACCGCAATGTTCAGAAGCCAAAAAGAAAAGAAGCAGATCCACATCCAATAGGGATTACTGGCTGCTGCCGGAAACAGGATGCGCAGCATGGAGTAAATTGCCTGGCCGCCGATCCAGGTCTGAATCCCAAACCATCCGCAAGCAACAATGGCGCGCAATATCGCCGGAACGTTTGCCCCTCGCACACCGAAGGATGCACGCACAAAAACAGGAAAGGGTACACCGTACTTGGCGCCCGCGTGTGCGTTCAAAATCATCGGGATCAGCACGATGAAATTGCCCAGAAAGATGGTGCCGATCGCCTGCTTCCAGCTCATGCCGCCTGCAATCAGGCCCGACGCCAGCATGTAAGTGGGAATGCAGACGCTCATCGCGATCCATAGCGACGCGTAATTATAAAGTCCCCAGGTGCGGCGTCCTGGGGGTACTGGAGCCAGATCTTTGTTATAAAGCTGCGGGTCAAATGCTTCCATTGGCCGCTTGGTGCTAGTTTAGAAAAATCGATACTGGCTGATCTGGAGATCTTTTGAGCAACACTGACCGGAGCGCTATACGGCAGCCCGGGCTAACGGAATTACTACCTCCCCTGACGGAACATGAGGCGCTGGTCGAAGCCAATCGCTGCCTCTATTGTTACGACGCGCCGTGCACGCATGCCTGCCCGACCCACATCGACATTCCCCGCTTCATCAAGAAAATCGCAACCGGTAATCTGCCGGGCTCGGCGAGAACGATTCTCGAAGCGAATCTCTTGGGCGCCACCTGCGCGCGTGTCTGCCCGGTTCAGGAGCTTTGCGAAGGCGCCTGCGTGCTCGGGGCCGAACATAAGCCCATCATGATTGGCCGCTTGCAGCGCTACGCCATGGATTACGCCTACAGCCGTAACGTTCCTATGTTTCATGCGGCGGCTAAGACCGGGATGAAAATTGCAGTGATTGGGGCGGGACCGGCGGGGCTCTCCTGCGCGGGAGAGCTGGCCAAGCTCGGGCATTCGGCGACGCTGTTTGAAAAGCGGCCGCTCGGCGGAGGCTTATCGACGTACGGCATTATTGTGCTGCGCGAGCCTGTGGATATTGCGCTGGCTGAAGTAGAAATGATCTGCCGGTTCGGTGTGGAGTTGAAGACCGGTGTTGAAATCGGCCGCGACGTTTCTTTTTCTGCCCTGCGGTCGAACTATGATGCCATCTTTTTGAGCGTGGGTCTGGGCGCGACGCCGGCGCTCGGCATTCCCGGTGAGGAATATTGCATCGATGGCCTTGAATATATCGAACAAAGCAAGATCGATCGCGACAAGCTTCAAGTCGGCCGGCAAGTGATCGTCATCGGGGCAGGCAATACTGCCATTGACTGCGCGACTATCGCCAAACGTATGGGCGCCGAGCGTGTGACGATGGTCTATCGCAGGACGGAGCAGGAAATGACCGCCTATCCGCATGAGTACGAATTCATTAAGAAGGAAGGAGTCGAGTTTCGATTTCTTACGCAGCCCGTCAAAATCGTCGCGGACGCCGGCAACGTAGCCGGATTGGAGTGCGTGCGCACGGAACTCGGTAGCGTCGATCTTTCGGGCCGCCCATCGCCTCGCTTAGTGCCTGGTTCTGAGTTCGTGATTCCGGCGGATCAGATTGTCAAAGCCATCGGCCAGGAGAAGCCATCGCTTGCCGCTTCATTGGGAATTGAAACGCAGCGCGGATTTATAAAGGTCGACGACGATTACCAAACGAGCATGCCTGGCGTGTATGCGGGCGGCGATTGCATCCGATCCGCAGGCGCGGCTTCAACCGTCATGGCAGTCGAAGACGGTAAACTGGCCGCGGGCGCTATTCATCGCAGGCTCACCGCGGCGGCCGTACCGGCAGGTGTTCTGTAAATATGGCAGATCTCTCTATCAATTTCGCTGGTATTAGATCGCCGAATCCGTTTTGGCTGGCTTCTGCGCCGCCCTCCAATTCCGGCGCGCAGGTGCACAGAGCGTTCGAGGCCGGATGGGGCGGCGCCGTTTGGAAGACGATTGGCGCTCCGGTTTTGAACGTTTCGAACCGCTATGGCGCCTGGCATTACGGGAATCAGAAGATGCTCGCAATTAACAACGTCGAGCTGATTTCGGATCGCCCGCTCGATCTGAATCTCGCCGAGATTCGCGACGTGAAGCGCCACTGGCCCGATCGCGCCGTGATCGCCTCCGCCATGGTTGAATCAACGCCCGAAGCCTGGGGCGATATTGTGCGCCGCATCGAGGACACGGGAGCGGACGGCATTGAGCTGAACTACGGGTGCCCGCACGGCATGAGCGAGCGCGGCATGGGCAGCGCGGTCGGACAGGTGCCCGAATATTGCGAGCAGATCACGCGCTGGGTCAAAAGCGCGGCGTCTATTCCCGTCATTGTGAAGCTGACGCCAAACATCACCAGCATCGTTTACCCCGCGCGAGCAGCCGTGGCGGCTCAAGCCGACGCGCTTTCGCTCATCAACACCATCAACTCCATCGTCGGTGTTGACCTCGACACGTTCGACATCACACCCAACATCGGCGGCAAAGGTGGCCACGGCGGCTATGCCGGTCCGGCTGTGAAACCCATCGCTTTGAATATGCTCGCTGCGCTGGGCGTAGATGAAGTCGTTTCGCGTGCCGGTCTGCCCATTTCCGGAATGGGCGGAATGTCTACCTGGAAAGATGCGGCGGAGTTCCTGCTGCTGGGCGCAACCAGCCTGCAGGTGTGCACCGCAGTCATGCACTACGGCTTCCGCATCGTTGAGGACCTGTGCGACGGATTGTCGAACTGGATGGATGCGCACGGGTTCGCGGCCATTGCGGATTTTCGTGGCAAGAGCTTGCCGCGCATCTCCGATTTCAAAGACTTTGACTTGTCTTTCCGTGCCGTTGCCCGTATTGACCCCGCTAAATGCATTCGCTGCGATCTGTGCTACGTCGCCTGCAACGACACGGCGCATCAATGTATCGATTTGATTGCTGCAGACGGTAGCAGGGTGGAACCGCACACGTATGACGTCCGTTCGAACGGTAAGAACGACGCCATCCATACCCGGCCGCAGCCGCGCGTGCGGGAGGAAGATTGCGTCGGGTGCCGGCTCTGCTACAACGTCTGTCCGGTAGAGCACTGCATCGAAATGGTAGAGTTGCCGCCGTGCCAGCCGTCCGTGACCTGGGATCAGTTATCGAAATCACAGCGCGAAGTGACCGAGAGTTGGGATGCGATGGAGCGCTACCGGGAGGAGCATGGCATCCACATCCACTGAGCAGCGGCCGCTGTTAATCAGGAACGGCGAGATCATCACAGCCGATTCGCGATTTCACGGCGACATCCTGGTCGAGAACGAAACGATTACGCGCATCGGCAATCATCTGGAAACGCCACCCGGGACGGAAGTCATTGACGCGAGCGGCAAGCTCGTGTTTCCAGGCTTTATCGATCCACACGTGCATGTGTACTTGCCCTTCATGGCGACGTTCGCCAAAGACACGCACGAAACGGCAAGCATCGCTGCGCTGATCGGCGGCACGACGACATTCATCGAGATGTGCTGCCCGTCGCGCAATGACGACACACTCGAAGGATACGAGCTTTGGAAGCGGAAAGCCCAGGGAAACTCGGCTTGCGATTACACCTTCCATATGGCCGTCAGTAAGTTCGACGAGAAGACCGAGGGACAGCTTCGCGAGATCGTGCGCGATGGCATCACGTCGTTTAAGATCTTCCTCTCGTACAAAAACTTCTTCGGCGTCGATGATGCCGAGATGTTTCAAACCCTGCAGCTCGCCCGCGAATTGGGCGTGATCGTTACAGCGCATTGCGAGAACGCTGAGCTGGTTGACCGCCTGCAAAAAGATCTGCTGGCGCGCGGGAAGACCGGTCCCGAGTGGCATGAGCCGAGCCGTCCCGAAGCGGTAGAAGCCGAAGGTACGGGCCGCTTCGCCACCTTCCTCGAGACCACCGGCGCGACCGGGTATGTCGTCCATCTATCCTGTGAACCGGCCTTACAGGCGGCATTGGCAGCCAAAGCGCGCGGGGTGAAGATTTTTGTGGAGTGTGTTGTACCGCATCTTCTCTTAGACAAGACCTATGCCGAACGCAAGGGCATCGAGGGCATGAAGCACGTCATGTCGCCGCCGCTGCGCGATAAGCGCAATCAGGCCGTTCTGTGGAACGCGCTTGCGGCCGGCGCAGTCGACACCGTCGGGACGGATCACTGCCCCTTCGATACCGAACAGAAGATGCTCGGCGCCGAGGCCTTCACGCGAATTCCGAACGGCATACCCGGCATTGAAGAGCGCGTCAATCTCCTTTATACGTATGGCGTCAAGGCGGGCCGCATCGATATCCACCGCTTTGTGGATGCAGCGAGCACGCGCGCCGCAAAGCTGTTCGGATTGTTCCCGAAGAAAGGCACCATCGCCGTCGGCAGCGATGCGGATCTGGTGATCTACGACCCGAACTACAAGGGCGTCCTGTCCGCGAAGACTCATCACGTGAACAACGATTATTGCGGCTTTGAAGGCATGGCGATTGCCGGCCGCCCCTCGCTAGTAACCGTGCGCGGGAAGGTTCAGGTCCGCGACGGCGAGTTCGTTGGCGAGCGCGGGCGCGGGCGCATGCTGCGGCGCGTACCCATGGCCACGAATGGAATTCAGGAGCAGAATGGATAGAGTATGGAACGCACATCTCAGCAGATAATTCAGGAAAATCGCGAGTACACCATGTTCTCGTGGTCGGTGCAGGGCTCATCCAACCCCATGCACATGACCAAAGGCCAAGGCGTCTGGTTCTGGGATGGCGAAGGCAACAAGTGGCTGGATTTCAGCTCGCAACTGATCAACCTGAATATCGGCCATCAGCATCCGAAAATGCTGGAGGCGATCAAGAAGCAGGTAGACGAACTCTGCTTCGCCGGGCCAAGCTTTGCCACCGAACCCCGCGGTGCGCTGGGAAAGAAGCTGGCCGAGGTGACCGGCCTTGCGAAAGCGTTTTTTACCTTGGGCGGCGCCGAGGCAAATGAGAACGCCATGAAGATCGCGCGCCTGTACACCGGCCGCGATAAGATCATCACGCGTTACCGCTCTTATCACGGCGCAACCATGGGCGTGATGACCGCCTCAGGCGATCCTCGCCGCTGGCCTGTTGAGCCAGGAATCCCCGGCATTGTTCGCGTCTTTGATCCTTATTGCTATCGCTGTCCTTTCGGCAAAACGCCCGATAGCTGCCGGCGCGAATGCGTAAGCCATATCGAAGAGATCATCCAGATGGAAGGGCCGCACACGATTGCCGCCGTGCTGGTGGAAGGCATCACGGGTTCAAACGGCTTGCTGGTTCCGCCGGATGACTACTATCCGAAGCTGCGCGCGTTGTGCGACAAATACAACCTCCTGCTCATCGATGACGAAGTGATGAGCGGCTTTGGACGCACCGGCAAGTGGCTCGCGACGCAGCACTACGGCATCAAGCCCGATATCGTAACCTCAGCTAAGGGCCTGACCAGCGGCTACATGCCATTGGGCGCGGTGGTGGTTTCAAAACCGATAGCCGACTACTTTGAAACGCACATGCTTTGGGGCGGCCTTACCTACAGCGGCCATCCGGTCTGCTGCGCCGCGGCGGTGGCGAACCTCGCCCTCTACGAAGAAGAGAAAGTCTTCGAAAATGCGGAGCTCCAAGGCATCTACCTGGCTGACCGGCTCGAAAGCATGAAGCAAAAGTACGCCTGCGCCGGCGACGTCCGCTACAAAGGGCTGTTCAGTGTCATCGAATTAGTGCGCGACAAAGCGACGAAGGAGCCGCTCGCGCCGTTTAACGGAACCAGTCCCGAAATTGCGAAGCTTGCGGCCTATCTCAAATCACAGCATCTCTACGCGTTTATCAGATTCAACATGCTCTGGATCTGCCCTCCGCTCATTATCACGCAAGAGGAATTGAAGCACGGCTTGGACATCATTGAGCAAGGACTGCGTATCGTCGATGAGACGTTGCATCCACGGCCGCAGCAGCAGGTATTCGAAGAGGTGGGTTATGTCAGCGCTTGAAGAAGCCGTTTCAGTGAAGCCCGCGAGCCAGCAGCGAGTAAGCCACTGGATTGCAGGCAAGGCCGTTGCGTCGAAATCCGGCCGCTCCGGTGTTGTCTGGAATCCGGCGACAGGCGAAGCGCAGGCCAGCGTCGATTTCGCCAGCGCCGAAGAAGTCGACGAAGCAGTTGCGGCCGCCAAATCGGCATTTCCTGAATGGCGCGCGACCGCGCTCTCGAAGCGGTCAGAAATTATGTTCCGCCTTCGGGAGTTGATTTACGCCAAGCGGCACACGATTGCTGGCTTCCTCACGCGCGAGCACGGCAAGACCTTCAACGATGCGCTCGGCGAAGTGGCGCGCGGGCTCGAAAACGTCGAATTTGCTTGCGGCATTCCCCAGCTTCTGAAAGGCGAGTATTCCGAGCAGGCGAGCCGCGGCGTGGATGTGTATCAGATACGCCAGCCGCTTGGAGTCGTGGCCGGCATCACGCCCTTCAACTTTCCCGCCATGGTGCCGATGTGGATGTTCGCCAACGCGATCGCCTGCGGCAACACGTTTGTCTTAAAGCCGTCGGAAAAAGACCCCTCCGTCAGCCTGTATCTGGCCGATCTTCTCAAGCAGGCCGGTGTGCCGGATGGCGTCTTCAACGTCGTGCAGGGTGACCGTGTCGCAGTCGAGCGCCTGCTGGCGCATCCAGATATCAAAGCCATCAGCTTTGTCGGTTCCACGCCCGTGGCCCGCTACATCTACGAAACCGGAACACGCAATGGCAAGCGCGTCCAGGCGCTCGGCGGAGCAAAAAACCATATGGTCGTGCTGCCTGATGCAGATCTGGGCATGGCTGCGGATGCGGCGGTTTCGGCTGCCTATGGATCAGCCGGCGAGCGATGCATGGCGATTTCGGTTGTGGTCGCGGTGGGACGCATTGCAGATCCATTAATCGAAGCCATTCGCGAACGTATCGGCAAGCTGCGTATCGGTCCCGGAATGGAAACCGGCAACGACATGGGCCCGCTAATTACCAAAGAACATCGTGACCGTGTCGCTTCCTATGTCGAAAACGCAACGGCGGAGGGCGCCGTCGTCGTGGAAGACGGGCGCAAACATGCTGTACGCGAGCAGAACGGATTTTTCCTCGGCCCTTCACTGCTCGATCGCGTCCGTCCGGGCATGCACTGCTACGACGATGAGATCTTCGGCCCTGTGTTGAGCGTGGTTCGCGCCGAGACCTACGACGAAGCCGTTCACATCATCAACGATCACCCGATGGGCAACGGTACGGCCATTTTTACCCGCGACGGCGGAGCAGCGCGCCAGTTTCAATTCGATATCGAAGTCGGCATGGTCGGCATCAACGTGCCCATTCCCGTGCCCGTTGCCTACTACAGTTTCGGCGGCTGGAAAGCATCGCTGTTCGGCGATCTGCATATGTATGGACCGGAAGGCGTTCAGTTCTACACCCGCGCGAAGCTCGTTACGAGCCGCTGGCCCGACCCGAGCACCAGCCGCGTGGATCTCGGATTCCCGCAAGTGCGCTGAAGTTTCAAATACAAAGATTCCACTTCGTAACACCTCCAATGCTGGATGCGTTGATACTATCCCAACTGGTCAAGTCGAGGCGGCTACAGGATTATGGAGAGAGGAAAAGCTCAGGAAAAATGAAATGGGCGCTTCTGTTCGCAGTTGCAGGATTGATCTGGCTCAAGATGAGCGGATGAGTCCGGCAACCCGCACTCTGCTTCAGCATTCTGTTAGTGTTCGGCTAAGTACAGACAAGGCGACTTATTCTGCTAACGAGCAGCCGTTACTCAGGATGGAGGTCGTGAACGTGGGCGCGCAGCCCTTGTATTTCTACCCGACTTCGCGCTTGGGCTATGACGGTGACGGAGTGTTTCGTATTTATGTCCAGCCTGCGCGGGCTTGCCCGGGCGTTGGGGGGAAGCCGTAGATGAGGCTCCCGCAGAGCCGGCCGCGAGGCTCGCTGAGTATGTCGAGAAACACTGGAGATTAGTTCGGCCTAACGACTCGATCGTCTTAAATGAGCGCCTCGACACCTCACGCACCCTTTGCCCTGGCAAAAATACACTGCGCATCAATTACTTTACTAAGCTGCAAGCTTGGACAACTCGGCAGATAAGGGCAGCAGAAGTTGAATTGAAGTATCCGGCCGTGTTCGGCAGTTATGACGGAAATGCCGTGACCATCACCGTCGAGTCCGAAGATAGGGTTCGTTGAAGAATTCTACTTCAAACCCGGACTTACGCCGCAATTTACCGGGCAGCTCAGTCTCCTGATCTAGAAGACTTACTACTTTCCCGAAACAATAACCATTTGTCCGCGTTCCCCTGGGCGCATTACAGCGCTTCCGATCTGCTCGTACAACTTACCGTCAAACCTGAAATATTTTAACGGCGTTTCCGGGCCGCCCATATGCCAGCCGAGCACGATATCTTTGTATCCGTTGCTCGCCGTCGACAGAACGGAGAAGATCCAGCCGTTGAATTCCTTTTCCGGGCTTGCAAGAAGGACAGGGTTACCGGCATCGTCAAACTGCACGACCCACATGGCCCCGTTTGCGCCCTGACCCCCACGAGCGCAACCCACGCCGGCTTCGACCAGAATTACCGCATGAGCTTCCGACAAGGGCAATCTTTCAAACCGAAGATCCTTCAGCCAATTGCCTACTGGATCTACAGTGTTGCATCCCCAGCCGTCCACGCCCTCCCGGCTTTTGAGCAGTTTGATTATAATTTCACGCTCACGTTCACTTATTTTTATCTGCTGAATATGTTTAGTAGCAGTATAGCCCCGCACGTGCTGCCACAACTCGTGTTGCTTTACGTCAGCTCGCGCGTTGCTCGATTGCAGCACAAAGGCGATTGCAAGCAAATAATGATGCAGCATAAGCAGAATCAACGCGTACCTCTCCTCCGCCCAAGAACGCCACTACTTTTATATGCGACTACCCGAATTTTACCCGCGCACCCGCTTGCCCGCGTCGCGCTGAACGCTCAGCGCGCCGCCCGCGGGCTCCCTTCACCCGGCCCTGGCCGCCTCATGATAAACGGCAGCGGCGTCAGGCAGAGCACGATAATCGACATCACCCAAAAGCTGTTCTTAAAACTCAGCGCGGCTGCCTGCGCCTGAATCATCTGATACGCCATCGTCATCGCTTTCTTCATCGCCGTAATCGCATCATTGCCTTGTGAGACGAACATCGCTCGCAAGCTGTTCAGCAACTGCTGGAACGGAATGTCCCCGTGGCTCGTATGGTGTGCAAATGTCTCCTGATGCGTCT
>JAJPJN010000142.1 GCA_021324185.1 Terriglobia bacterium | reverse complement strand
TGCCCCCCACATTGCGCGCAAAGTTTGACAGCCCCGAAACCTGGTTGCTCTTTTCGCGCGGGACTCCGACATAGTTCAGCGTGCTGATCGGCACAAAAATCAGCGGCAGCGGAAGCACCTGAATGATACGCAGCATCACGATGGTTTTAAAATCCATGCCGGGATAAATATTGGTCATCAGGTGCAGCGTTATCGCCGTGCCGATAAATCCACACGCAATCAGCACGCGCGGGTCTATCTTCGATTGCGTAAGCCGCCCCGCGATGGGCATCATCAGCATCAAGGCAAATCCGCCAGGCGATAAAGCCATGCCCGCGCGCTCAGCCGTATATCCCATGCCGGTCTGTAGAAATTCGGGAATCAAGACCGTCGAGCCGAACAAAACAATGCCGAGCGTGAAGGAAAAGAACACCGCCGTGCCGAAGTTGCGGTTCTTAAGAAGGCGCACGTCGACAATGGGATCCTCGTGATACCACTCCCACAGAAAAAATGCGATCAAAACCGGAATCCCGATGCTGAACATCGTCACGATGAGCGGGGAGCCGAACCAGTCCGACTCCTGCCCTTTATCGAGCACGTACTGAAAGCACGCCACTCCAATCACGATCAGCCCCAGTCCGATGTAATCGATTTTGATGCCGGAACTCTTTTCTTCCGCCAGCCACGGCGGGTCTTCCACCAGCCGCTGCGTCAGAAAAAGCGACAGCAAGCCGACCGGCAGATTAATAAAAAAGATCCAATGCCAACTGAAGTTGTCCGTGATCCAGCCGCCGAGCGTCGGTCCGATCGCAGGCGCAACCACAACCGCCATGCCATACATCGAAAACGCCATCCCGCGCTTCTCAATGGGAAATGTATCGGCCAGAATCGCCTGCTCGGATGGTTGCAAGCCGCCGCCCCCGCATCCTTGCAGCACTCGCATCACAATCAACATAGGCAGGCTTGTCGAAAGACCGCAGAACAGAGAGCAAATCGTAAACAGCGCAACGCAAATCATGTAAAAACGCTTGCGCCCGATCACGGTCGATAGCCAGCCGGAGACGGGCAGAACAATCGCGCTCGAAACCAGATAGCTTGTCAGCACCCAGGTAGCTTCTTCGTACGTCGCTCCCAGCGATCCCGCAATGTGGGGCAGGGAAACGTTCGCGATCGAAGAATCCAGCACCTCCATGAAGGTGGCAAGTGTCACCGTGAACGCCACCACCCACGGATTGTGTGCAGGACGCCACGTCGCGTAGCTGACTGGTCGAGTGCTCACACGCTTTACTCTCGAATACGAACTCTGGGTTCTACAGACATGCCCGGGCGCAACCGGTCCAACCCGTCCTGATTGGGTTTGAAACGAATGCGAACCGGAATCCGCTGCACGACTTTGACGTAGTTGCCGGTCGCATTCTCAGGCGGCAGAACGCTGGCAACAGAACCCGTCGAGCCGCCGATGTCCTGCACGTAGCCGTTGAAATCTCTGTTCAGCGCATCGACATGGATCGTGGCCGGTTCCTGCGGGCGAATGTTGCGAAGCTGCGTCTCCTTGAAATTGGCCGTCACCCAGAGATCATCAATTTGCGAAATCTCCATCAGTTCCTGGCCTGCTGCGATGTGTGCGCCCACTTCCGCCGAGCGCTTCATCACGATCCCTGGAACCGGCGCCAGGATTTTCGTGTAGCTCAGCTTCAGCCGCGCTTGTTCCACCTGCGCTTCGGCGGCTTGCGCGTTCGCCTGGTTCGATTGCACCGTCGCGCGGCGGATCGCCACTTGCGCAGGCGCATTCCTCTGGTACTGAGCCAAACGGCTTTGGGCCTCGGCCAGTTGTGCGCGGCGTTGATCCACCGTTTGGCCGGCGGCTTCAAGCGTCGCCTTGGAGGCCGCCACGTTCGCTTCCTGCGCCTTGGCCGTTGCAACTACCTGGTCGTATTCCTGCTGCGAAACCTCTTCTTTCGCCACCAGCAGCTTGTAGCGCGCCAGGTCTGCTTGCGCCTTGGCATTGTTTGCTTCCGCTTGCGCGAGTTTGGCGGCATCGGAGTCGCGGTCGCGCTCGGCGGCTGCCAGAGCGGCCCTTGCATTGGCCACGTCGGCTTCGCCGGTTGAGATGTTGGTCGTGTTTTCAACCTGTGTGATGGGAATGTTCGGTTGCTGCGCAACCACCATGCTGCGCGCTTGCGAAAGCTGCGCGAGCGCCTGATCCAGCAACACCTGATAATCGCGCGGGTCCAGGTCTACTAAAAGCTGGCCCGCCTTCACCGGCTGATTGTCTTCTACATAAACATGCGCCACCGTGCCATCGATGCGCGAAGTCACCGGAATCAGATGGCCGTCTACCTGCGCGTCGTCGGTGGATTCGAAGTTGCGCTCGTGTAGCCAGTAGAGCAATCCGCCCGCTGCCACGGCCAGCAGAATAACGAAAAATATAAAAAATGCTTTGCGGCGGCCGCGCGTAATCGGCGCGCGCGATTTCTGCGGCGGTGCGGCCTGAAACTGGCGTTCGGCTACAGGAGTTTCTATTTGTGTACTCATGGTGTACTCACGGGCGATTTCCGGTAAACAGATGCTGTATATCCGCTTCGGCTTCACCGGTTGCGCGTGCAAGGCTTAGCTTGGCGAGATTGAAAGAAAAAAGACTGGAGACATAGTCGGCCTCAGCGGCGGCAACTTGCTCTTGCGCCTGAACCACTTCCACCGTAGTGGCAACGCCTGCGCCAAAGCGGTCGCGCGCCTCGCTTAGTGTTTCGTTCGCATAACTCCGGTTACTGGCTGCCAAGCGCACCTGTCCCATCGCCGTTTCCAGTTCGATCAGGGCGGTACGCACCTCCTGTTCCACCTGGGCGCGCTGATCCTGAAGTTCCGCGCGCCGCTGTTTCAATGTTGCTTCCGCCGCCTGTATGTCGCTGCGAATGCGCCCGCCCTCCCAAATCGGCACCGTCACCGAAGCTGTAGCCGCAAAGACGCCGTGAGTCGAGGCCGGATTCGGGCCAATGACCCCGTAGTCTCCGTTGAGCGATGCCGAGGGAAGCCGTTCGGCATGAGACGCCGATAGCGCGAGTTCCGCCGCCCGCATCTGCGCCTCCGCTGCTTGCAAATCGGAGCGATGCTTAAATGCGAGCCGCACTTGCGCTTCCGCCTCGGGCACACTGCCCTCAGGTGGCGCCAGAGGATCGGAGAGAATGATCTCGCGATCTAGCGGCAGCCCGATGAGCCGCGCAAGCGCAATCTTTTGTTTCCGCAAATCTGCCGTCAACGAGCTGAGCCTCTGCTGTTCCGTCTGCAATTCCACCAGGCTGCGCATCACGTCGATGCGAGCATTTGTACCCGCTTGTTTGCGAGTGACCGCTTGATTGTAAATCGCCTGCGCATTCTCTACTTGCGCCTGCTCCGAGACGACGCGCGCCGCCGCCGCCACGGTCTGGAGGTACGTTCCTGCCACCGCTAGCACGACAGTTTCACGCGCGTCCTTAGCCGATAGAAGTGAGGCCTGCTCAGTTTCCTTGCTCGCCTTCCAGTTCCGCCGCGCCACCAGGTCCAGTACAGATTGATTCAGCGTGGCCTGCGCCTGCGAATAGCTGAACGGCCCAACAACGGTGGGAATCGAAAACCCGAAGTTGGCGGGCACGTTGAATTTGAAACCATACGCGGCAAGGTCGATCTGCGTCACCGTCTCACTCGCGTTAGCGCCTATGCTCGGCAACAGCGCGCTCAAGGCCTGCCCGCGTTGTGCACGCGCCATCTGCAGCGAATTTTGAGCCGAAATGGGGCCGAGGTTTGCTTCAAGACCGCGCTTCACCGCATCTGCCAGCGTCAGTGTAATAGCGCCTGGGGGTACATTTCCAGGCACGCTTCCGGCAAAATTGCCTGAAACCTGTACGGAGCTGCTGATCGTGCTGGCGCCCGTGCCCGGCGCGCTCGATTGCTGCGCGCTCGCTGCGCCGCTTTGATTCGTACGGCCGGACATCGGCAGCGGCGTAGCGCGGGTTGTCTGGCCTGGGCCGCCCGCCGGAGCCAGTTGAGCCGGCGCGAGGCCGGCAGCGCCCGCGAACATAACAATGCCGCAAACGAATTGGAACAGCGATTCGCGAACCGCCATGCTTTCTATAATACATCCACACGTGTATGCAATTGGATACACAACCGTATATAATTTGGATTGGGAATGTCCGCCCTCGCCATTCCGAATAAACACCAGCAGAAATCAGAGGCCACCCGGCGCAAATTGATCGCCTCTGCGCGCCGCATCTTTGCCCGCGACGGATTCGAAGCTGCGCGCATCGAAGACATCGCCGCCGACGCCGGCCACACGCGCGGTGCCTTCTACGCCAATTTCGAAAACAAGGAAAGCTTGTTTCTGGCGTTATTGGAGCAGCAGGTCACCGAGCACACCGGCCGCCTTAGCAAACGCCTTCAAGCCTGCGATTCCGGCGAGGAAAAGCTCGCAGCGCTCCGCCAATATTATCTGGAGCGCACAGCCGACCGGCAGTGGTGCATGTTAATGCTCGAATTCAAGCTTTTCGCCGTGCGGCATCCCCGCATCCGTGCGAAATTGGCGCGCGCCCACCGGCAGATCCGCTCGTCCGTCAAATCGCAGATCGCGCCGCTGCTGCCGCGAACCTCTATTCACGGTTCGGAGGATGCTCTGCGGGCATCGCTTGAAGCGACGCTCCATGGCCTCGTGTTGCAGCACGCTTATGATCCGGACGCGCTGACAGCAGAACAACTTGTGCGCATTCTGGGCGATATTTTCGACGCCCTCGCGCAGAGATGATCCCGCCCTGATGGAATTACGATGAGCGGATCGAACCGGCCGCTTCGTCCATGTTTCGAGGTGAATCGATGCAAGGACGGGACGTAATCGTCAGATATTTGGAAGACGCCGAAGCAGCCGAGCGGAACTTTGAAGACACCCTCATGGTCTTCGCAAACACCGGCGAACAAAACGCCGTGAAGAGCATGTTCGAAGCGGCTTCACGCAAAGCGAAAACGCAGCATGAACGCCTGGAGGCGCGTCTGCGCGAATTAGGCGGCACTCCCTCCAAAGCCAAGAGCATTCTGGCGCATATGCTGGCGATGGCGCCCTCTTTGGCCCAGATCGGCCACGAAGGCCCGGAAAAGAATACCCAGCACCTGATCGCCTGCATCGCTGCCGCATCAGCCGAAATGGCCATGTATGAGTCGCTCGCGGCGGTGGCCGCTGCGGCCGGCGATACCAAAACCGAAACCCTCGCCCGCGAGCTGCAAAAGGAAGAAAAGGATGATTGGGATCAATCCTGGGCGCTCCTGCCGGGCAGCGCGCTTTCGGCTTTTGAAACCGTCATCGGCCGCGCCGCAAACGCCTAAAGCCGGCGATCCGGCGCCACCCCGCCAAACACGGCATCGCGCAAAACTTCCGTCAATTCCTCTGCCGGCCGGTGTGGCTGCAGCGGAATGACTTCACCCACAGAAACCGTGATTCTCCCGGAGTGAAACCATCCCTTCCTCCGCACTTTTAGCTCGCCCAAACCTTCCAGACGAACTGGCAGCGCGGGCGATCCCAATTCTTTCCACAACAGGCCCGCGCCTGCTTTGAAGGGTTGAGGCGTTCCATCGTCGGACCGGCGCCCTTCCGGAAAGACGAGTACGCTGTAGCCGTGGTCCATCGCTTCACCGGCATGCTGGAAGCTGCGCCGGAATCCGGCCAATTGCGGCAGCGGAAATACATTGTAAAGTCCGGTGATAAGAAGGTAAGCAATCGGCGCCGTCACATA
>JAJPJN010000144.1 GCA_021324185.1 Terriglobia bacterium | reverse complement strand
TTTCCGGAGACTTGACGCGCTGTGTTCCGAATCTGAAAAGGTGCGATTACTGCTCGACCGCACAATTCAGAAGCTGTATCAAGCGGAACTGCAATCAGCGGCTTCGAGCACGATCAGGCGAAGCGTCTGGTGGCGCAAGAACGCACTTCCGATTGTAGTGATGGGCTTAGCGGGTTGGCTTTCTCCCGAAAAGCGGAGTACTATAAGCTTCTCGGAACAAATCTTCTGGCTCGGGCGCGTGGGAGAGTTTCTCGGATGGCTGGACGACTTTTCCGATTACGAAAACGACTATGCTTCGGGACAGCCGAACCGCCTGCACGGCCTCTGCCAGGATTCTATTGTCGAGCTGGCGCGCAAAGTGGCTGTCAAAGGGAGGAATGTGCTCGAATTTTGGGATGAACGCAATGATGCCTCTCCCCAGCGGGACACATTCACGGTAATCGTATGGGAGTGGGTAGCCAGTCCGAATTGCGAGAAGTCGCGGCGGACGTCAAACCATTTTCAGCCTGGATCGCCACCGTAGCAATTATTGTTGTCGAGCTGCTGGCATTTGCACTTGCCGTTAGTTCGGTTGCCATCAGGGGCGGTGACGTGCCCACCAGCGGCTGGAAATGCCGGCTCGAAAGCGGCGCCTGGGTTGTAAGCCGCGAAGACTCTCAGCAGGCAAATTCCGTGTTGCGTGTTGGGGATCAACTGGTCAGCATTGACGGGCAGCGCCTGGGTTGGGCTGGTCCCTGGCTGCCGCTAGCACCGTTACGGCCCGGCGATTCATACACGCTCATCGTCGAGCGCAGTCATCGCGAAATCCCGCTTCACCTGCGCATGGAGCGGGACTCTTCTATTGCTTTTCTGGATGTAGTCGCCACGATTATCATCGCGTGGCTGCTGTTCCTGGCGGGGCTATGGATGAGAATTGGCGGCCCGGGAAATTTAACCGCGCGCTTGGGCAGCGCTGCCTTTCTTCTGGCCGGCATCGCCATGATTGCTCCCATTTTCCGTGTGTATCCGGGTTGGAACACGGCAACGATTTGGCTGGGGTTGGTTCTGATGAAAATTACCCGGCCCTGGTACATGGTGCTGGGCTGGGATTTCCTCTCGCGCTTTCCGCATCCGGTGCGGGAAACGTTAACTATCCGGATACTGCGCCGCTGCTTTTATGTAGCGGCGGGGATATTTTGGCTGGCAGCCAATTTCCCTGTTTTCGCGGAGATTATCCGGCTTCGTGAAATTCCGCTGGCGAGTTCCATGGGATCTCTGATCGCGGCCGATTCATGGGCGGCAGTTCCGTGGAATATTTTCGATGGCTGTATTTGTGTGGCCGTTTGTTACGTGCTGATCCGCAATTACCGCTTGCTGGCAGATCGCGATTCGCGGCGCAGAATTCGATGGGCGGCAGTATCTTTTGGAGTCGCGGCGGCATCGCTGCTGACTCTGCGGTTACTCGAACTGGTCTGGAACGTAACCGGGGGCGCCATGCTCCAACGCGCAAGCGAATATGCGGACGCAGCGACAACGATGAGTGTCGGCGCGATTCCTATCACGTTGACCTACGCGGTCGTAAAGCACCGGTTGCTGGGCATACGCCTGGTTATTCGCCGCGGCTTGCAGTACCTGTTAGCCAGGAATGTATTGCGACTGATTGTTTTTGCGCCGGGTCTTATTGTCCTCATCCACATCTTTCGCAATCCGAACGAGAGCGTCTACAACCTGGTCTTCAGAAGCTCGTGGAGTTTTTATCTGCTGGTGATGGGAACCGCAGCCTTCAGCCTGCGCTACCGGCGCCAATTAAGCAGATGGTTGGACCGGCGGTTTTTCCGTGTCGCGCTGCAGGAAGAAGAGGCTTGGGTTGCCCTAGCCGAATCGATCAAGTCCGCAACCACGGAAGAAGAAGTGGCTGCCGCGGTTGCCCAGCAGGTGGAGTTCGCTCTGCCCGTAAACGGCGTGCACATCTTCCTTCGCTCCGGAGCGCACGGGCGTTTACGCGCGGCATTCTCGACGCCGGGTCGGAACGCCCAGAAATTGTGTGCGCAGCTTGAGAATAACCACGCTGCTCTGCTCGCCGGAAATTCCGTTATCACGGTGACGGGAGTGGATTCGGATTTCGCCGAGCCCGCGCATCCTGAAGAGGATCTGCTGCTTGTACCGCTGCTTGGGAGCGACGGGCAGAATCTGGGAGCAATGCTGGTCGGCCCTAAGAAATCGGAGCAGCCATTCACTCGCAAGGAGCGGGAGCTTCTGCAAGCGATGGCGGCGCAAGTCGTCATGGCCTGTGAAGTGCTGCGTTTGAAGCGCAATATCGATCAGGAAAGCAGGCAGCGCATCGCCGTTCTGAGCCGCTTAGACCGCGAGAACTTCCATCTTTTGAGTGAGTGTCACGTTTGCGGATCCTGCTACGATGCGTCAACCAAGGAGTGTGCCATCGATGGAACGCCGCTCGAATTAACGGTTCCCGTGGAGCGCGTTGTCGTCGGCCGGTACAGGCTTGACCGGCGGATCGGGGCCGGTGGCATGGGCATTGTTTATCAGACGTTGGACCTGCGGCTGGAGAAAATCGTAGCGCTAAAAATTTTGCTCGGCGAGTTGTTCGGAAATCGCGAAGCACTGCTTCGCTTCAAACGCGAAGCGCAGGCGGTGGCCTCGCTGCGTCATCGGAACATTGTGGGCGTGCACGATTTCGGCCAGCTCCCTGCTGGCGGCGCTTTCCTGGTGATGGATTTTGTCAGTGGGGCGTCGTGGCGGCAGCATTTGCGAATCAATGCCACGCTGCCGCCGGAACGCGTGGTGAATTGGGTGGAAGGTCTGTGCGCCGGAGTCGCGGCCGCACATCAATCGGGAGTGGTCCATCGCGATCTCAAACCGGAGAACGTCATGATCTCAGGCGCCCGCGAAGTCGAGGCCGCGATGGTGCTCGATTTTGGGCTGGCGAAGCTGCACTCGGGATCCGAAAAAGATACCGTACAGCTCTCAGTTACCGGCGCGGTCGTCGGTACGCGCGCGTATATGTCGCCGGAACAGCGGTCTGGCGGAAAAGTGGGCGCGGCGGCGGATGTCTACTCTGCGGCGGTAATGACGCTCGAAACATTGTCGCGGCTTTCGCCGCCGCGAGCTGGTGCGACGAATGATTGGATAGAACGAGCGCTCGCAAGAGTTGTCAATCCCGGAAGTACTTTGCCGGCGATTTTTCGTTCGGCGCTGGCGGAATCCGCGGATGTTCGCATTCGAAGCATTGAGCAATTCGGCAGCAGGCTCGACGCTGCCATTCGATCGGAAGTTTTGACCACGCCGGTCTTTTCCGGGACTGATGATGCGGAGACGTTAAGTCTGGGGGCGGCGAGCTAATCCGGGCTGATCGCGGTCGACGTTTTAATGATGCTGTCGATTTTGCGCAGCCGCTCGAGGAATCCCGCAAGCAGATGGAGCCGCAATGCATTCGGCCCATCCGATAAGGCTTGTGCCGGATTTTCGTGTACCTCTACGAAGACGCCTGCGATGCCGGCCGCAGTGGCTGCGCGGGCCAGCGGTTCAATAAATTGCGGCTGGCCTCCGGACGATTTGCCGGATGCGCCGGGCAGTTGCACGCTATGGGTCGCATCGAAAATAACCGGGTAGCCTGTTTCGGCCATGATGAGGAGGCTACGCATATCGACGACAAGATTGTTGTAGCCAAAGCAAGAGCCGCGCTCGGTCAGTAGTATGTTGTCGTTGCCAGTACTGGCCACTTTTTCGGCGGCGTTGGCGATGTCGTGCGGCGCGACAAACTGGCCTTTTTTTATATTCACGGCGCGCCCGGTTCTCCCCGCCGCAACCAGCAGATCGGTTTGGCGGCACAGAAACGCGGGAATCTGCAGAATGTCGGCTGCTTCGGCGGCCCCATCGGCCTGCGCGGGTTCGTGGATGTCGGTTAGGACGGGAATCCCAAGCCCCCTTACTTTCTTCAAAATGCGAACGCCTTCGCTCAATCCCGGGCCGCGATATGACGAAATGCTGCTCCGGTTTGCTTTATCGAACGAAGCTTTGAAGACGTACGGACCGGCGATCTGGCGGATTTCCTGCGCCAGCGAAAGCACATGCTCTTCGCTTTCGATAACGCATGGCCCGGCGATTAGTGAAAGAGGAGCATCGTTGGCAAACGGAATGGAGTCAGAACCGGCGCAGCCAACCGATATGCGCCTGCTCATCGAGCGTGCGCGAAATCGGGCGTTTGACTCTGCTCCAGGGCGCGCGATTTTTCTTCCTTGTGCTTCAGCGCCGCTGCCAGAAACGCGGTGAATAGTGGGTGCGGCTCGAGCGGCTTCGACTTGAATTCCGGATGAAACTGGCAGCCCAGATACCAGGGATGGTCCGGAACTTCGCAGATCTCCACGTAAACGCGGTCCGGCGTTGTGCCGGTAATTCGCATGCCGTGCCGGGTCAGAATGTCCTCGTATTCACGATTGAACTCGTAACGATGGCGATGGCGCTCGCTGATATCAGTGGTTCCGTAGGCTCGCTCGGCAAAACTGCCGGAGGCGAGATGGCAAGGGTAGGCACCCAGGCGCATCGTGCCGCCCAGCTCATCTACGCCTTTCAATTCGCGCAGCTTGAAGATGACACGGTGTGGAGTGGCGGGATTGAATTCGGTCGAATCCGCGCCGGCGAGCCCGCAAACATTGCGCGCGAATTCGATCACCATGGTTTGCATACCCAGGCAGATTCCAAAGTAGGGAATCTTTTCTTCACGCGCGCAGCGAATGGCGTGCAGCATCCCTTGAATACCACGTTTCCCAAAGCCTCCCGGTACCAGAATGCCGTCGAAATGGCGCAGATACTGCGAGCATTCGGGCCACTCCATCTGCTCGGCTTCAATCCACTCGATTTTGACGCGCGCCTGATGCGCAATGCCCGCATGCAGCAGAGCTTCCTTGAGGCTCTTATAGGAATCTTCGTATTCGACATACTTGCCGACCAGGCCGATGCTCACTTCGCGCACCGGATTTTGCAGGCGGTCGAGCATCTCGACCCAGCGCGATAGATTGCGGGGGCCCGCTTCGATATGTAGCAGCCGCAGGATGCTCTCATCCACCCCCTGCTCGGCAAACAGCAGAGGAATTTCGTAAACCGAGCGCACGTCCCGCGCCGTTACGACGCTCTTCACGTCGACATCGCAGAACAGAGCGATCTTTTCCTTCACGTCTTCGGGCAGCGCACGCTCCGAGCGGCAGAGCAGGATATCCGGCTGGATACCGATAGCCCGCAGCTCTTTGACACTGTGCTGGGTGGGCTTGGTCTTGAGTTCCTGAGCGGCAGCGATCCAGGGCACCAGCGTCAGATGGACAAACAGCGTATTTTCGCGGCCCTCTTCATGACGCATCTGGCGAATGGCTTCAATAAAAGGCAGTGATTCGATATCGCCGACCGTTCCACCGATTTCGACAATCGCAACATCCATATCCGCGGCCACTTTGCGGCAGGCAGCCTTGATCTCGTTTGTAACGTGCGGAATCACCTGAACGGTTTTGCCCAGATAATCGCCGCGACGCTCGCGCGTGATGATGTTCTCGTAAATGCGGCCCGATGTCAGATTATTGCTTTGCGTCAAAGGCGCGTGCGTGAAGCGCTCATAATGACCCAGATCGAGATCGGTTTCGGCGCCATCATCCGTGACGAAGACTTCGCCATGCTGGAACGGGCTCATCGTTCCGGGATCGATGTTCAGGTACGGGTCGAATTTCTGCAGCGTGACACGCAGCCCGCGGCTCTCGAGAAGACATCCGATGGAGGCGCCGGCGATTCCTTTTCCCAAGGATGAAACGACTCCACCTGTCACGAATATGTACTTAGGCATCAGTTATTGCCGGCTGCCCCTCCGTTCTGTCACGAATATCGGAATGCTCCCGCCGATATAGAGAAAAAACGGCTCAGCCGTTCTAAGTCCTCCGGCGTGTCGATTCCCAGAGATTCATACTCGGTCTCGACAACACGAATGCGGAATCCGTTTTCAATCGCGCGCAACTGCTCTAAGCGCTCAGCCTGTTCCAGCGGGCCTACGGGCAGATCCGGATATCTGCGCAGCAGATCGGCTCGATACACATACAGGCCCACGTGTTTGAAATATAGCGGTACAGTGCTGCGGCCATCGCGCTCATATGGAATCGGACAGCGCGAAAAGTAGATGGCATCGCCGGCGAGGTTCGTAACCACTTTCACCACGTTGGTATTGAGAATATCGGAAGGATCGATGATCTGCTTCTTCAGCGTTCCCATCGATATTTCTTCGTCTGCATGGACGGCGAGTATGGCGGCATCGATGGCTTCCGGATCGATCAAAGGCTCGTCGCCTTGAATATTGACGTAAATGGAAGCCGGTTCAGAATACGCTACCTCGGCCAGCCGGTCGGTGCCGGAAGGGTGATCCGCCCGCGTCATGCGAACGCGTCCGCCGAAGGCGCGAACGGCGTTTGCGATCCGCTCGTCATCGGTGGCAACCAGAACGTCGGTGAGATAGCGCGAGAGCTGTGCGCGCTCGTAAACATGCTGCACCATCGGCTTTCCGGCGATGCAGGCGAGAGCTTTTCCTGGGAATCGGGAGGAGGCAAAACGGGCGGGAATAATACCCAAAATCCGCGTTCGCACAACTGAGTGTATCACGTATTTGTGAAGCGAAAAAACGCGCTGGCACGCTCCAAAAGACGCTTAATTGCCGGCCCTCGAAACGCGGCGCCGCAGTATATTCCAGCGCAAATCGCGCCCAGCGCGAACAGCGCGGCGGTAGCCGGTTCGGGCTCAGGGTCAGGGTCCGGTGAGATCTGAACCACCATGTCGTTGTAATCGAACGCTGAAGCAGGAATACAGGGGCTGTTGTTTACCGTAAACGTGCCCGCGCAGGCGTCGCCATCCACGGCGCCCAGGTAGAAGGTGCTTCCGTTCTGAAAAGCGGCGAAGTGCTGCATGTTATCGGCAGGCATCGATCCTGTGCTCGAGTTTGCGGCCGAATTCATGTAGAAGCTGTATGTGGTCTGTTGAGCGCCAGTTCCGTAGCCCTGAATGTTTTCGAGGAAGAACGCGTAATTCTGTCCCGCCGAGAAAGTGGACAGGAACATGGTGGACCCGAGTGGCTGATTCGAGTTAAACAGAATCACCGGACTCCCGACGTGATTTCCGCTCACATCGGTTGAATAGTAACCAAAAAAATCTTCGCCGCTACCACCGTTCTTCTGGTTAGTAACTACGGCATCGAGTGTAAGACGGAGCCCCTGCCCCGTGCTCGAAAAATATAAGCTCGCAGGCGCCGATGGTCCCGCGGCCGTATAAAAGGGAATGCGGCCGGGTGGATTCTGCATGTTGCATTGGCCGCCGCCGATCAGACACCACCCGATATTTGCTTGCCCGCCATCACCGGAATCGTTGTTCCAGTAATACAAGCCCGGAATATAGGATGAGCCAGGATAAAGTGAATTCGGATCCCAATTGATTGGCACGCCTCCGTAGAGCGTATCGCCTTTCGCTACTGTGGCCACCGGAGTAAAAGCTGCAACGAATAAAAAGAGCACGCAGTGACAGCTAAAGACCGCAAACCGGAGTGACCGGCGCAAGTTCGTCAGCATCAATTCCCGATGAAGATAAGTTCGCAAAAATTAACGAGAGCGTGTAACGCCGCGCGTGTACCGCCGGCGCCGCAAGAGGCAGCCCGCCAGGGGCAGGCTGAGGAGAATAAGAGCCGCTGTTCGCGGTTCAGGAACCGGCGTGCTTGCAGTCACAATAATGTTGTTGAAATCGAATTGAGTTGGCAGAACACAGGCGGGATTGTTGGTGCAACCCACGCCATCCTCGTCACCAATGATGTAGCCCGAGGAAGCCTGAAATATCGCAAAATGCTGTGAATTATCCGGTCCCAGACTCAATTCGACATTGGAGGGAGTGTCCATATAGAAAAAGTAGTCCGCTTCCATTCCTTTATCGCGGCCTTTTACGTTTTCGATGTAGAAACCGTACGTCGTACCGCTGGTTAGGCTGAGTAGCGCCGTTGAGCCCACCGAGCTCTGAGGACCTCCAGGCTGCGTACTAAAGATGGGATGCAGAGAACCGCCAATCGGAGTGCCGCTCGCATTGGTCAGATAGTATCCGAACACATCGAAGTAATCAGCGGTTGTCTCATCGGTATGGATTCCGGCGAGCGTCAGCGCCAGAGGTGCGCCGGCGCTCGTAAAAAACATGCTCTGGACTGATCCGCCGCCACCGGTTCCAAAAAATGCCGCGGTCGCATTCGGGCTTCCCAGCATCGTGCAAGTGGCGCTCCCGCCCGTAAGGCACCAGCCGATATTACCTTGGAAACCATCGCCCGATGCATTGTTCCAATAGGGCGTCCCCGGAGTGGCATGTGTGCCGTCCACCAACTGGGACTGCGTCCAGCTACTTGCCGGCTGCCAGCCGCCGCCCGCGCCAGTTAATGTATCGGCGCTTGCCATATTGAATGCGAAAAGCGCCAGAATTCCCGCTACTACTGGCAGGTATTGTCCGCTTTTTGTGCACATATGTCCAAAACCTCCGAACCGCCACGTAATAACCATAGTACGCTCCCCATCTGTAGAGCAAATGTCGCCCAGCCTGTTACCAATTCGGCACGCGACGCACGCAGTACCAGTACTTCTACTATGCTCCAGCCGCCGATGATGGCTCTTGTGCAACAGCCGCTCGCACAGTTTTGCGCTCCTTCTTCGCCGTGGGCGAGCCAAAATGATCTGCATAGACACGGGTAAATATCGCGCCAAAAAAGAAGATCTGCGCTGAGTAATAAACCCAAGCCACCAGCGCGACCAGCGAACCCGCGGCGCCGTATGTGGAGCCCACTGCCGTCGTGGTGAAATACAGAGCGAGTAGCGCTTTGCCGCCCGTGAACAATAAAGCGGTAAATATAGAACCCACGGCGACCTCACTCCAGCGGATGGGAACGTTTGGCACGAATTTAAAAATCAGCCCGAACAG
Organism: Terriglobia bacterium; assembly: GCA_021324185.1. Lineage (GTDB taxonomy): Bacteria > Acidobacteriota > Terriglobia > Bryobacterales > Bryobacteraceae > Bog-105. The sequence continues at coordinate 73,708 of JAJPJN010000144.1, read as the reverse complement.
AATCGAAAATGCCAGTAAAGTGAAAAGCGCGTTTGCGGTCTGGCTCAGAATCGAGACGTGAACAGGAACCATATCGCTAAAGAATTTTTGTAGAACCGCCGCCCCGGCACTCAGCAACAGCGAGACTAACAAAAAAATGCACAGCGCCAACACCATCACGAAGGACGTCAGGCGTTGTGCGACGAACGACCGCCAGCCCGAGATGGTGGGCGGCGGCGCTTCCCAAATCGTATTCAGCGAATCACGTAATTCTACGAAAACGCCCGAGGCGCCAAACAACAGTGTGATAAAAGCGATAACAGTAGCGATATTGCCGTTCCGGTGATGCGCATTCTGAAGTAGCATCTGGATGGTGTTCGCGCTCGATGAACCTGCAACTTCGCGCACTCTGTCGAGAATTTGCGCCTCAGCGGCTTTTCGAGTAAAGATCAGGCTGCAGATGCCGACCACCAGGATCGAAAGCGGCGCCATCGACAGGAGCGTGTAGTAGGCCAATGCCGCGCCGAGGCGTGGTGCGTTATGGCTGCTCCAACGCGACGCTGACATTTTTAGCAAACCAGGTAAAGTGCGCCACAACCACAGCATGTTGTACCTATAGATACAGGGTCGCGCAGCAGCGACACAGATGTAACAGGCTGGAGTGTGCCGGCGTCCACCAGATACATTGTGGCGGGTAAACGAGATGCCTTAGTTGCTGATTCGGTTGGCCGGCGGTCGCGCAGGCAGATGAGACCGCGCTCAAGTATCTGGCCGCTCTGCTCCGTTTTTCTCTTTGCGTTTTTCTCTACCCAGCGATTCGTGCACGCGCAAGAGTTTCAGGGCCGCACAGTAGTATCGGTTACCTACGAGCCTGCCGTTCAGCCTCCTGATCCGCGGGATTTAGTAGTGATGCAGCTTGTGCATCCTGGCCAGCCGCTGGATGAGATGCAAGTCGCAGGAACCATCGACAGGTTGTGGGCGAGCGGTCTCTATGACGATATTGAAGTCGAGGCCGAACCGAGCGGCAACGGCGTCGCGATTCGATTTATCACCAAGGCGCGCCGCTTTATCGGCCATGTCGGGGCGGAAGGCCAGATTAAGAACCCGCCGAGCCGCGCGGTCATTATCAGCGACTCACAGCTCAATTTAGGCGCGGCTTTCGATGAAGACACGCTCGCTGAGGCGCAAAAGACGATCGAGCAGGAGCTGCATAATAACGGCCTCTATGACGCCCAGGTCAGCGTTGCCACCATCGAAGATCCGCTAACCCACCAGGTCACGATTCGTTTCCTCATCGTGGCCGGGAAGCGCGCGCGCTATGAGCGGCCGATGATCAACGGCGATACCAAACTCTCCGACGAAACCATCATTCGAGCGACCGGCTGGCGCATTCCCCTCATCCATCGCTGGCGGCAGGTCACCTCCGCTCTCACGGACCGCGGCACCGAGGGTATTCGGAAAATGTACTCGAAAAAGAACCGCCTCACTGCCTCCATTGATCTGAAATCGCTCGACTACAACGTCGATACCGGCCGCGCCAAGGCGACTTTTGACATCAATGCAGGACCACTGGTTCAGGTGAAGGCAGTGGAAGCCAAAGTTTCAAAGGGAAAGCTTCGCCAGTTCGTTCCGATATATCAGGAAGGCTCGGTTGATAACGATCTGCTCACCGAAGGCGCCAAGAATTTACACGACTATTTTCAATCGCGCGGTTACCCGGATGTAGAAGTTACCTTCACGAGAGAGCCGGTTAACCCGAAAACCGATACGGAAATCATCAATTACTACATTGCGGAGGGGCCACGGCGCAAACTGGTGGCCGTCAACATCAGAGGCAACAACTATTTTCTGCCGGAGACTTTGCGGGAGCGCATGTTTTTACGCCCAGCCTCTTTGCTGCTGCGCTATGGGCGTTACAGTGAGACGTTCAGGAAGAAAGATGAAGAGGCCATTGCCGATCTGTACAAGGCAAACGGCTTCCGTGATGTTAAAGTTACTTCCACCGTTGATACGAATTACAAAGGCAAGCCTGAAGATATCGCTGTGACCTTCCACATTGATGAAGGTAAGCAGTGGACCGTGTCAAGCCTGCACATTGAAGGGGATGTCCAGTTAGATCTCAACTCGCTACGTCCCGATTTGACCTCCGCAGTGGGTCAGCCCTACGCCGAGGTGAACGTAGCGACCGATAGAAATCTGATTCTGAATTACTACTATTCAGAAGGTTTTCCCACCGCCTCATTCAGTTACGTACAGTCCCCCGGTTCTGAACCCAACACGATGAATCTCACCTATCGCATTCAGGAGGGTCGGCGGCAGTTTGTGCGTAAGGTTGTCATTTCGGGCTTGTATCGTACCAAGCCGTCGCTGGTGTTGAAACGCATCACCCTGCAGGAAGGCGAGCCGATCTCCATGACAAAGGTGAACGCGATTGCGCAGCAGCTCTCCGATCTCGGTATCTTCGCCAGCGTAAACACTGCGTTACAAGACTTCTCAGGTACAAACCGTTACAAGTACGTTCTATACGATTTCGACGAAGCAGCGCGCTGGACTTTCAATTTCGGCTTCGGGCTGGAAGTCAGCCAGTTCGGGCACACCACGCAAAGCCTTGCCGCCGCCGGGGGCACAAAGGGTGTTTCGCCCCTGATCTCGGCAGATATCAACCGCCTGAACATGTTCGGGATAGGCCAGACACTTTCATTTCAGGCGCGGTACTCCACAATTGAGCAGCGCGAATCCATCAACTACACAATTCCGCGCTTTCTCGGCTCACTCAATCGAACGCTGGCGTTTTCGATTCTGTATGACACAACGCAAGACGTTCAAAGCTTCGCGGTGCGCAGGGAAGAAGGAGCGGTGCAGGTTTCACAGCGATTCAATCGCGCCTCCACCTTGATGACTCGCTTTGTCTACCGCCGCGATGCGCCCAATACAACATTACCGGCGCTCAACACGCCCGCATTTACGAGCGCCGTGCGGATCGGCGAATTATCTACCAGCTACGTTCAGGACCATCGCGATAATCCGGCTGATGCACACCACGGTTTCTGGAACACACTGGATACCGGGATAGCGGGCGGATTCTTCGGATCGCAGCGCACTTTCTATCGCTTCCTCGCGCGCAATGCGACGTACACATCCATCGGAACTAAGTTCGTGCTGGCGCGCCAGACACAAATTGGCGGCATTATCCCCTTCAGCATTCCGAAAGGTTTGAATACCTATGACGTGATCCCATTGCCCGAGCGCATGTTCGGCGGGGGCAGCGTTTCCATGCGTGGTTTTGGCGACAACCAGGCGGGCCCGCGCGACATAGGAACGATGAGCGAAACGCCCGGAACACCTACCAGCACGCCGACCGGTTTTCCCATCGGAGGTGATGCGCTCTTCTTTAACAACGTGGAACTGCGTTTCCCTCTGCTCTTTCCCAATCTGACCGGCGTTATTTTCCACGACATGGGCAATATCTATTCGACTTTCAGCGATATCTCGCTTGCCTATCATCAGCCCAATATCCAGAACTTCAATTACGCTGTTCAGGCGCCCGGATTTGGCATTCGCTATAAAACGCCTGTGGGCCCGGTCAGAGTGGACTTTGCATATGCCCTGAATCCCAGCAGCTACCAGGGCTTCAACCGGAATGAGAGCATCCAGCAGATTCTTAGTTGTACCGCAGGCCAGATCGGGAATCCGGCTTTTCCCAACTGCGATGCCAGTCCTCAAAAACTATCCCGCTTTCAGTTCTTCTTTTCGATCGGGCAGGCATTCTAATGCGGCGCCGGGCGGCACTTATGATGTTGGTCGCTCCTTTTCTGATGCACGCGGTCATAATCGATCGCATCGCTGTGGTTGTCGGAAATTCGATCATCAAGGACAGCGATATAGATCGTGACATCCGCGTCACGAGTTTTCTGGATGGCCGGCCGCTAGATATTACTCCCGCCAGACGCAAGGAGGCGCTCGGCCACTTAATCGACCAAGTGTTCATACGGCGTGAGATACAGATCGGCAGTTATCCGATCGCGACGTTGCAGGAGGCCGACGCGCAATTAGACCGGCTGAAAAAGCAGAGGTTTAAAACACAAGCCGCTTACGAAGCGGCGCTGAAGCGCTACGGGCTGACAGAACTGGAACTGCGAACCCAATTTCAGTGGCAGCTTACCGTGTTGAGATTTATAGACACCCGATTCAAACCAGCCGTTCTTGTGAGCGACGACGAGATCGAAAAGTATTACCGCGAGCACGCTGCCGCTTTGCGGCGTCAATATCCGGGTAAGTCGCTCGACGATCTGCGTGACCACATTCGTGACATTCTGACGGCTGAAGGAGTCAATCAACAATTCTTTGCATGGCTGGATGCACAGCGTAGTGAAACCAAGGTGAAGTATTTAGAGGCAAGCTTGCGATGACCCGGCGAAAAAAGATTCTTATTTGGATTGCGGCAGGTATTCCCGCGCTGGTTTTGGTTTTGATCCTGGCCTCGCTCGTGGTTATGCAGACGCCCTGGTTCCGGAATTTTGTCAAAGAAAAGATCATTTCGGTCGTTGAGGAATCGAGTGGGGGCGCCGTCGATATCGGTTCCTTTGAATTCGATCCCTGGCATCTGACGGTGCGTATTCGCAATTTTGTCCTCCACGGCACCGAGCCGAAAGGAGCCGATCCGCTCGCGAGCGTTGCAGTGCTCGAGGTGCGGCTGAAACTCTTTTCAGGGCTGTATCACATGGTCGACCTGAACTATGTGGGAATCGACACGCCGCGCGTGGATCTGATCGTCTTCCCGGACGGCAAGACCAATATTCCTGAGCCCAAGATCAAGCAGCAGTCCAGTAACACGTCCGGATTGGAAACTATTGTCAATTTGAAGATAGGGCAGTTTCAAATCAAGAATGGCTTGCTCGAATACTCCCAGCGAACCACTCCGTTTAAGGCACGGGGCGAAAACCTGCGCGCTCTTCTTTACTACAATACGGTCCACCCAAGTTATCAGGGCAACCTGAGAATCGATCCGTTAATTCTTGCCTATTCGGCGAATCAGCCGCTCGATGTTCACGTTAACTTACCCGTCGTAATCGAAAAAGATGCCGTGCAGGTGAACAACGCCACTTTGAACACGGCGCAATCGCAGATCCTGGTGAGCGCATCCATGCAGAACATGAACGCGCCTCAGATCTCCGCGAAGCTGAATGCCACCCTCTCGTTGCCGGAAATGCAGAAAAGCCTGGATCTGCCGATCGATCCACAGGCGAAAGGCGCGCCGCGCAGCCTCAGTGCGGAGCTGGCCGCGAACTACAACGAAAAAAACGATGTTGTGCAATTGCAGACGGCGCACCTTACAATAGGCGCGACGGCATTCCAGGCGTCCGGCACTATAGATCCCGCGACGCATAGCGCCATTCAGTTCAATGCCAATTTTGCGCTGAACGAGCTGAGCAAGCTTCTCAAATTGACCTCTGTCAGTGCAACCGGGGCGTTGCAGGCGAACGGCACGGCCGGCATGGATGCGCAGAAAAACTACGCGGTCAATGGCACTCTGAATTCGCGCGACCTCTCGATCCGAAGCGGCACCACGCGGCTTTCGGATGTGAGTCTTTACTCGCCCTTTCATGCCGATCCTTATCTCATCAGCATGGATGGCCTGCGGCTGAACGCGCTGGGCGGCACGCTCGCTGCGAAGCTGTTTATCGAAAAGATGCAGCGTTTGAGCGTGGAAGGGGCGCTCCGTAATTTCTCAATCCCGGTGCTGGTGCGGGCCTTCACCGGCAAGCAGCTTGGCTATGACGGCACAATCGATGGATCGCTGAAGGCGCAAGGCGATCTCAAAGCCAAAGGAACCACGGGATACAGCGCCGAAGCGCGGCTTGCGATTGTGCCGGGGCGGCGGGGCATTCCCGTCAGCGGCCGCTTGGATGCCGATTACGCAGGCGCTACAGCCGCCGTCAATCTACATCAGTCTTACATCGCTTTTCCGCACTCGCGTGTCGATGTAGCCGGGTCGCTTAACAAACGGATAGACGTCAATCTGGTCTCCCATAACTTAAACGATTTTTTGCCTGCGGCGAATTTCGCAGCCACAAAGCCCGAGAGCTCTTTGCCAGTAACACTCGAGAACGGAGGTGTGGCAACTATACAGGCACAAATTACCGGCAACTTATCGGCTCCGCATATTGCCGGTCATGTGGCGGTCAACCGCTTTGCAGTGGAACAGCACCCCATGAACCAATTCGCGGCCGATCTGAATGCTTCTCCGTCCGGTGCTGTTGTGCAAAACGGTATCCTGAACGGCGCCGGTCTGCAAACCTCGTTTGATGCTTCCATCGGGCTGCGCGATTGGAAGCCGCTCCCGCGTTCTCCCATTCAGGCGAACCTCACGATGCGCAGTAACAACGTTGGGGATCTATTGGCCCTCGCCGGTGAATCCTCTATTCAGGCGAGCGGCGCACTGGCCGCAGACGTTCATATAAACGGTACCTATGGCGATCCTCTAGGCAGCGCCAATTTACAGGTGGTCAATGGCGTTGCCGGTGGCCAGCCGTTCGATCGTCTCAGCGCCAACGTCAGCCTTTCGGATCAGTTGATTACTCTGTCGAATCTCGAGCTCGCGACAGCCGGTGGGCGAATCGATGTAACCGGAACATTTCGTCATCCGCGAGATAGCTTCCTGGTTGGTCACGCGCAGTTCCACGTATCCACCACGAACATTCAATTGGCTAACATCCGCCCGCTTGAAAGCGCCTCACCGGGCGTAGGTGGAACCATTCAACTCAACGCAAATGCAGCAGCAGATATTCGCGAAGTAAATAAACAGGCCCAGGTTACTGTTTCAAATATCAATGCCGACGTCGCCGCGCGCGGCCTGCGAGTGCAAAATCAAGCCGCTGGTGATCTAACTGCTACCGCCCGTACAGTAAATGGCGGGGTTCAGTACAACGTCAATTCCGATTTCGCCGGGTCCGCCATTCGTGTCAACGGAACCACTTCGCTGACAAACGATTACTACACGACGGCCGATGCGTCTATTCAGAATCTGTCTGTTGCTAAAGCTCTGCAAATTGCCGGCGAGGGTACTCTGCCGGCGAGAGGTAATCTGTCCGCGAATGCTCATGTGGCGGGAACGCTGGACGCGCCTACGGCCAATCTCTCTTTTGCGCTAACGCGCGCCAACGTCTATCAGGAACCGATTAACAGCCTGCAAGGCTCGCTTCAGTATTCGAACACTCTGGTCAATATTCCCTCCATCACGCTGGATGTTCCGGCCGGAAGCCTGACTGTTTCCGGATCGTTTTCTCATCCCGCAAAGGATTTTCAGGCGGGCAATGTTCAATTGCGCGTCAACAGCACGAACTTTCAGCTTGCTAAGATCACACACGTCGAACAGATGCAGCCTGGATTTTCGGGCAGTCTGCGCATCGCCGCCGATGTAGCGGCCAGGCTGCAGCCCGGTCACGGCACGCCGGATGTGCGTGTTTCCACACTGAATGCCAACGTTGCGGCCACCGCGCTGCGGCTCAACAACCGCTCTCTTGGCGAACTAACAATGAATGCAAACAGTGCTGGATCGAATGTCAATTTCCGCCTCGATTCCGATATTGCACAGAGTCAGATTCACGCCTCTGGCCAGACGCAATTAGCCGGTGATTACAACACGCGCGCCAATGTAACCTTTACAGGCATCAGTTACTCCCAAATTGCGCCATTTATCTCTACTGAACCAACTGTGAAGCCTAACTTCGATGCTTCCATCGCCGGGCAGGCCACATTAAACGGGCCGCTACTGAACACCGACCAGCTTTCAGCCCGGCTGGAACTCAGCACTTTGGATTTCCGGACTGTGCCGCAACCCAGCCCGACGGGCGCTCCTCCCATCGCAGTTGTCGATATACGCAATCAAGGACCTGTGATTATCGCGTTGAACCATTCGGTCGTCAATATCCAGCAATTTCACCTGCAAGGGCCGGACACAAACATCCAGGCATCCGGAGCCATTAACTTGAAGAACGGCAGTTCCCCATTGGGACTGTCTGTCAATGCGGGTGTCAATCTGGCGTTGCTGCAGGATGTAGATCGCGACTTTTACTCATCGGGCACAGTATCGCTAAATGCGCTGATCCGCGGGAACTTTTCAAATCCCGCCGTGAACGGCCGGGTTGAGCTTAAAGATGCCAACGTGAACTATACCGGCGCGCCGAACGGCATTTCGAATGCCAATGCCGTTATTCTTTTGAACGGCACCAGCGCGACCATACAAACATTCACCGCGCAAAGCGGCGGCGGCCAGATTGTGCTCACCGGATTTGCAGGTTACACTGGCGCGGCTTTGAACTTCAACCTGAAGGCTGCGGCGCACAACGTGCGAGTCCGATACTCGGGCGTAAGCGCCACTTCGAGCGCGACGATGCAGCTCACCGGCAGCACGGAACGCTCGCTGATATCGGGTAATGTCGTTGTGAACCGCATTGTTTACGGATCGGATGTCGATACGGGCACTCTGCTCTCCTTCGCTTCCACGCCGCCGAGCGCGCCCGCCACGCCATCGCCTTTATTGAGTCACATGCGGTTGGCCATCCATATTCGCACTGCCGCCGATCTACAAGTGATTACAACCTACGCAAACCGTCTGAATGTGTTCGCCGACCTGACGGTGCGAGGAACGGCCGAAGAACCCGGAATCCTGGGCAGAGCTGTGGTTACGGACGGTCAATTGGTATTTTTCGGCAACACCTATACGGTGAACGTCGGCACGGTCAATTTCTACAATCCGCACGCCATCCAGCCGGTACTGAATTTCTCTCTCGAAACTATCGCGCAGAACGTCGATGTAACACTTAGCGTATCGGGACCCATCGATAACCTGCATCTGAGTTATACTTCAGACCCGCCGCTGACCTTCGAACAGATCGTCCAGTTATTAGCTACTAACACCACACCAGCCAACCCGATGATTGCGGCTCAACAGCCTACGCCGCCACAGCAATCTGTTACCCAGATGGGAGAATCCGCGCTGCTTGGGCAGGCCATCGCCAATCCGCTGGCGAGCCGCGTGCAGCGGGTCTTCGGCATCAGCCAGTTCAAAATCGACCCATCTTTTTCTGGCAGTAACGGCCAACCTAGCGCTCGCGTGACGCTGCAACAGAAAATAGCGAATAACATTACGTTCACTTACATTACTGATCTTACCCAGACTAATAGCGAAATCGTCAGAGTGGAATGGGCTTTTACACAGCGATTCTCCGCCGTTGCGCTGCGCGATTTCAATGGCAACGTCAGTTTGGAATTTTTCTATAAGTTCAAGCGGCGCTGAGGCCGGGTGATTCAAATCTGGATGGTGCCGCGCAGGAACAAAGCCGCGTATCCGGCGATTTCGACCCGATCGCCCATCAGTTGGCAGAAGAGTTCACCACCACGGCGCCCGACCTGGCGCGCGTGCAAGGCGGTCTTGCCGAGTTGGGCGGCCCAATACGGAACCAGCGTGCAATGCGCGGATCCGGTCACCGGATCTTCCGGCACGCCCTTGGCAGGTGCGAAAAAGCGTGAGACGAAATCGCAGCTTTTGCCAGGCGCGGTCACGATGGTCGCAAAACGATCAATCTTCTTTAGCTTCTCCATGTCCGGGCTTAGTCCGCGCACATCGTCCTCGCTTTCAAACAGCACCAGGTAGTCGCGGGCCGCAAGCACCTCTTTCGGTTCCGCTCCAAGCGCCTCAATCAGCGCTGGAGCGGGCGTAGCCGGCGAGGGCGGCCGGGCGGGGAAATCAAGCGCCAGCAGTCCGCCTTTGCGCTTAACGCGCAGTTCGCCGGAACGGGTATGAAAGCGAAGCAGATCGCCCGGGTCGCCTAATTCATGGAACAGAACATAAGCGGATGCAAGTGTCGCATGCCCGCACAAATCCACCTCGCAGCCGGGTGTGAACCAGCGAAGCTGATAACCGTCGCCGTCTTTGCGGACAAAGTAAGCCGTCTCTGAAAGATTATTTTCGGCGGCTATGGCCTGCAACTGCTCGTCAGGCAGCCATTCCTCGAGCGGGCACACAGCCGCCGGATTGCCGGAGAACACGCTGCTGCTGAAGGCGTCCACCTGATAGATAGGGATGTTGCGCATTCCTCATTGTGACCGGTGCGCCGGGAGCCACCCCGAAGCGGCTGGATCTACCTCCTCCCAGCGCCCCACCGGACGCGAAACACCCGCACAACGATGGACGCCCGCAACTCAGCCTACTTGCTCTCGTTTATCCTACTTGCTCTCGTTTATAGGGATGCGGCGCGTTTGCGATTGCTGCTGCGGCACGGGAATGGTGATCTCCAGCACTCCGTTGTTAAACTGTGCCCGAGCCTTCTCCGTATCGGTTCCCTCCGGCAGCGGTATGGCGCGGTAAAAGCTTCCGAACATACGTTCGCTTCGATGCACGCCTTTTTCGTCGTGCTCTTCGGAGCGCTCGCGGCGGCCGGAAAGCACCAGCGTGTCGTTTTCCACTTCAACCTGTACATCCTCCGGTTTGACGCCCGGCAATTCCGCATGCACCACCAGGTTGCCCTGCCGCTCTGAAACATCAATCGCCGGAGCCCACATACCCCCGCGCGTCCCCTGTATTCCCGTACCGCGCAAAGCGTCGGCGAAGGCGCGGTCCATCTCTTCATGCATGCGCCGCATCACGCCGAACGGATTTGAGAAGAACTCTGCGGTAGAGGGGAAATACATCGAGCCGAAGCTGCCGCGCCGCGCCAGTTCCTGACCCTGATCCGAGGATCTGGAGCGCGCGCCTCCCGATTCCTGCTGAGTCGAGCCCTGCTGGCCCGATCCTTGCTGAGACTGTTGCGCCTTTTGCTGCTGCTGGGGCGCTGTTTGCTGCGATGCAGCCTGGCCCGAGCCGGACTGCTGTTGGGCTTCCTGAGTTTTAGCTGTTTGTGTTCCTGTCGAGGCCATAAATGCTTACCTCCACGCCTAAGACGCGCAGAGGAGTGCGTCTGTCACTCGAAATTTTTGGAGGTTTCCGTGCTCTGAAAAAGTCGTTAGTTGACGCGCGCGCGATGCTTCTCTTTCAGCACCAGCTCGTCAAAAATGGCAAGCACTTTTTTCCGGTAGGAATACATCTGCCGGAGCGAGTCCCGGAAGTGGGCCTCATAACGTTGCGGCTGTAGCCAGCGGTCAAACACCGGTCTGGGTACATCGATATCGCGGCGCAAAGCGTCCGCCGAGTGCCCGCGCAAGAAGAGCCCGTAAAAAATCGCTGCCTCTCGCTGGGGGGCAAGCGGGTCCAGTTCTTCGCGGTGCATCATACTGCCTGTTTTGCTTGGAGCGCAATAATCGTATTCTTTATCGGACGCTTTGAAAACGTCTTTAAAACCTCAGTCTAACAACGCTGTCAAGTCCCCCGCGGCAATAGTGAACCCGTTTAGTCCGACTGAACGCACCGTTCAAATAATCTGCTTTCTGAGATCCCATTCCCCGATTTATAGTGCAGGCAATAGCGTACTCTTACGAATCGCAGCATAAAGGGAATTTCTATGATGTCGAAAATTGGCCACGTCGCCCCACCGAATTTGCATCGCGCGCAACGCCTCCCCGTTGGGTTGTGCGCTCTCCTTCTCCTGTCAAGCGCAGCTTGGGGACAAACCAGCGCCACAATCAGCGGCACCGTTACCGATCCCAGTGGCGCGCCCGTTCCCAAAGCGAAAATCACTGCCACCGCAACCGCCACCGGCGCCAAAGCGGATACGGTTTCTGCTGATTCCGGCGCCTATACGCTGCCATTTCTTGCGCCCGGCAAATACGACATCAGCGCCGAGGCGCCCGGTTTCAAAACGTTCGAGCAGCGAGGCGTCACCCTCGATGCCGGCGCGCATCCGGTCATCGATATCAAAATGTCCATTGGCGCCGTAACCGAAAATGTCACCGTCACCGAAGAGTCGCCTTTGGTCACGGCCTCCAATGCCACCGTCGGGCAGGTAATCACAACGCGTGAGGTAGAAGATCTTCCGTTGAACGGGCGAACACCGCTGATGCTCGATACCTTGGCCATGGGCGCCATTTCAGTTTTCCAACCGGGACCGGTACGCCCGTTCGATCAGCCCGCCGCTACCCAGGTCAGCCTCGGCGGCGCGCCGGTTGGCTCGAATGAAAGTCTGCTCGATGGCGCTCCCAACGCCGGATTCGGCAATCAGTTGGCATACAGCCCGCCGCAAGATGCGGTCACCGAAGTGCGCGTCGACGCATTCGAATCCGACGCCAGCCTGGGGCACACCGGCGGTGGCGTCCTGAACCAGATTACGAAGAGCGGCACCAATCAACTGCACGGTTCGGCCTGGTGGTTCAACCAAACCTCCGATCTGGATGCGAATTCGTTTTTCAACAACAAAGCGGGCACGCCTACGCCGCCCTATCATTACAACCAGTGGGGCTTTACCGCGGGCGCGCCGGTTTGGATTCCCAAAGTATTCAAAGGCAGAGACAAGCTCTTCTGGTTCATGGCTTATGAAGGATTGAAGGATTCCGACCCGGCCAATTCGCCGCTCGAAACCGGAAGTCCCATTAACTTCGCCACCGTGCCCACCGCGGCAGAGCGTAACGGGGATTTCTCAGCGCTGCTGGCGCTCGGAAAGCAATACCAGTTGTACAATCCGTTCTCGACCACTACCGTCAACGGCGTCGTCACGCGCGCGCCGTTCCCGAATAACGTCATCCCGGCCAGTCTTCTGAATCCCGTCGCGCTGGCCATATTGAAGTACTATCCGGCGCCCAATAGTACCGGCACAGCCACCGGGCAAAATAACTACATTGTCAATGCCGTGGATACAGACACTTTTGACAACGAACTCGGCCGGTTGGATTGGAATATCGGAAACAACGACAAGCTCTTTGCCACCGCGCGCCACAACTATCGCACGCAGTTCAAGAATCCTTACTTCGGCGCCGCCAACATCACGGAAGGCAACTATTTTCACCGCCTGAACCAGGGCGCGGATGTGGACGAAACGCACACCTTTTCGGCGACAACGTTTATGGATGTCCGGCTGGCCTGGACCCGCTATATCGAGGTGCACTCGAATCCGAGCGACGGCTTTAATCTCACCTCACTCGGCTTCCCGTCTTATATGCAAACCTCTTCGGTGCAGCCGCAGTTTCCGTACATCACCTTTTCCGGATGCAGCTATGCCGGCGGCGCGCAAATCAGCTTCCAGTGTCTTGGCTACAACTCGGATGGCAGCGATACATACGACACCTATCAGGGCTATGTGCAGTTCGTGAAGGTTGCGGGCAATCACACGGTGAAATTCGGTGTGGACCTGCGCGATTACCGCTGGAGTTCCTTCACCAAAGGCGCCTCCGCCGGCACATTTGCCTTCGGCAGTAGTTTGACCAGCACGGCAAACTGGACCAACGGTCCGGCTTACAACGCCACTCCCCCTCCGTTCGGCGCAGATATGGCGGACTTCCTGCTCGGATTGCCCACCTCCGCCAGCTTTGCCAACAATACGGCGAGCACCGTAGGCGCCACCTATCAAGCCGCATTCCTGCAGGATGACTGGCGCGCCAGGCCGAATCTGACGTTAAATCTCGGCATACGCTTTGAACACGAGTCTCCGGCGACTGAATTGTTCAACCGCGCGGTCAACGGATTTAATCCATTGATCACCAACCCCATCAGCCCCGCGGCTGCGTCTGCTTATGCATCGCTGTACAACTCGGGCGCCTACACCTCATCCCAACTCGCGCTGCTGCCGCCGCCCGGCCAGTTCAACACGCTCGGCGGCCTGATGTATGCCACTCCCCAGAACCGCCAGCTTTACCACACCATCTGGGGCTTCTTCAGCCCTCGCATCGGGGCTGCCTGGACGCCTGCCGCACTGGGAAATAAAACGGTCATCCGCGGCGGCTTCGGTGTCTTCGTCTTTCCTGTGGAGCTATTCGATAACAGCGTTACCGATGGAAGCGAAAATCTCAGCAACCTGTATCGCGTGCAGCAGCCCGGATTCAGCACCAACACGGTCTATAACAACAACAGCAACATCACGCCGCTGTTCACCTTGAGTAATGCGTTCCCCACGGGAATCCTGCCCCAGGGCAGTAGCGTGGGCCCCGGCGCTTTCATCGGTCAGGGCATCGCGTTCTTCAATCCGAACGTGACGAATCCATACGACATTCGCTGGGATTTTAGTATCCAGCACGAATTTCCCGGCCAAATTGTCGTTGAGGCGGCGTATATCGGCAGTCACGCCGTGCGCTTGCCCATCGCAACGCAGTTGGACCCCATCCCGCGCCAGGATCTGTCGCCTTCCACAACCGTTCGGAATAACGCGCTGAATACATTGCTGACAACGCCCGTCAAAAATCCATTTGCCGGACTGGTTCCGAATGCGGGCTCATTGAACAATTCAACCATCGCGTTAGATCAGTTGTTGCTTCCGTTTCCGCAATATAGTGTGCCGGGCGTTCCTACCGCATCCACAACCGGGACCCCGAACGGAATCCTGGAGCAGGGGGCGAGCGCAGGCAGCTCCTATTTCGAAAGTCTCGATGTGCGTGTGCAAAAGCGGGTTACGCACGGATTGCAATTCATAAACAACTTTATCTGGAGCAAACAGATCGACCGCGTCAATTATCTGAACGATACCGACACGCGGCCTGAGAAAGTAATTAGCTCCGATTCGCGCCCGCTGCGCGAAGTGGCGGCAGTGGTCTATCAGCTTCCAATCGGTCGCGGCGGCGCTCTCGACCTGAACTCCCGTTGGGCCAATGCGCTGTTCGGCGGATGGGTTGTCAACGCCAACATTACCTTCCAATCCGGGCCACCGCTTGCATGGGGAAACGTGATCTACTACGGCGGCCCGCTGAACTTCAACCCGCACCAGCCGGACGGCCATGCGTTCGATATTTCGCAGTTCGACACCGTATCGAGCCAGCAGTTGGTTTTTAATATCCGAACGTTCGATACCATGTTCAACAATCTGCGAGCCGACGCGACGAAAAATCTGGATGCGTCCCTATTGAAAGATTTCGTCTTCAGCGAGACGGGAGCCAAGCTGCAGATTCGTTTCGAAACCTTCAACACAACAAATCGTGTCGGCTTTGCGGCTCCCAATCTGAACCCGACCAGTTCCACCTTCGGCATCATCGGCGCTCAGGCGAATACGCCGCGCCGCGTGCAACTGGGTGCGCGGCTGGTCTGGTAAGGTTCCAAAAGCGGACACGCTACACCTGCGCTCATCAGCTTTTTCAGCCACTTAGCTTAGCGCGCTGCATGCTGATATAAACCAGATATGCTGCTGTGGCACGACTTGCAGTTCGGCTGGCGCTCACTGGCGCGCACGCCCGGCTTTTTTGCCGTAGCGGTCTTATCGCTTGCGCTGGGTACCGGCGCGAATACCGCCATCTTCAGCCTGCTCGACACGCTGTTGATGAAGGCGCTTCCGGTAAAGCATCCGGAACAGCTCGTTATACTGACGAATCCCAGCGACAGCGGGCTTGCAATCGGCAGCGAAGGCGGCGAGCGCGGGTTGCTCAGTTACCCGGAATTTCTGGAACTGCACCAGCAGATGCGTTCGCTCTCTGGCCTGTTTGCCACCCAGAGCGGTCTGGCGGCCTATCAGGGCGTCATCCGAGGCGATCAGACCGAAGACATCTATCTTCGCCTGGTCTCCGGCAACTTCTTTTCAACCCTCGGAGTCCAGCCCTACATCGGCCGCTTCTTCGATGCTTCGGTAGATAAGGAAATCGGGCAGGCTCCCTATGCAGTCCTGAGCTATGACTATTGGCAGCGGCGGTTCGGCCACGCCCAGGACATTCTCGGAAAAACCATTAGAGTACGGCGGGCGATTCTCACCGTGATCGGCGTCGCGCCGCCCGGCTTTTTTGGCGAAACAGTGGGCGCCAACCCGGATATGTGGGCGCCAGTGACTATGTCGCTCGCAGTCATGCCCGGCCGCGACTATCTGGATCCGCTGCCCGACCCTACGGAAAAGGTCATGTGGCTGCACGTCTTCGGACGTCTGCAGCCCGGCTACACTCTCGCGCAGGCGCAGACTGAAGCCAACACAATCTTCAAGCGCGAACTGGAGGCAAGCTATGCCTCGCTGACGCCTGAGGCGAGGAAGCAGTTCATGAATCAGTATCTGAAGCTGCGGCCCGCCGCGCAGGGAGCCTCCAATCTTCGCGAGCAGGTCCAACAGCCGTTGCTCGTGATCTTTCGCCGCTGTCGCCGCTGTCCTCCTCATCTGCTGCGTGAACGTAACCAATTTGTTGTTAGCGCGCGCCAACACCCGGCGCCGTGAGGTGATGATACGCCTCGCCCTCGGCGCCAATAAGTTCCGTGTCATTCGCCAGCTACTCACGGAAAGCCTCATCCTCTCGGTTCTGGGCGCATGCGGCGGCCTGTTGCTCGCGCAAACCGGAGCAAATGTTCTGGTGCGAATGGTCTCCACGCCCGCCAATCCCGTGCGGCTGGGCATCAGCCTGGATTGGCGTGTTCTGCTCTTCACGGCTGGAATTGCCGTGTTCACCACCGCTTTATCGGGACTTGCGCCGGCTCTGCGCGCCGCCCGTACGGAAATCGGCACGGCGCTGCGCGAAGGCGCGGGCGGCATGACTGCCTCTGCCGGCAAGCTCCGCTTGAACAAGCTCTTCGTCATCGCGCAGGTTGCGCTTTCGCTCGCGCTTCTGGTCGGGGCCGGACTGTTCCTGCGCACGCTTCTGAATTTGCAGCACGTCGATTTGGGTTACACGCGCGAGCGGCTGCTGATCCTGCGTGTGGATGGAACCGGCGCGGGCTACAAAGATAAGCAGCTTGTGCGGCTCTACGACAGATTGCGCGACGCCTTTGCCGCCACCCCTGGAATCCGCGGCGTTGCCTACTCGGAAAACGGTCTGTTGACCGGCACCGAATCCGCTGATGACGTCCAGGTGGAAGGCTATACAGCCAAAGGCAAGGATGATCGAAATTCGCGCTGGGATGAAGTCGGGCCGCATTATTTCTCCACGCTCGCCATACCGATGTTGCTGGGCCGGGAGATCAATGAACGCGATCAGCCCGGAGGCCCGCCTGTATGTGTCATTAATCAGGCATTCGCGAAGATCTTCTTTGCCAATAGAAATCCCATCGGTAAGCACGTCACCGACGTTTATGGAGACAAGCGGATGAGCTTCGAAATTATCGGCGTCTCCAAAGACACGCTGGATCATGGCCTGCGCGGCCCGGTTCGCCCGCGCTTTTATTCCGCTCTTCAGCAGGGCGTTCCTGAGATTCCTGACTCGGTCTATTTCGAAGTGCGCACGATTCTCGATCCGCTGGCCGAACTCAATTCACTCCGCCGGGCTCTGACGAGAGTTGAGCCCAACGCTATCATTTCTCTCGCCCGGCCTGTTACCGAACTGGTTAACGATCGGGTCCGGACCGATCAGCTCATCGCGCGCATGACATCCATCTTCGCCTGCTTGGCGCTCCTGCTTGCGGCCATCGGCATCTACGGCGTGCTTGCCTATGCGGTTTCCCAGCGCACAACGGAAATCGGCATTCGCATGGCCGTAGGCGCGGAAGCAAAGGCCGTTATCGCCATGGTGCTGACGGACATGGGCGCAATGCTTCTGGCGGGCCTGGCAGCCGGGCTGCTTCTATCCGGATTCGTTATCCGCCTGATTAAGAGCCAGCTCGTCGGCTTGCAACCCGTTGATCCGGTGGTATTCGGAAGTGCCGTGATGCTGATCTTATTGCTCGGTGTCGTGGCCGGCTATGTGCCGGCGTGGCGTGCTTCCCGCGTTGACCCCGTCCGGGCCCTGCGAAACGAATAGCGAAAAATTCCGCCTGCAGCGCACTTTTTTCATGTGCGCGAACCGCTGGTGCTTCCCTCCGTCGCCTTGGCTGCGGGAATCCTCCTGGCGCATTTTTATTTCTTTGAATTGCGTGATCTGGCAATTCCAGCCGCGCTCTGTGCCGCCGTTCTTGCGGTCACCCTTCTCACCCGGCGCATGCAGTACGCGGCCACAGCCTGTTGTCTGGTTGTCGCCGGAATCGCTACCCAGGTCATTCACCGGCAAGGCCGCGCCCCGCGTCTCTCGGCCGAAGATGCCGAAACCGTTCTCCTTTCCGGCTGCGTCACCAATCCGCCTGTCTTCTCACCAAACCGGGAGCAATTTACCCTCGATCTCGGCAAAAATGCCCAGGCGCGGGTTTCCGTAAATTTGAAGGGAGATCAGCAGCTTGCGCTTGACTATGGCCAGCGGGTGGAAGCCGTAGCGAAGGTGCGCCTGCCGCGCAACTTTCAAAATCCCGACGCCTTTGATTACGCCGGCTATCTCGCCGCGCAACATATCTATTGGACCGCAAGCGTTGCCGGCCCCGCGGATATTCACGTTGTGAACGGCCGCTGTGGCTCGCGCTTTGCCGGCGCCCTCTTTGCGATTCGAACTTGGGCGCTCGCGCGACTTGCCGCACTCTACCCCAATGATCAGCACACAGCCGCGCTGCTACAGGCGACGCTGATCGGCGAAACCAGCGGCGTCGAGCGGCGCTGGACCAACGATTTTCGCGTTACCGGAACCTATCATGCTCTGGTCATCTCCGGCCAGCACATCTCCGTACTTGCCTTAACCATCCTGACCATTCTTCGGATCTTTCGCTGCCGCCGCATGCAGGCGCTTCTCGCGGCGGGCGCTGCGAGCTGGATGTACGCCTTCATTTCCGGCTTCAGTTCGCCGGTTGTACGCGCCGCCGGTGGCTTTACTCTCTTCGTGATTGCCAGCTACTGTTTCCGCAAAACACGCATTTTGAACATGCTGGCGGCCGTCGGAATTGTCTATTTGATTTTCGATCCGGACGAGCTGTTCGACCCGAGCTTTCAATTGTCATTCCTATCCGCCGCAGCCATTGCCGTTTTCGCTATACCGGTAATGGAACGCACCACCGAGCCGCTACGGGCGGCCATCAAGCGCTTCGATCAGAGTGCCTATGACGCCCAGGTGGCGCCTGCCGCCGCGCAATGGCGCACGGAACTTCGTCTGCTGGCGCACACGCTGAGCCTCTGGACCCGCTTGCGGCGGCAATGGTCGCTTTGGATCGTAGCTGCCGGGGCGCGCGCCGGTGCTTTTGTAGCCGATGCGGTGATCGTTTCAGCCTGCGTGCAATTCGGTCTCGCTTTGCCGATGGTCAGTTACTTCCACAGGCTCTCGATCACCGGTCTTTCGGCCAATATCATCGTGATTCCGCTGCTCTCGCTTGTCGTACCGGCCGGGTTCGCTGCCATCGCTACCGGCTGGCAAGCCCTGGCGTTGCTTACCGGCCTTTTGCTGCATCTGGCGGAGCACGTGGCAAGCTGGCACGTTCGCCTGGAACCGGCATGGCGCATCGCGACGCTGCCCCTTTGGATCGCGATTGTCTTTTCTATTTCGCTGGCCGTGCTCTCGCTTGCCATTCGCCGCCGGCGCTATGTCGCCTCTGCGCTAGCGTTTTCGCTGCTCGCATTCGCCGTTGTGTGCTGGCAGCCTTGGCCGCCACAGATTAAGCCAAAGCTGCTGGAACTGACTGCTATCGATGTAAGCCAGGGCGACAGCCTGCTGCTCGTGTTTCCCGATGGCGAGACCATGCTCGTCGATGCCGGCGGCTTCCCCGGATTGGAGCGCATGCAGCGCAAGCCCCAAATCGATATGGGTGAGGACGTAGTCTCGCCCTATCTATGGTCCCGCCGCATCCACCACCTGGATTACGCAGTCCTCACGCACGGCCATTCGGATCATATGGCGGGGCTTCCGGCGATACTGGACAATTTCCACCCGCGCGCGCTCTGGACCGGCGCTGAACCGGAAAGCGATGCCTGGGAAAATGTCCGCGCGCACGCTGCCGCCGATCATGTTCAGATTTTGGCTTTGAATCGTAATTCACCGCCGCTTGCCATCGGCGGCACAAAAATTCGCTTTCTCGCGCCCGGCCCCGATTACACCCCTGCCGCTGCGCCGGGAAACAATGATTCGCTTGTTTTTGAAGTCACCTATGGCCGCCGCCGCATTCTCCTGACGGGGGATGCCGAGCGCCCGGTCGAAGCCGGCATGCTCGAAAGCGGGGAACTGCGGCCGATCACCCTGTTGAAGGTAGGCCATCATGGCAGCCGTACATCTTCTTCAGAGCCATTTCTCGATCAGCTTCAGCCAAGCTTTGCATTTATCTCGGACGGATATCTCAATCAGTTCCATCATCCGCACCCGGACGTTCTGGCCCGGCTGGCCGAGCACCATACCCAGGTCTTCCGCACCGACCAGCGCGGCCTGCTGACCTTTCGTACCGATGGAAACAACGTCGAAATTGAAGCTTTTCGATAAACCGGCCGCGCGGGACATAGAATGTAATCGGAGGAAAAATGGAACGCGATAGCAGCAATGTCTTTTTGTGGTTTTTTGGAGGAGCAGTCTTGGGCGCAGCGGTGGCTCTTCTGCTGGCGCCTGAATCGGGAGAACGTACCCGCCATCGTCTGGCGCGCCAGGCCGAACGCGGCAAGAAAAACTTCCTCGAATCGAGCCAGGATCTTTTTGAACGAGGTCGCGAGCTCTATGAGCGCGGCCGGGAAATAGCCGAAGATGCCGCAGCTATGTTTGAGCGCGGCCGCAAAATCGCGGAAAAGACGATTGAGGATCGCATCTAATCCGCGTCGGAGTCATCAAAAAGAAGGTATCCAGCCAAATTATGTCTGCCGTTGCTACTCCACCCACTACTCTTGCTCCGTTCAAGAACGAACCGTATACGGATTTCACCAAGACTGAGAACGCACAAGCCATGCGGCGCGCCCTCGAAAAGGTGCGCTCCGAATTCGGCAAAGAATACCAATTGCTGATTGCCGGCGAGCGGCGCACGTCGCGGGATAAATTCGAGTCCGTCAATCCCTCGCGCCCTTCGGAGATCATCGGCATCCACCAGAAGGGAACCGAGCAGGACGCGCGCGATGCCGTGGAATCCGCTTACGAATATTTCCCGACCTGGGCGGAACTGCCGATGCAGGATCGTGTCGATATGTTGCTGCGCGCTGCCGCCATCTTCCGCGAGCGCAAATTTGAATTCGACGCCTGGCTGGTCTATGAAGCCGGCAAGACCTGGGTGGAAGCCGAAGCCGAAATCGCCGAAGCCATCGACTTCTGCGAGTATTACGCCCGCCAGGCATTGAAATTGGCCAATCCGGAGCCGGTCGTCCAGCTTCCCGGCGAGCACGACGAGATGGTCTATGTGCCGCTTGGCGTGGGCGTAGTCATTCCACCCTGGAATTTCCCCCTCGCCATCATGGTCGGCATGACCACCGCTGCGCTTGTAGTGGGCAATACAGTGGTCCTAAAACCTTCAAGTGAAACTCCCACCATTGCAGCCAAGTTCGCAGAAGTATTGATCGAAGCTGGATTTCCCGCAAAAAGCTTTGCGCTCTTGACCGGAAGTGGCGCCGCCATCGGCGACACAATTGTTACGCATCCGAAAACCCGCTTCGTCTCTTTTACCGGTTCGCGCGATGTCGGCCTCCGCATTAACGAACTGGCTGCTAAAACGCCGAAAGGCCAGATCTGGATCAAACGCGTCATCGCAGAAATGGGCGGCAAGGACGCGATTGTTGTCGACCGGGAATCGAACCTCGATCAGGCGGTTCTGGGCGTGCTCTATTCCGCCTTCGGCTACCAGGGCCAGAAATGCTCCGCCTGCTCCCGCGCCATCGTCGACGAGCCTGTTTATAACGAGTTCCTCGACAAATTGAAAGAAAAGGTTGAAGGTTTGACTGTCGGCTCGTCCGACGATTTCCACAATTACATGGGGCCGGTAATCAGCGCGCGCGCCCAGAAGACTATCCTCAACTACATTGAAAAAGGCAAGAAAGAAGGCCGCCTCATCACGGGTGGCGAAAAGGCCGGCGGTGAGGGCTATTTTGTTAAGCCCACCGTGATCGCCGACGTCGATTCGAAGGCCACCATTTTCCAGGAAGAGATCTTCGGCCCCGTGCTGGCCGTGACTAAAGCCAAGGACTTTGACCACGCGCTACAGCTTGCCAATGATTCCGAGTACGGATTGACCGGAGCTGTATTCACCAACAACCCGGCAAAGGCCGAAAAGGCGAGAAAACGGTTTTTCGTGGGCAATCTCTACATCAACCGGAAATGCACCGGAGCCATGGTCGGCGCTCATCCCTTCGGTGGCTTCAATATGTCTGGGACGGATTCAAAAGCCGGCGGCCCGGATTATCTGCTGCAGTTCGTCCAGGCAAAGTCCATCGCCGAAAAAATCAGCTAGATAATAGACAATCTGAACACGCATAAGCCGAAACAGGACCGCTGGCTCAAGCGCCATCCTACTGTCCAGCTCATTGAGTACTTCTGCAGTCAGGCGAGGTTGGTCCAGATTTTTTACCGCTGGCGGCCGATTTTGCCGGATGCTGATGACGATCGTATCCTGGAAGTGGCGGTTCGTTCCGGATCCAACATTGTGACTTTCAACCGCATAGACTTTCAAGACGCCGAGGCCTTTGGCGTGCAGATAATCACTCCGAAAGTTTCGGATGGCTTCCTCAACAGACGGATCCTCGTTGAGTTTGCGCCAGAGCTCTAGATATTCCGGCTTATTCAGCGAACAGTAAGCTCTGTTCTGACAGAGGCCACTGATCGAAGTACATCACGTCGGCCGGATACGGCCACTTCGATTTATCGGCTATGTACGGGTACATGACGCCTCAGCTTTTGCCATGCAACGGCCATCCGGCAGAGTGAATGTCCAAAGGTTGTCTGGGCGCGTGGAAAGTACTTGCGCTATGCCGGACATGACCTCAAGATTGAACAGCGAGTAGCGGTACGGCTTTGTGCGCTGTAGCTCTTGCGGGAAGCTGCCGTCGGGCGCCATCTGATTGGGGATCAGAATCGTTTTGAAACGGTCGCGGCAGTAGTTCTGAAGATCTGTGTATACCCGGAAAACACCGCCACCTGTAATACCCAACAGGCGCCATGGTTGTTCTTAGCGTCGCGCTCCTCCATGCCATTCTTCGATGATGCCCGTTCCACGGCCCGTTGAACGGCCGTGAATGGCTTGTGCGAATTGTAGGTTCGGGTTCATCAATGCGCCGGGGTTGACAAACCATGCGCGAGTACGTGGGCACTTTGGGCCGTCATCTGCTCGTTGAGCCCGACATCAATCAACCTTATTTCTCTGTGCTTGCCCCGGTTCCCGCGACAACAAATGAGAACAGTATCCGGCCTTTCCCGGGATATTCGACCATTCAGCAGTTTTTGAGTGCGGCGACTTCCAATTATCACGCCCTGCAGACACAGTTATCGCGTCGAGTCGGAGACGTGACGTTCACGGCGGCGTACACATTTTCGAAGGCATTGGGGAATGCATCGTCCGATACGGACAATCAGTTCGACTATTACAACCTGTATTGGATGTATGGACCGCTCTCCTACGACGCCAGGCATGTTTTCACCGGCACATTCGTGTGGTCATTGCCGCGGCTGAAAGACCAGCCGGCATACGTGCGTAGCGTCGCCGGCAACTGGCAATCGAGCGGTGTTATTCACCTGCAGACTGGTTTTCCGCTGAACGTGACTGGCAACACGCCGATACTGGGCAATCGCCAGGCCGATTACATCGGTGGCTCCGCTCTGTTGCCCAATCCCGGCGCAAACGGATGGATCAATCCCGCCGTCTATGCTCCCGCTCCGCAAGGCGCGTTTGGAACGGCGGGCGCAGGAGACGTGCGGGGGCCGGGGCTACAGACTTATGACCTGTTCGTGGCAAGGCTCTTTCCGCTCTGGCATGAGGGGACGTCGTTGGGTTTCCGCGCAGATTTTCTGAATGCGTTTAATAACGTAAACTTCCAGGCACCCACGACTAACGTCTCGAACACAGGATTCGGCACAATCACGTCAGCTTATCCGCCCCGCAATATACAGTTATCCCTGCGGCTTTTGTTCTGACGGAATCAAGCCTCTTAGGCTGCAACTCGTCACGGCGAAGTTTGCCGGGAATTGAGCGGATGGAGTTTCTACCGAAAGGCTACGCGGTGGCCGCTGATTATAAGCACCGCCAGGATTACGAATGGTTTGCGCAGATTGTTTCGCAGCAAACCCTCACGTACAATTGGTGTAGCACGTACGATACGTGCGCAACAGACGGACCTGGAATATGGCAGAACCGGCTAGGAAAAAGCAAAACATCACGATCAGCTTAAGTCCCGAGATGATAAAGAAGGCCAAGGTACTTGCGGCCCAGCGCTCGACCTCTATTAGCGGATTGCTTGCAGAACAGATCGAATCCCTTGTCGCTGGCGAGGAAGTCTATCTGCGCTCCCAACGCGCAGCACTGGCCTCGCTGGAAAAAGGCTTTCACTTGGGCGGAATGATTACAGCCAGCCGGGATGAACTGCATGAACGCTAAGGCGTTCATCGACACGAATATTCTGATCTACGCACATGACCTCGATGCCGGAGCTAAGCACGACGTGGCGAAGCGAATTCTGCAGCAACTGTGGAGTGAACGAGCGGGCGCCCTTAGTACACAAGTGCTCCAAGAATTTTATGTCAATGTTACCCGTAAAATCACGTCGCCATTACCCAAGAAATCTGCCAGAGCTGTCGTAAACAGCTATCTGGTTTGGTGTGTGGACGCCACTTCGGAGGAAATCTCTGCTGCCTTCCGGATCGAGGACGAAGCGCGTATCGGGTTTTGGGACGCGCTGATCGTGGCCGCGGCGTTGAAGGCAGGCGCAGATCGAATTTTATCCGAGGATCTGAATCCTGGGCAAACGATCTCAGGTGTGAGGATCGTAAACCCATTTGCCAATAGTTCGTAGAGCAGCGCCCCTGCCGACGCTCTAAAAAGAACAGCCATAGGGTAGGTGTCAGGAAACGGCCATTCGGGCCGCATGTGAACACTTAGGCGCACGCGCTATTACATGCAGAAAAATCAGACAATTTTCTGTTTGGTGCGGAGAGGGGGACTTGAACCCCCACGGTGTTACCCGCTAGCACCTCAAGCTAGTGCGTCTGCCAATTCCGCCATCTCCGCTGGGCCGGCTATTTCTTGGGTTTGGGAGCCGGTTGCTTGGTCTGCTGCTGCGCCACCGGAGCCTTCCGGTTTTCAAGTACGCTTCCCGTGCTCGGGGATATGCGATCGGCCATAATCGCCAGGGCCAGGGAAGTAATCATGAACAGCGAGGCCGCTATGGTGGTCGCCTTGGAGAGAACCGTTGCCGTGCCGCGCGGGCCAAATACCGTCTGCGAACCCATGCCGCCGAACGCTCCCGCCAGATCAGCCGCTTTGCCGCTCTGTAAAAGAACCACAATAATCAGAAAAAAACAGATAATCACGTGCAGAGTCGTGACCAGATAGTACATGCCAGATCCGAGTATAGCAACCGGGCCGGGCGGTGCCAAACTGGAGCCGTGGCCGAAATTACCAAACAAACCCATTGCCTCTCGCTCGCGGATTTGCGCGCAGAATACCGGTTGGGTGAGCTCAATGAGGCAAATTGCGATTCAAACCCAATTGTGCAGTTTGAGACCTGGCTCAAGCACGCGCAAGCTGCTGATTTAAAAGAACCAAATGCCATGACTTTAGCCACCGCGACAGCCGCCGGCCGGCCCTCTGCCCGAGTCGTGCTGCTCAAAGAGGTCAGCGAAAATGGGTTCGTTTTTTACACCAACTACGAGAGCCGCAAAGGCCGTGAACTCGCGCTCAATCCGTTTGCCGCGCTGACTTTCTACTGGCCGGAACTCGAACGGCAGGTGCGCGTCGAGGGATCGGTCACCCGAACATCTCCCGAACAATCAGAAGCGTACTTCCGGGTGCGCCCCCGAGCAAGCCGGCTGGGAGCGCTGGCTTCAAATCAAAGCCAAGTTTTGCCCTCCAGAGATGTGATCGAAGCGCGAATGCGGGAACTGGAAATGCGCTATGCCGGGTCGGATGAGATTCCCAGGCCGGATTCGTGGGGTGGCTACTGCGTTTTCCCGGAGGTGATTGAATTCTGGCAAGGCCGCAAGAGCCGCCTTCACGATCGCATCCGGTACACGCGCGCGGCTACCCAAGGCTGGAAAATCGAACGCTTAGCGCCTTGAATCAACGCAGGCTCCCTAATCTACGTCTGTCCTTTAGATTGAGAATTTTGTGGCTGCTGGTCGTGTCTTTGGCGGCGCTTGCCGATTCCGCCACCGATCAGCTCATTCAGAAAGTCCAGGATCACTACAACAGCGCGCGCACGCTATCGGTGCACTTCGTCGAAAACTACAGCATCCTGGGGCATCCCCGGCCGCCGGAATCGGGCACTCTGAGCCTCCGCAAACAGGGAAAAATGCGTTGGGATTACTCCAACCCGCCCGGAAAGCTATTCATCTCCGATGGCAAAGAGGTATATCTCTATACCGCAGCGGATAATAGGGTAGAAAAAGTGCCCCTCAAGGACACTGAAGATATGCGGGCTCCGCTTGCGTTCTTGCTGGGCCGCCTGGACATGAAGAAAGAGTTCCGGGATTTTCAGACGCACCCAGGCGATGGAGGAACCTGGTTAGACGCGGCTGCCAAGAGCGACCGGCTGCCATATAAAGAGGTGCAGATGCTGGTCCGGCCGGACGGCTCGATCGAAAAACTGAACGTGGTTGGGCGCGATCAATCCTTGCTGTCATATCAATTTACCGACGAAAAGCTCAATCCGCACTTGAATGACGGTCTGTTTCACTTCGAGGTTCCCCCGGGCGCCCAGGTGGTGGATGCTGTCGAATACCGCTCGGAGGGCAAGTAAGCCAAATGGCTGAGTTCCTGCTGCGATACGCCGACCCGCGCGGCCAAATGCATGAACAGGTTGCGGAGGCACCCAGCGAGCGCGAGGCCAGGGACCGGCTGGCTCAGCAAGGATACCTGGTCTACTCTGTCCGCTCCAAAGATCTGGGAGCGCGGCTGGGTGGTTTCAGTGGCCGCAAGAAGACGGTCAATCTAGAGAAATTCCTCATCTTCAACCAGCAGTTCGTGACTCTGGTTCGGGCCGGTCTGCCCATTTTGAAGGGGCTGGACCTTCTTGCAGATCGCCTGACGGATGAAAAATTAGGCCGGCATATCCGGGCCGTGCGGGAAGAAGTAAAGAACGGCTCGGTGCTATCGGAAGCGTTCGCCAACCAGCACGTTTTCCCAGCCATTTACGTCACCTCTGTTCTTGCGGGCGAGAAAAGCGGCGCGCTGGTCGAAGTTCTCGAACGCTATATCGGCTATCAGCGGCTTACGCTTGCGCTGCGCAAAAAGCTGCTGGTTTCCCTCCTATATCCCTGCGTGCTCATTTGTCTCGTTATTGCGCTCATCGTGTTTCTGGTGACCTATGTCGTGCCGAACTTTGCAGCGCTTTACAACAGCATGGAAGCGAAGCTTCCGGCGGCAACGCGCATTCTGATTGCTGTTGGAACCACGGCGCGGGCTTACGTTTTGGCTGGCGTAGCGGCGGCAATTGGCGCCGGCGTTTTGACCTACTTCTGGGCGCGGCGCGAGAGTTCGCAGGAAACGCTGGACAAATGGAAAATGCGCCTGCCCGTCATAGGCGAATTGTGGACGAAATATCAAGTGGCGCAACTGTCGCGTGTGCTGGGAACGCTGCTGGTTGGCGGTATACCATTAGTGCAGGCGTTGGAAACGGCGGGCCGCTCACTCGGCA
Source organism: Terriglobia bacterium (assembly GCA_021324185.1). Lineage (GTDB taxonomy): Bacteria > Acidobacteriota > Terriglobia > Bryobacterales > Bryobacteraceae > Bog-105. The sequence goes on along the minus strand of JAJPJN010000144.1, from coordinate 46,103 downwards.
GTGTGCTGCTGAAAAAAGCGTTAGACCGGACGGCCGTGCTGGTGCGGGAAGGGAAGTCGCTTTCTTCATCACTTGAGAGCACCGGCATCGTCCCGGACCTTGCGGTTGACATGATGGAAGTGGGTGAATCCACCGGCGCCCTGCCGCAGATGTTGAGCAGCGTGGCGGAGTTCTATGAAGAGGACGTATCCACGCGCATGACGGCTCTCCTTTCGCTGATTGAACCCGCCATCATGATTTTCATGGGTATTTTTGTGGCGTTTGTGCTGATTGCGCTCTATCTGCCCATCTTTTCGCTCGCAGACACGATCAGGTAAATGGCAACTGAAACTATCAAGCTGAAAGATCCGGTGGAAGAGGCCGAGCAGGCGCAGTTAGTTGCGCGGCGCTACTGCTGTGATTTCGTCGATCTCAAAACCACCAAGATCGATCATGAACTCTTCCGCACCATTCCGGTTGACCTCATGTTCCGGTATCACTTTGTGCCGCTGCAGGCCAATAACGGATCGCTCGAAATCGCCTTATCAGATCCCCGGCAGATTGTTCTGATCGATGAATTGTCGGTACTGCTTGGAAAGAAGCTGAAGGTCAAAGTCGCGACTTATTCGCAGATCTCAGACCTTCTTAAGAAAACCGAGCAATCGCAGCGCGTTCTCGAAGAGGTGACGGAGGGATTCACTCTCGATGTGGTCGGCGACGAAGAGAGTGCCGACGAAAACCTTTCCATAGACCGGCTGACCTCCGATGAAGGCAACATCGCGCCCGTCATTAAGCTGGTGGACACCACCATTTTTAATGCCCTGGAAAGGCGCGCCAGCGATATTCACATCGAAACGCGGGACCAGGAACTTGCCATCAAGTACCGCATTGACGGCGTGCTGCAGTATGCCATGAGCCCCATCGCCAAGGAATGGTATTCGGCGGTGATTTCGCGCATCAAGGTAATGAGCGAGTTGGATATTGCCGAGCGCCGCGTTCCGCAAGACGGGCGTTTTCGTGTCCGGTATAAAGGGCGTCTTATTGACTTTCGCGTCTCCATCATGCCGACGATTCACGGTGAAGACGCCGTGCTTCGCGTGCTCGACAAGGAGTCGATGAGTGAAAAGTTCTCACGGCTCACGTTGGACGTCGTTGGCTTTGCAGATCAGGATCTGGCGAAATTCCGGCGCTTTATCAAAGAACCCTACGGAATGGTGCTGGTGACCGGACCCACCGGATCGGGTAAGACGACGACGCTTTATGCGGCCCTGAGCGAGATCAAGAACGATGAAGACAAAATCATCACCATTGAAGATCCCGTCGAATATCAGATTAAAGGCATTACGCAGATTCCGGTAAACGAGAAAAAGGGTTTGACCTTCGCGCGCGGCTTGCGTTCGATTCTGCGCCATGATCCCGATAAAATCCTGGTGGGTGAAATTCGCGATCAGGAGACCGCCCAAATTGCGATTAACGCGGCGCTCACCGGCCACCTCGTATTTACCACGGTTCACGCCAATAACGTGCTGGACGTCCTGGGGCGCTTTTTGAACATGGGCGTTGAACCATACAATTTTGTCTCGTCGCTGAACTGCATCTTGGCGCAGCGTCTGGTGCGTATCATCTGCCCGCATTGCCGCCATCGCGTGCATTACGACGATGCGTATCTCGTCGAGAGCGGACTGAACCTCGATGAGTGGAGGACATTTCCGTTCTACGAAGGACGCGGCTGCATGGAATGCAGCGGCACGGGATTTCGCGGCCGGACGGCGATTCATGAACTGCTGGATTTGACCGAAGACATTCGGGAGATGATTCTGGAGCGCAAATCGACATCAGAGATCAAGCGCCGGGCGCGCGAAGACGGGATGACGTTCTTGCGGGAATCGGCGCTCGATCGCGTGCGGCAGGGAATCACCACCTTGCGCGAAGCCAATAAGGTAACTTTCATCGAAGGATAGGTATCAACTCTGTCAATTGTCGACCGGATCCAGCGCTGGATTATGGATCCAGCACCCGATCATCTGTTTGAAATGACTGAGACGTCGCTCGCCTTTGCGTCGCCGCGCACGCCTGCACAGCAGAAGACGGAGGTGCTCGTGGAGCGCGGTCTGACCGCTTCGCCTGCGGCGCCGAACCTTCTGAAGCCGCAACTGTATCGTGATGCGCTCGCGCGCTCTGTGCCGGTTTCCAGGCGCACGACGGCGGCACTCGTGGTTCCGGATTATGCCGTCCGGATGGCTATTTTGGATTTTGAAGAGTTTCCCTCCGGTGATGAGGAACGGCTTGCGTTGCTTCGTTTCCGGCTGCGCAAGACAGTTCCCTTCCACATTGATGAAGCACGGCTGTCGTATGCGATTCAGGTGCAGGCGCCGCAACACTGGGAAGTGCTGGCGGTAGCGATAGCGAAGCCGATTCTGGAAGAATACGAAAGCATTTTTACAAGCGCGGGATACCGGCTCGGCTTAGTCACGCCCTCGTGCCTGGCAACTTTACGCTTATGCCCGGCTGCGGAACGCGGCCTCACGTTGTTGGCAAAAATGGCGGGAGCGACGCTTTCGGTACTGCTGCTCGATAACGGCATTGTCCGCCTGGTCCGCTGCCTTGATCTGGAGGGCAGTGAGGACGCAGAGTCGGGCGAAGAGCGTTCCGTGGGTCCGATACTGCAGCAGACCGTTGCCTATGCCGAAGACCAGATTGGCCAGCCGGTGACGCGCCTGCTGCTCTGCGGCTTTGGCAATGAAAGCGATAATTTGGGCAGATTTGTGACACGCGAATTTGGAATTCCCTATGCACCGGTGCGCTCCCAATTCGGCGCGCCGTCGCAGCAGAACGCCGGTTTGCTCGGGTTACTGGAACAATACGCAGCATGACAACAGGGAACTACACCGGCATCAATCTGGCATCGCAGCCGTTCCGCCGCGAGCGGGCGGAGAATGCAGCTTATGCATTAATTTGCGGGGTGCTTACGTGCTCGCTGATCGTGCTGATCAGCCTGATTGCACACGCCCGCACCCGCGCCGCCGATTTAAGACGAGTCATCGATGCGGAAAACCGCGAATTAGCGCAACTCCAACGCAAAGGCCAGCAGTTTTCGGCCGTGTTGTCGCGCCCGGACAATGCGGATGTATTTGCACGTAGCGTGTTTCTGAATGAATTGATCGCGCGCCGCGCCGTGAGTTGGACGCGCGTGTTCGAGGACCTCGCTAAGGTGATGCCGAGCAACATGCGGCTGATGGGCATTCGCCTGCCGCAGGTCGCTGCCGATAAAAGCTCGGAACTAAACCGTATTGAATTGGAAATGACGGTGGGCACCGACCATTACGAAGCCATCACCGAGCTATTGAAAAACCTGCAGCAATCACCTCTGTTCGGCGCTGCCCAGGTCATGTCGCAGAATCCTCCGACGCAGAATGATCCGCTTTACAAGTTCCGGTTGAATGTCGATTATGCGCAAAAACTTTAACGGCATCTTCTCGAGTGGCTACCGGGACCGCCGCAGCGTCAAATTCTGGCTGCGCAGTCTGGGGCTGGTTTTATCTGCGCTCAACGGCATCGCCCTGTTTTTTTATCTGGTGCCTCCAGGCGGATCGAGAAAAGAGCTAACGCAGGAGAGCCTGGCAGTGCGGAACCAGATTATCCTGGCGCGTGCCAAGGCAGCGCGGCTGGGCGCTGTTGCCGCCAAGGTCGCACTGGGAAATTCCGAGTCCGGCGATTTCGAAACGAAATATTTTCTGCCCAAGCGATTGGCTTACGCGCAGGTGATTACAGAAATCCAGCGCATGGCGAATGCGGCGGGCTTCCAGCAGCGCGACGCGGTGTATACCGAAGAGCCAATTGATGGCACGGCCGATCTGGATCTGCTCAATTGCACTGCGAACTACGAAGGCACTTACGACAACCTGATGCGGTTCTTATATCAGGTGGATCATTCGCCAATGCTGCTGATGCTCGAAAACTTGCAAGCCGCTCCGCAGCAGCGTTCGGGACAGATCAACACCTCAATCCGGTTTCAGGTGGTCGTTCAGGAGCAGCCGGGCGCTGCCGGAAGTGTTCAACCCGGAGGTAGTCAACAATGAGCAGCTCGAGCCAGACTGCTCCGGCACAAACGAAGATCTTTGGGATTCGTGTTGGCGTAGACCCGAAGATTTTAGCGGGCGTGCTGATCGCGCTCGCCCTGGTTCTGTTGTGGTACAACACGCGCTCGAGTGATGATGTTCCGGTGACATCGACGGTAGTTCGTCACGAGACAGCCACGGCGCCGGCAGCCCCCATCCGGCAAAGTGCAATCGCGCGGGTACGCCGGACAGGCAATCTGAACGACCACGGGCTGCGCTTACGGCCCATCGATCCGAGCCGCGGCGATGTCGACCCCACCTTGCGTTTAGACCTGCTGGCGCGCTTGCAAAATGTGCAGCCTGCCGGGCCGGGTCGAAGCCTGTTCGAGTTAGGGCCGCCACCGCTCACGCCTACCCAAAAAGCCTTGCTAGAGCATCCACCTATTGTTAAGCCGAAAGCGCCCACGCCGGTCGCCCCGCCTCCGGTCGCGCCCGCCGACCAGCCGCTCAATATTCCATTGAAATATTACGGATTCGTGAAGTCCGCTGAAACGAATCAGGCAAACAAGGGCTTGTTTCTGGATGGCGGCGACAATATTATTCTTGGAACTGAAGGCGAAACGATCCTGAAGAAGTACCTGGTTGTCAGTCTGACTCCCACAACGGCCCGTCTCGAAGATCCGCAATCCAAGAAGTCGCAGACGTTGCTGGTAGTACCGGCTGCGGCGCCCACGCCATGAAACACATGCTTCCGGCAGCAAAGCAAAATGAGCGCGGTTCGGCCTTGCTGATCGTGTTTCTCTTTGCCGCTGTTCTCGCCATCTCGCTCTATATGGAGATGCCCACAGTGGCATTCGAAGCCAGGCGCGCCAAGGAACAGTTGCTCATCGATCGCGGGAATGAATACGCTCATGCGGTCAAGCTGTTTTACCGCAAGTTCCGTACCTATCCACCGTCTATTGATGCCCTGGAAAATACCAACCGGATTCGATTTCTGCGCCACAAATTTAAAGATCCAATGACCGGGGACGACAAATGGCGGTTGTTGCACGCCGGTCCCGGAGGCCAGCTTACCGATTCGAAAGTAAACCCAATCGGCTTGAGCGCCAACGGCCAGACCTCCGGCGCGAACGGCTCGGGCACAAACAGCGGCTTCAGCGGATTTGCCAACAGCTTTTCGGGCAGCTCAACATCCGGCGATGGCACGGCGGGTGCGACGGTTGCCGCCTTGCCCCAACGGCCTCCTGAGATGCCGATAAACGGCGGCGGTGCGGCGGCGTCTTCCGCGAACGCGGACCCCACGCAAAGTTTGCTGCCAAGTTCAAGCGCCCAGCGCGTGCCCGTTCAGCCCGGGTCTACCGCCGCGCCCACGGCCGCAGCGGACGCTTCCGCGACGCAACCGGCGGGTCAAATGCAGCCCGCTAACGGCGCTACACCGTCGAATCCCATGCAGGGCGTGCAGAGCCTGATGACCAATCCGAATCCGCTCCCTGGCGGCGGTACGCCCGCAACAGCCGCGCCGCTTGTAAATCCCCTCGCTCCCACAAATGCAAGCACGGGAACAAGCGGCAGTTCCGGGCCCGCACTCGGTGCCGCCACTACAAGCCAGTCGCGTATGGGCGTCATTCAAACGGGCGGCTTGGCTGGGGTCGCGAGCCTCGCAAAAGGGCCAAGCATTAAGACCGTGAACGATCAGACCGACTACTCTTTGTGGGAATTCTATTACGATCCGACCAAAGACACCTCTTTGACCGGAAACAGCGGGATGAATGCGGCCGGCGGCCTGGCTCCGCAAAGCGGCGCTTCACCGGCTACGCTGGCGCCTGCAAACTCGGCAAATCCGCCCGCGCCAACCCCATCCGCCACAACACCGCCCGGCACAACACCACCTCAACAGCCGTAAGCTAAATACATGGCGACGGTTGCAAGCAAGCTCAGCGTCGAAGAATTCGACAAATTGTACTCCGGCGAAAAACCGTATTACGAATATTGGCACGGAGAGGCGATTCAAAAGTCAATTCCTACTTGGGTCCACGCTCTGCTGGAAAGAATTCTAATGAACCTGCTTGGCAAGGCCGGGTATGAGGCAGGTTCCGAACTTAAGCTCGAGATCGACCCTGATTTCCAACCTGTGCCCGACGTGGTTGGAACGCGGCAGCCAGTCGAGTTTCCGTACCCCACCAGGCCGCTAGAGGTCGTTATAGAAATCCTTTCCGAGGACGATCCCATGTCGCGTGTGCTAAACAAGTTGCGCACGTACGACAGATGGGGGTTTGAGCAGGTTTACTTGGTCGATCCAATGAAGCGAATTGTGTACCGTTGGCGCGGAAATCGGCTCGAGGAGGTGGACGAGTTTGCGGGAGTTTCTGTCGCCGAAATCTGGTCTGCTTTGGATAGGGTTCCAAGGTAAATATGACTTTCCCGATAGGCTTGAAGGTGTTACTATCTGGATATGGCAGAGTACGCTCATCCAGAAGTACTTGTTGAGACTGATTGGCTGGCTAAAAAGCTTTCCGATCCCAACATTCGAATCGTAGAAGTTGATGTAGATACCGCCGCTTACGATCTCGGGCATATTCCAGGTGCGATTGGCTGGGCCTGGAACACACAACTGTGCGACACCGTTCGGCGCGACATTTTGTCGAAGGAGCCGCTTGAAGCTCTGCTGTCGAAATCCGGGATCACGCCCCATACGACCATCGTTCTTTACGGCGACAGCAACAACTGGTTCGCTGCCTGGGCATTCTGGCAGCTCAAGATTTACGGCCATAGGGACGTGCGCATTCTGAACGGCGGCCGTAAGAAGTGGATTGCCGAGGGCCGGGAATTGAGCAACGAAGTCCCCTCCTACCCAGCCACGAACTACAAAGCGAAAGAGGCGGATCAGTCATTACGAGCCTTCCTGCCACAAGTCCAGGACGCGGTGCGGGCAAAAGCTGCAGCGCTGATTGACGTACGCAGCCCGCAGGAATTCACGGGCGAAATTCTGGCGCCCCCGGGGCTGCCCGAGACCTGCCAGCGCGGCGGCCATATTCCCGGCGCGCGGAATGTGCCTTGGGGCAAAGCTTGCAACGAAGACGGTACGTTCAAGAGCTACGACGAGCTGAAATCTCTCTATGCGGCTGAAGGTGTCGATGACTCGCGTCCCACAATCACATACTGCCGGATCGGAGAACGATCGAGCCATACCTGGTTCGTTTTGAAATACCTGCTTGGCCATCCCAACGTGGTGAACTACGATGGCTCGTGGACCGAATGGGGCAATCTTGTTGGAGCGCCGGTTGAGCGGGGTGCGGCTGCCGCTGCCGCCGCGTAAAGGATGCCTGCAGCAAACGATTACCGGGAACGCCAGATCGAACTCGCCGGCTGGCCGGTGAGGCTAACCAGCTATCGCATCGGCGAAAAGTATGTCTGCCAAGCCGATAACGTCTCGCCGGCAGCATGCCTGGCGCGTTTCGCCGCTCCAACGCTTGAAGAAGCTGAATCCCAGGCGATTTCGAAGGCGCAGCACTTGCTCACTAAGACCCGGCGCCACGCGGTGTAGCCGAGCAGGCTAGCGGCCGCTTCGGCAATCGAACTGAAGTGTACTGATCAGGTGCAGGAAAACAGGTTCGAAGCGGTTGACCTGATCTGCCGGGCATTCCAGTTCTACGCGGTAGACGTCAGTTTTACGCTGAACGAATAGTACCTCTTCCAGCCACGCCGACCGGTCTTGCGGGTCGTAGTAGCGGTCCTTTGTGAACAGGCCGGGCGCACCGGCGACCTGCATCGGGTGCTGATCCAATACCTCCATTTGCTGGGCGCGTTCGAACTTCTTCAGGCCATTCACGTGGACGTCGAAATCGTCCTTGAGGCTGATGGGAGTGGTTCGGGCGGCATCGGCGGCGGTATCGCGAAACACCGCGATATCAATCTCGCCTACGGGTCTGGAATGCTTTTTCAGACCGGTCATGACGTAGATCCCTAAGCCGTCAAATGCTTCTCCTTTGTACCAGCGCGCTGGATAGTTGACGCAATATCCCACTTCGAGATTGGAGTACCGCTTCCAGGAGAGATCCTGCCTCGGTGTGGATCCCGGATACGCCAAACCAGCAACTAGCGATGAGAGAGCGAAACAACTAATCAGAAAACTCCTGTACGGACCAGGCATCTGGGACAGACTCTCACATTTCCAGCAGTTTTTCCAGCCCTCCAGATCGGAAAAAGTAATGGAGGCAAGGAATTTTCTGGGGGATCCGGCTAGAGAAACCCAGCCGGTTTTGAGAACTTCGTGTTTGCGTACTGGAGGCAGAGATATGGACGATCGCCGCAAGCAGATTTTGACCACGCTGGCGCAAATGGACAAGCAGTTTGGCAAAGGCTCGGTGCTGATGCTGGGGTCGCGGGCAACTTTGCCCGTCGAAGTAATCCCAACTGGCTCAATCGGAGTAGACAACGTGCTCGGCGCGGGAGGGTTTCCTCGCGGCCGGGTTATTGAGATCTTCGGGCCGGAATCTTCGGGCAAAACGACGCTGGCCCTGCATGTCATTGCGGAAGCGCAAAAAGCAGGCGGCGCGGCTGCTTTTATCGATGCAGAGCATGCACTCGATCCGACCTATGCGACCAAGCTGGGCGTCGACACGGAAAACCTGATTGTTTCGCAGCCCGATTACGGCGAGCAGGCCCTCGAGATCGCCCAGGCCCTGGTAGCATCCCAGGCGATTGATGTGATCGTAATCGACTCGGTAGCGGCCTTGACGCCGAAGGCTGAGATCGAGGGCGAGATGGGGGATAGCCATATGGGGTTGCAAGCCAGGATGATGTCGCAGGCCTTGCGCAAGCTGACGGCCTCGGTGTCGCGCGCCAATACCTGTTTGATCTTCATCAACCAGCTTCGGGAGAAGATCGGCGTCATGTTCGGAAACCCGGAGACCACGACCGGCGGCCGCGCGCTTAAATTCTATGCATCCGTGCGCGTCGAAGTACGCCGCACCACTGCGCTCAAAGATGGAGAAACGGTGGTGGGCAACCGCACGAAGATCAAGATTGTGAAAAATAAAGTGGCCGCTCCGTTTCGCGAAGTTGAAGTCGACATCTTGTACGGCCGGGGCATTTCGCGCGAAGGCGACGCTTTGGATCTTGGCGCACAGCACGGCGTAGTTGAGAAGAGCGGATCATGGTACAGCTTCAAGGGTGAACGCATCGGCCAAGGCCGCGAAAACGCGCGTCAAACGCTGCTTGACAGGCCCGAGCTTCGGGCCGGTATTGAACATGAATTGCGGCGTATTCTTGGATTAAACGGGAATGGCGCAAACCAGAAAATGATGCCCGAATTCGAACTGCTGACGCCGATCGAATCGAAGCGGGCTTCCGCGGCCTCGTAATCCAGACGAGACTTCCCGCAACGCCAGTGAGCCGTCAGCCCGGCGAAGTGACCGGAACGGTTGAATTCTGGTGAGAAACGGTGGTCCTGACGTCTTTCACGATGACGCGCGCCGGGTTCCCGATTGCGACGGCAAATGGCGGAACGTCGGTCACTACTACGCTATTTGCCCCGACTACCGCGCCCTCACCGACAGTGACTCCCTTCATGATGTAAGAACCTTGCCCGATCCAGGCGCGGCGGCAGATTCTGACCGGTTTAATCTCGTCCGGGCTGGGCGGCAAATCAGCGGCTCGAAGTTCCGGGTCACGCGGATGCGCGTCGCTGTCAAGGATGCGCACATAAGAGGCAATGTTCACGTCCTCTTCGATAACGACTTCCTTATTCACGCCAATGAAGACCATATGGCCGATGTCGGCGCGGTCTTTGATAATTAGCCGCGGCTTATCAATTACCCGCCCGCTGGTTACGCCTAGGTGGCCGAAGATATTGACGTTATCTCCGATGATGATATCCGCATGCCCGGCCACGTCCGGCATGAGCCACAAATGGAGATTTTTCCCGACGCTGGTGCAACGGCTGCGAAATGCCGGTTCGCAATAGAAGTAATTGACTGTCCAACGGACCGCGTAAATAACGAGAAAATGAAGGTGGTAAAGACCTCGGTAGAACGTGCGCAAGAAGGACGGCAGCGGAAGATTGGAGCGCAGCATCCGTTTGGCGATGCGCCGCAGCGCCCCAAAAAACCAGCCGTCTCCTCGTCGAATCTTTAAAGCGATTTCCTCAAATACTGCCATGTCGATAATGGCCCCACACCAAGCCCACCTGAAAATGAAAGCATTTGAAAAGGACAGCGATTGGCGCGAGCCTGTTAGTGCCTATCGTCATTATCGGCGAAGTGATGGAAAGCCGCTAGCCGGCTGCCGAGCCGTCTCTCACTTCGGCGGCTAGACCCCGCTCCCGGCGGGACCGGTTTGCCTTTCGATAAGTACGCCAGGTGAATATTCTCGTGACCACATAGTTCCACACAGAACCGACCGCCAGCCCGAAAAGTCCGGCAATATACGAATTGATATCCGCATCCCGCACAAATTCGGCTAATCGAACGTTGATCAAGACGCCGATCGAGCAGGCCAGATAGAAAACGAAAAGCCCTTCCAGGAGCCGCCACCCGCGAAGCCTCTGTGCGCGGTACGTAATGATGTTGTTCAACAGGAAATTGGCAGTCATTGCAAACACGGTTGCAATGACTTGCGCGCGCAAAAAGCTTTCGTGCAGAAGGTGAAACTGAATCCACAGAAGCAATACGTGTAGAACAGCTCCGGCGCAGCCTACCAGTGAGAAGAGTACGAAGCTGGGCGGAATAAAGTCGCCGATTGCCTTATCGAGTAATAGTTGTAAGTATTCGACTCCAACCAATACGTCGAGCTTGCTTTCTCCCCGCAGCCGCTGCCGGAAGGTGTATGGAACCTCTTTTACGCGTGCGGGCGGGTCCGATGAGGCGAGCAAATCCACCAGAATCTTGAAACCGATGCCCGAAACCCGGTGCACCACTTGCATGAGGAAGCTGCGTTTCAAGACAAAAAAACCGCTCATCGGATCCTGAATGGGACACCGGCAGACCGCCTGGCTGAAGCGGCGCCCGAGCATGCTGAGCCGGACCCGGCCTTTCGAAAACTCACCCATGCTGCCGCCCTCGACATTGCGGCTGCCCACCACGATGTCCACATCGGGCGCTTTAATCTCGCGCAGCATTTGAGGCAGAATCCTCTCATCATGCTGTAGGTCCGCGTCCATGACCACGATGTACGGAGCAGAAGAGGCCAGCATCCCTTCGACACAAGCCGAAGCGAGGCCGCGACGGTTAATACGCTGCACCACGCGCACCAGCGGGTTTCGAACCGCAATTTCCCGGATCAGATTCGCCGTCCGGTCGGGCGAGTCGTCATCCACGAAAATGACTTCATACGAAACTCCCTGGAGCGCCGATGAGAGAAGTTCGAGTAGCGGCAAAATATTGTCACGCTCGTTGAATGTTGGTATAACGACGGCAACTTCAATCATCAGATGAAAATACGCTGCGGAGCACCGACTAACCGATCATAACGTTCGGCCCGCAAATAGACGAATCGGCAGTCCTCCGGAAATTCTCCACGTGTAACAATGAGCACACCGATTTTAATGCCGCAGAGAGATGCATTGCTTGCTGCGCAGCGCCGCAATCCGATGTTGCGAATCCAAATAGCCGCTTTTGTAGCGCTTGCCCTGCTGCTTTTACCGTTCTATAGGTACGAACTGGGCCCCGATGGCATTTCTTACTTATCTATCGCGAACCAATATGCGCGCGGCTACTGGCAGGAGGCTGTTAATGCCTACTGGTGGCCGCTTTATAGCTGGTTGCTCGCTTTTCTTTTGCTCCCGCATATCCCTGGGTTGGTGGCCGTGCGCATAGTTGCGATTGGATCAGGCATCATGGCGCTCTACGCACTGCATGGGCTATCCAACCGGTTCCGGCTGAGCCCGTTATTGCAGCAGGTTGTGCTATGGCTGGCAGCGCTGATGTTGCTTTCCTTTGTGATCGAGTCAGAGACTCCCGACCTTCTTTTTACTGCGTTGCTGCTTCTCTATACAGCGGTGATTTTCCACCCGGCTTACCCTGTGCGAGCCAGCGGCATCCTCTGCGGAGTGCTGGGCGTGCTCTCGTTCTATACGAAAAGTTATGGATTCCCTTTCTTCCTTTGCCATTTCTGCGTGTTCAACGCTATTGCGTATTGGCGCCAGTGCGACCGCAGCAGACGGCGGGAAGTTCTCCGGCAATTCGGCGGCGGGTTGGCCAGCTTCCTCGTTCTATCGGCTCTCTGGATTTTTGTGTTGCATGCCAGGTACGGTATTTGGACGCTCGGCACCTCGGGTGAATTCAATCACCGGCTGGTTGGCCCCGAATCCGCCGGTTATCCGCAATTGCGCGGGCTGATGCCACCGGCGTCCGTGCACGCCATCACAATCTGGCAGAATCCGTCACCCGCAATGCTGCCGCCCTGGAGCATCGTTCAAAACGCGCGCCACGAAATGAAGCTAGTGGCGCTCCACCTTCATGGCATTGCCTATTTCTGGTTTCGCGAAAGCATCTTTGCGCCGGTTCTGCTGACCGCGTACATAGCGTTGTGTTTGCGAATCAGGAAAAGCCGCTGGGAGTGGACCCACCCGGTTGTCACGATTTGCATTTTTTCGGCCGGTTATGTGCTTGTCACCGTTGAGGACAGATATTTCTGGTATGTGGAACTGCTACTTCTGCTGGTGGCGTTCCGCGCTTTCGAAATCCTATTCGAGAAAACGACTGCGACCCGCATAATGTACACGGTGTTTGCGGCCATTCTGTTCCTGTCGTTCGCGATAGGTCCGTTGGGTGCGCTGCGTGGACATTTCCGGCGCAATTTAGCACTGTATGGGTTTGCGCAGACACTCAAGAAAGGTGGGCAACTGAGCGGACCGTTTGCCTCTTCCGAAAACTGGGCTCAATCTGCCTATATCGGTTATTTACTGCAGGAGCCGTATGATGGCGTGGTCGTTCCGGAGCACGATGCCGATGAGGTTGCCCGCGGGTTGAATCCGGGCTTCAAGGGGCCGGAGCAGCCGGTTCCGGCGCTTACCGCCGTACGGGCGCAATTGTCGTCCGAACACATCGCGGACGTCCTCGTGTGGCCCGATTGCCCCATCGATGCCGGCTCGTTAGGACAACCTGTAGCCGGGTTCGACGGCCTGCGTGTCCTCAAAACCGGGAAATGACCCGAATCACAGTGGCGCAAGTGTAACGGCAACGTTCTCCGCGCATCCTCATTATGGAGATTCCTGCGAGTATGATTCCGGATCGTAAGCAGCAGATCGCAACTCAGATGCAAAAGGCGGCCCTGGACGGGCTCGTATGTGCACTTCCCAAGCACGTTCTGCTCCTCTCGGGGTATTGGCCCGTTGTGGGCACGTCTATGGCGGTTGCCCGCTCGAACGGCGAGGTCTGCCTGATTGTTCCGGAAGACGAGAAGCCATTTGCGGCGAAAAGCCGGGCGACAAACATTGAGACGTTCAAACCGAGTTCGCTCGACAAGATCACGACAGCCGAGGAAACCGTGGTTCAGCCATTAAGCCATACGCTGAAACTGCTTCTGAATTCCGAGCCAAGGATCGGATATGAGCTGGGCGCAGATACCCAGCCGGCTTCCTACGCGGCGATGCATCTTTATCAGGGGTCAATTCCTGAGATCATCCGAAGGGCGCTGCCGTCCGCGAATATTATTCCGGCGGATAACTTGCTGCGGAATCTGTGCGCCATCAAGAGCGCGGAGGAAATAGGAAGCATCGAGACGGCCTGCCGGATCGCCGCGCGAGGCTTCGCATGGGCAGCAGAGGTGTTGCGGAGCGGCCTGACAGAGGTCGAAGCCGCTGCTGAATTGCGGAAGTTATTTGCTGCCGCCCTGCAAGACTTCCCGGATGTGGAGCGCGCGGAGGCGTTTGTCTTCGTGATGTCGGGAACGAATTCGGCCAAGGCCTCTGGCGCTTTTGCGCATTCCTCAACCAGGCGCATTGAGACCGGAGATTTGATTTTGGTGCACTGCAACTCTTTTGCAAACGGCTATTGCACTGACATCACGCGGACGTTTTCGCTGGGCGAGTTGGATGATAAGCGGCGGGCGATGTACGAAGCCATATTTGCGGCGCGTGAAGCGGCGCTCAAAACCATCGCACCAGGCGTGAAGGCAGCCGATGTGGACCGGGCTGCTCGCGCGGTTCTGCGGGAACGCGGTTTCGGCAGCGACTTTAAGCATTCGACGGGGCACGGAGTGGGTTTTGGGGCGATCAGTCCGAATGCGCCGCCGCGCATTCATCCACAGTCAGAAGACGTTCTTCAGCCTGGAATGGTGTTCAATGTTGAACCCGCTATCTATCTGGAAGATTATGGCGGCATGCGCCATTGCGACATGGTTGCGGTAACAGAGACCGGCTTCAGACTGCTTACGCCGTTTCAATCCCAGATCAATGAACTGACGCTGGGCGCGCCTCGCCAGAAATCTGCGCAGGCGTACAATTCATAACAGCAACGCCTCTTACGCGGCCCGGAGCACACATGAAAGACATGTTTCTCAAAGACGTTCAACAGCATCAGGGCGACGACAATCACACGCGCTCTATTGAAGCCATGAAACGCGCCGGCATGACGGAATATCCGCAAATTCTGCACATGTTCTCGTACAAGATGAAGGCCACCGTTCATCTGGAGCGCTTCACGCAAGAGATACTGCGCGAACCGGCGCCGCTATCACCGGGTTTTCGGGAGCTCATCGCGGCCTACACGTCGCACCTGAATCACTGCCCGTTTTGAACCAAATCGCACGCCGCGGTCGCGGCGGAATTGCTCGGCAGCAAAGAGCTGGTGACGAGTGTCTTGACAGACCTCGAAAGCTCGCTTCTTTCCGACTCGGAAAAGGCGCTGATGCGGTTTGTCAAAAAAGTCAATAGCGAGTCGCCCACGATCGGCCCCGCCGATATTGCCGCGCTGCACGATGCCGGCTACAGCGATGAAGCGATTTATTACGCCATTACCGTTTGTGCGCTGTTCAATTTTTATAATCGCTGGATCGACGCCAGCGGCGTGCATCCGATGAGCGATGAGGCGCACGCGCTAGGCGCGAAGCGATCTGCCATTTATGGGTACACCCGCAGCTCACAACCAGTGACGATTCCGCAGCTTGAACAATTGAAAGTAGAGCGCACAGCGGATAATAAAGCTTAAAGCAGCTCGAAATGCATTTCGCTTGCCCGGGCCTGCTCCCGATGCTCGGCTCCGGGAGCACGGTCATTGCACCCTCCTATCTTCTGGCTCAGACCGCCTCGCACGAGTTCAGCAGCAAACGCCTGAACGAAGGTGTCACAAGTTGGAATCGTCCGAACGTTTACCATGCCGGTGCGTGGCTCAAAACCTGCTGGCAGGAGGCCCGCTATGCCGGAAAAGACATTCCGGCGCTATTATCCGGCCCGCAGGAGCACATGCTTTGGCGGCGCATTATAGAAGAACAGACGCCCTCGTTGTTCGATATCGAAAGTACAGCCGCACTGGCGAGCCGCGCTGCAAATCTGATAGCAGAATGGCACATCCCGCTCGAAAACGAGAGCTGGGATGACCATGAGGACGGCCGGCAGTTTCGAAGCTGGCTCGCCGAGTTTCGCAAGCTATGCCATGAGGAAGGTTGGATCAGCAGCGCCGATTTGTGGCGCCTGGCGCCAGGCTGGATTCGTGCCAAGTTGTGCAGCAGCAACCGCGTCGTGTTTGCAGGATTTTCAAATTGGACGCCGGCCTTGCGGCAGTTGCGCGAAGTTCTCGGTCCGGCTGCGAGCGCACTGAGCACTGAAGAATTCGAACCGGCCTCAAACATTCCCGTTCGAGAGTACAAAGACTTTGCGCTCGAAATAGAAGCCGCAGCACGATGGGCGAGAGCCGTCATCGAGCGCGATTCGCGCTGCTCAGCCGGCATTTTTGTGCCCGGCCTTGCAAAGCATCGCAATCTCGTCGAGCGAATGTTCAGCCAGATCTGTTATCCATCCGGGCGCAGAGGTGAATCGGTTTTTCATCTGCATGCCGCGCCGCCACTGCGGGAATATCCCGTCATTGCTGGAGCATTGCTGCTCTTACACGCCGTCTTGCCGCGCATTCCGGTGGCTGAAGGTAGCGCCATACTGCGCTCGCCTTGGATCCAGGGCGCCGCCGAAGAGCGAAGCGAGCGAGCTTTAGCTGAGTATCGGCTGCGCCGGCCGCGCGAGCTCGATGTCAATCTGCGCGATCTGGAGTATGCAGCTCAGCACTGCCCGCAATTTCAGGACGTGCTGCGGGGCGTGCGGCGTGTTCTAAAAGAAAAGCCGGCTACCGCCGAATTTTCCGTTTGGAGCGAATTCTTCAGTGACCTTTTGGAAGCATTCGGCTGGCCCGGACCTCCACCTCTCAACCTCGAAGAAGAAGAGCTGGTCGAGACGTGGAAAAGCAAGCTTTCGGTTCTGGCTTCGCTGTCGCCGGTCTCGCGGGCGGCCACGTACCAGGAAGCTCTCACGCACCTGCAATCGATATTGAACGAAGCCTATTCAGTTACCGGCAATTTTTTGTCGCCCATTCAGGTGCTCGATGCGCAAGATGCCGCGGGGCTTCGCTTCGATCACGCTTTTGTTGCAGGCCTCTCGGAAGAAAACAATTTTTTTACTGCTTCAACTTCTCCCCTGATCCCGCTGAGCTTGCAGCGCGCCTGTGACATTCCGGGCGTTTCTGCGCGCTCGGCGCACGAGAACCGCCAGCAGGTTCTGTCGCATCTTTTTAGCGCAGCCGCGGACGCTTGCGCCAGTTATTCATGGCGCATTTTGCCTGCTGCCCAAAACTATCTGTCTAAAGGAGAGCACGAGTTGATTGCCTGGGAAGGCCGAACTCCCCTCCAGTCTTTCCGCGCAGCAGACATCGAGCAACGGGAAGACACGAATGCGCCTCCGTACCGGCACACGGGAGGTTCACTCGGCGGTACGGGATTAATCAAAGATCAGTCCCAGTGTCCTTTCCGTGCTTTTGCGATTCGCCGCCTGAATGCGCGTTGTCCTGAGGATGCAGCATTTGGCTTGGACAGCCGCGACCGGGGCAGTTTCGTCCACGAGGCGCTGCGCATTATCTGGGAGCAACTGAAAACGCAAGAAGCCCTGCGCCAGATCAAGCCTCTGGAATTGCAGTTTCTGATTCATGATGCGGTGAACTCGGCGGTTTCGGTGCGGGATCGCGGTCCGCTGCATCAACAGTTATCGTTCGTTGAGACCAGCAGGCTGGCGGAGGTCATCTCGGCGTGGCTTGACATTGAGTATCGCCGGAAGAAGCCGTTCGAAGTTGAAATTACGGAACAGCAGCGCGGGTTGGATATTGCCGGTTTGCATCTCGACATTCGCATCGACCGTATCGACCGCCTGGAGAACGGCAGGTGCCTGCTGATTGACTACAAGAGCGGTGACACTTCGGAAAAAAATCTGAATGGTGATCGTCCGAACGAACCTCAACTGCTCGCCTATGCGGCGGCGATGCGCGAGGAAGTGGACGGCCTGTTTTTCGCGCAATTGAAGCCGCGTGAGCCGAAATTGGCCGGGTATGCTCGCGAGATTCATGTGGACGGCCAAAAGCAGCCGGCTCAAGATCTGGATTGGAACGAATATATGCAAGATCGGATCGCCGTGGTCGAACGCCTCGCAGAATCATTTGCCAGGGGCGAGGCCGCAGTAGATCCTCTTCCACACGCCTGCGACTTCTGCGATGTGAAACCACTGTGCCGCATCAACGAGGCGCGGCGCAGCAGAAACGGTGACCGGCTGGATGATTGATTTAGGCGAGCGCGAGCGCGCGATTGATCCCTCGCGATCGTTCATTGTTCAGGCCCCGGCGGGCAGCGGCAAGACCGGCCTGCTAACGCAGCGCTTTCTGCGGCTGCTGGCCGTGGTGGAACGTCCCGAATCGGTTGTGGCGGTCACATTCACGCGCAAGGCTGCCGCCGAAATGCGGGACCGCATCTTCGACGCGCTGAGGGCCGCCGCCAATGGAGCGGCCGTGCAGAACGAATATGAACAGCATACGCGCCGCCTTGCACTCGACACGCTTGCTCGAAATGCCGCCAGGGGCTGGAATCTGCTGATGGATCCGAGCCGTCTGCAGGTCTACACCATCGATGCGCTCTGCTCGTTCCTGACGCACCAGATGCCGGTGACATCCGGTTTTGGCGGCCACATGAATGTGCTTGAAGACGCGGCCGATCTGTATCGCATGGCGGCCCGGCGCACGTTGCGCATGTTGACCGAAGGCAACGAAGATAGCCAGGAACTGTTTCGTTCCGTAGTCACTTATTTCGACAACAATGCGCCGGCATTAGAAGAGCAGATCGTCCGCATGCTGCAGAAGCGCGACCAATGGCAGTCTTTGCGGTCCGGTGAGCATCCGGATTTGGTCAAACGCTTCCGTCGCTTGTTAGACGAAGCGCACAAGGCCCTCAGGGAGGTCTTTCGCGAACAGCGAGTCGTCGATTTCAGCGAGATCACGCAAGCCGCCATCCATGCGCTCGGTTCGCCTGAAAAGCCCAGCGATCTACTCTACTGGCTGGACTACCGCATCGAGCATCTCCTCGTAGACGAATTTCAGGATACATCGCGCGCTCAGTACAATCTGCTGGAGGCGCTCACGGCACAGTGGTCGGCCGGCGACGAGCATTCATTGTTTCTGGTGGGTGATCCCATGCAGAGCATCTATCGCTTTCGCGAGGCCGAGGTCGCGCTGTTTCTGCGCTGCTGGGATGAACAGGCGCTGGGCGCGGTTTCCCTGGAGCGCGTGACGCTAGCCACCAATTTTCGTTGTACGCCGGAGATTCTCGAATGGGTGCAGGAACAATTCGGCCGCGCCATGTCGATCGAGGACCGCTTCGCCGGCGCGGTCCGATTTCGGCCCTCGCAAGCCGACCGGCCGGCGGGCGGCAATGCGCCGCAATGTTGTTGTTTCGTTAACGACGATGGCCGCAGGGAGGCTGCACAGGTGGTCGATCTGGTGCGGCAGGCGCAGCCGGAAGGAAGCGTAGCGATCCTCGTGCGCAGTCGCAATCACCTGGCGGAAATTTTGCCGGCGCTGCGCGAGGCGCACATCGATTACGAGGCGGTCGAGATCGATCGCTTGACTGATCAGCAGCACGTCATCGATGTGATCGCGCTAACGCGCGCCATCCTGCACCTCAGCGACCGCGCTTCCTGGCTGGCTTGCCTGCGCGCGCCCTGGTGCGGCTTGACCGTAGCTGATCTGTGTGCTCTTGCCGAAGGCGAGCCAGACCGCACCATACTTGATTTGATATCGGACCCCGGGATGATCGCGCGGCTATCGCCGGACGGGCGATTCCGAGCCGTGCGAGCCCAGGAAATTTTGAGCGCGGCTGTTCAAAAAGCCGGGCGGGTACGGCTGCGGAATGTGGTCGAGGAGGCTTGGATCGCGCTCGGCGGGCCGGCGGTGTTGCCTCAGAAAAACGAGTTTGAAGATGTCGAGACCGTGCTGGGGCTCATCGAAGCGGAAGAACAAAGCGGGACAACTATGGATTTCGGCCTGCTCGCGAAGCGATTGGAAAAGCTCTATGCCAAGCCTGCCGTTGCGCCCAACTGCGTCCAGGTGATGACCATCTTCCAGGCCAAGGGGCTCGAATTCGATACGGTCATCCTCCCGCAGCTTTCAAGAAAAACACAGCGGCTTGATAAAGACCTGTTGATCTGGACCGAAGAACTCGGCGAAGATGGGCTGCCGCAGCTCAGAATCGCGGCCATGCCGCAAACAGGAAAGGAAGACCAGCAATACCGGGAGGTGCGCGATGCCCTTAAGGCCAAGGAAGAGCATGAGCTCAAACGCGTCTTTTATGTGGCCTGCACGCGTGCCAGGAACAGACTCTATCTTCTCGGCAGCGCGAAAAGTAAAAAAGACGGCCGCGAGTGTCAAAAAGCCGGCGAAGGGACGTTTCTCAAAATAATCTGGGACTCCGTCAGCGGCGAGTTCGAAAAGGTTCTGCGGCGTACTACGTCAACTGCGCAGAAATCCGAGTTGAGACAGGCGCCCAAAACCATACTGCGCCGGCTTCCACGACACTGGCAAGCTCCTCAGTTCGAGCGTTCTGTTGATTGGCAGCAAGAATTGCGCGAAGCGGCAGCCTCTACTCAGAATGTCACCTATGAGTGGGCCAAAGGCGCCGCGCGTTATACCGGAACGGTCGTGCACCGGCTGCTGAATCGAATTTGCTCGGACGGAATTGAAAAGTGGAATGCCGAACGTCTGCGCTCATCGGAAAGGATGATCGCCTCCGAGTTATTGCTGCTCGGCGTTGCTCGCGATGACGTGAAGAAGGCGGTGTCGAAAGTCGTTGCCGCCGTGAAGAATGCTTTGGAAACCGAACGCGGCCGCTGGATTTTATCGCCGCACGCGAATTCCCGTTCCGAGTACCAGATTGCGGGACGTATCAAAGATCAGCTTGTCAGTGGCGCCATCGATCGTATTTTCCGGGACGCAGATGGACGGTTGTGGATCATCGACTACAAGACCGGCGAACACAAAGGTGGAAATCGGGAAACGTTCTTGAACGAGGAGCAGCGTCGATATCGTCCCCAGCTTGAAAATTATGCAGCCCTGATCTCGCGTATGGAACAAGGGCCGATTTCCCTCGGGCTGTATTTTCCTCTTCTGGATGGTGGTTGGCGCGAGTGGGAGTTTGCCGAAGAGGCTGCTCTCACCGCGTGACTACACTGGTCTTGAATGGCAACGCGACTAACAGCTAACACCAAAGCCGGCGGATGCGCATCCAAGCTCAGCCCGAAAATCCTCGATCGGGCGCTACAATCGGTTCCTCGCGTCACCAACGAAAAAGTTCTCGTGGGCTACGACACAGCCGACGACGCGGGTGTTTATGACCTCACGGAAGCGGCCGGAAAAGCGCTGGCGATCGTACAAACGGTCGATTTCTTCACGCCCATTGTCGACGATCCTTACACGTTCGGCGCCATTGCCGCAGCGAACGCATTGAGCGATGTGTATGCCATGGGCGGCCGCCCCATTACGGCACTCTCGCTCGTTGTCTTTCCGGGCAAAGGCGACATTTCCGAACTCGAAGCCATTCTCAAAGGCGGCGCGGATAAGATTCACGAATCCGGTGCCGTTATCTTAGGAGGCCATAGCATCTCAGAGGAGGAGATCAAGTTCGGCTACGCCGTGACCGGAGTCGTCCATCCGCAAAAAATTTGGACCAACACAAGAGCAAAGCCCGGTGACGTGCTCGTGTTTACCAAGCGCATAGGAACCGGCGTTATCTCTACTGCGCTGAAAAAGGGTTTGGCGAAACCGCATGACCTCGATGCTTCGATCGAGCAGATGCTAAAGCTGAACCGCGCCGCTTGCGAAGCCTTGCTTTCGCTCGACGTTCATGCTTGTACGGATGTCACCGGCTTCGGCCTGCTCGGCCATGCGCGTGAGATGGCCCTAGCGAGTGGTGCGACACTCGAAATCTCAGCCAGCGCCGTGCGCTTTCTGCCCGGCGCAATTGAGTATTCGCAGATGCGCTGTTATTCGGGCGGCTTGCATAACAATCGTGATTTTGTGGAAAGCTGTGTTCGCATGGCCGGTGAAATTCCCCACGAGATTCAAGCGCTCTTATACGACCCGCAGACTTCGGGAGGCCTGCTTGCCAGCCTCGCGGAGTCCGAAGCAGAACAATTGTTATCACGATATCCGGACGGCTACGTAATCGGCCGCGTCAGAGAACGCGGCGAAAAACCCATTGAGGTGACACACTGAATCCCGTTATCGTTGCACTCGATGTCGAGAGCCGGAAGGATGCGCTGGAACTGATCGAGCGGATCGGCCCGGCGGCTGATTTCTACAAGGTTGGAATGGAGTTGTATGCGGCTGCCGGAATGGATTTTGTTAAGCAGGTCAGCGGGCTGGGCAAGCAGGTCTTTCTCGATCTGAAGCTCTATGACATCGCGGAGACCGTGAAGCGGGCCACCCGGCGCATCTGCGAATCCGGCGCGGTCACGTTCTTAACTGTGCATGCCAGCCGGATTCTCATGCAGGCGGCTGTCGAAGGACGAGCCAGTTCCAACGTCAAGATTCTTGCGGTCACAGTCCTGACGAGTTTTGATCAGAATGACCTGGCCGATCTGGGCATCACTGCGGCTCTTTCCGAAGTGGTTGCGCTGCGCGTGAGAAAGGCAGTGGAAGCGGGCGTCGACGGCATTGTCTGTTCGCCGCTCGAAGTGGCGCAGGTCCGGCAGATTGCAGGACCCGATCTAAAGCTGGTGATCCCGGGCGTTCGTTCCGCAGGCGCATCGCTAGGCGATCAGAAGCGCGTGGCGACTCCCGCTGAAGCGATCCGCGCCGGCGCCGATTACCTCGTCATCGGCCGCCAGATTACGCGCGCTGCCGACCCCGCCGCGGCCTGCCGGCAAATTCTAGCGGAAATCGCGGCGGAACGCGAAACGCGCCAGGCGTCCCGCGTCCCCGCATAACCTCTACTTCGAGAAAATTTTTAGAAGGTTCAGCATCGCCTGGCCGTTCGGTGTCCCGAAACCCGTGCAAGGATCCCAGCCGGTTCCAGCCTTGTACATTCCGTTTGTTCCGGAAGTAATATCGCGCAGAGTTTTGTGTTGAGCAAAAGTGCCGTAAATGGTCGGATGAAACCATCCAGCATTCTTGCCGAGCTGCGCGTTAAACAAAGCAATCAGCCCTGCCCATAAGGGCGCCACCGCGCTGGTGCCGCCAATGACGCTCTGCTGCCCGTCCACCAGAATCGTGTAGCCGGTATCCGGATCTGCCACTCCCGCCACGTCGGGAACGCCGCGTCCTGTTGAGTTCGCAGTGCCCGCCGGCTTTGGAACCGGAACCTTGCTCTGATAAGAAGGCTTTGAGAAATGCGCGCTCACGCCTCCGCCAGTTGCTCCGCCCTGCGTGCCGTCATTCCAAACGGTTTCAGATTGGATCTGTCCCTTGTTGCTCAGCAGCCGCGTGCCGCCGCATGCAAGCACCCACGGACTCGAAGCAGGGAAGTCCACATGCGACTTGCCGTCAGATTCCCCATCCGACGAGCCGTTATCGCCTGCCGCTGCACACACCGTGATGCCCAGTAGAGCCGCATCGTGAAAAGCCGCATTGAATGCGTTCATGGACTGCGGTGTCCATTCCGGCTCGGCCGCGCCCCAACTGATCGAAATCACAGAAGGTTTGCGAACCGTATCGTGAATGGCGGCATTGATCGCATCCAGGAATCCTTGATCCGTATTCGGAGCGAAGTAGACCGCGATGCGCGCGCCGGGCGCCACCGCGCCTGCCACCTCGATGTCCAACACAACTTCCGCATCGGCGCTGTTCGGATCGCCCGTCGGCGCGTTCTGCGCGCCATCTACGGACACGGCCGTCACCGGCACGTTCGCGATTCCCAGTTGTTTCCAGTAGTTCTCGAGATCCGCCGGCTGGAAGCCGCCGCCCAATTCGATCAGTGCAATCGTCTGATTCGGCGCCTTCGTTTGCGGAAACGCATACAGCTTCGCAACCTCGAGAGGCGTGTAGGAAGTTGGAACCGAACTCCGCATACGGTGATAGGTCCTCGCCGCCGGCCTTTGATCGAATCCCAGAACCGCAACCACGCGGTCTTTCAATTCTTCCGGCAGACGAAGATGGCCGGCCCGCGTGCGTAGCGTGCGGCCGCCAACCTGCCGCATCTGCAATTTGGCTTCGAAAATCGCAGCCAGATCGGAAAGCGGCCCGCTAATGGTAATCGAACGAGCGCCGCGATCCACCCGGCTCACCGAAAATCCGTGCCGGGATGCGAACTCTTCGACGGCCAGAATGTCGTCGTCGCCCGCGCCATGCAACTCGGCGAAATCTTTGTAACTCAGAGGTTCAGAAATGCATTCTGCCTCGGGCGCGCTCTGGCGCCGCCGCAGAATCAAAGTGATGTTTACTACTTCCGATGACGCGGGAGCACCAGCCAGCACCGAACCCTTGGGGTGCTTGCGATAACTGCCGCGCAGAATAGATTTGGAAGACATATTTAAGCTCTCCTGCGCAGGAGGGTACCGCTCGCATGCGCCCGGCGCGCTTAAGTGTTACATGCATGTTGTCTATGTTATCTATTGAAAACAAGTGACTTCGTCGTTTAGAAAAAATCTCCCTGCGAACGTGAACGCTCCAGGCCCCCGGATCACGTCCCCGCTAGCGATAGCATGAAAATCGTCATGCTGCCCAGACTCATCTTTTTTGCCGTTTTCATCGCCGCTGGATTTGCCGGCGCGGAAGTGCATTCACTGACTCTCGAACAGGCGCTCGAAATCGCCGCTCGCCAGAATCCGGATGTAACGCTCGCGCGTCTTGATCAACAACGCGCGCAAGAGGGCGTGTATGTGGCGCTCGATCCGTTCCGTCCCAAAGTCTACGGAGGCAGCGGTCTCGCCTACACCTACGGTTACCCCAACTCCATAGAAGGCAACGCGCCCAGCGTCTTTCAGGTCCGTACCGACATGTCGCTTTACAACCGTGCCCAAAGCTACACCTTGAAAGCGGCTCGCGAAACGGCCCATGGCGCGCAATACGGAGCCGAAGCCAAAGCCGAAGAGGTGGCTTATCAGGCCGCCGATCTCTTCCTCACCGCCAGCGATATCGAGCACGATGATGCGCAACTCGCCGCCCAACTCCCCAGCCTGCAAAAAGTCGTCGATGTGATGAATGCGTCGGTTACCGAAGGTTCCGAACTGCCGGTAGAACTGACCCGCGCCCGCGTCAATTTGCAAACCGCCCAGGTCCGTCTCGATACGGGCAAGATGGACAGCGACTATTACGAAATGATGCTGGCGATCGCACTAGGATATCCGGCCACCGATCGTGTCAAACCGGTCGATTCGGAAATCGCTGCCCTCATGGTCCCGCCCAGCGAAACGGCAGCGGCCGATTCGGCCCTGCGGAACAACCGCGAGCTGCGGGAGATGCAATCGAACGTGCTCGCCAAACAACTCGATCTGCGCAGCTATCGTGCTGCCCGCCAGCCTAAAATCGATCTGGTCGCCCAATATGCGCTGTTTGCGAAATACAATTATGAGCAGTATTTTCAAAAATTCCAGCGCAATAACTTTCAGATCGGCGCTTCGGTCACCGTGCCTATCCTGGTAGGAACTGCGATCAAGGGATACATGGCGCAGGCCCTGACCGACATGCAAAAGATTCAGGTGCAGATGGCCCAGGTGCGCAATCGAATCTTGAGTGAGACGCGGCGCGCCTACGAACAATGGGAAAAAGCAGAAAAGCTTCGGGACCTCGCGCGCATGCAGCTCGATCTTGCACGCGAGGACCTGACCGTGTTGTTAGCCCAAAACGGGGAAGGCCGCGTGCCCCTCAGCCGTGTTGAACAGGCGCGGCTCGAAGAAAGCAATCGCTGGATTACTATGTATGACGCCGAGACGGAGGTGACCCGCGCCAAAATCGCCATTTTGCGTCAAACTGGTACGTTATTGGCGTCCGTGCGCGACCTTCACTCTTCTACTAAACAATGAGCATCACCCCTGCCGTCCAATCCATCGCCTCCTTAAATGAAGCGGCCACACCGCTTCCGCCCGCGATCGAAATTCACGATCTCGTCAAAACCTATTCCGGTTTTCACGCCGTCGATGGCCTTTCCGTCACCGTTCCGCAAGGCTGTTTCTTTGGCTTCCTGGGGCCTAACGGCGCCGGCAAAACAACCACGATCAAGATGCTGATGGGGCTGTCGAAACCCGACTCCGGAACCATGCGCGTCCTTGGCCTGCCGCTGCCCGACCAATCGTTTGAGGTACGAAAACAGATCGGCCTTGTCCCGGACGATTCACTGCTCTTCGATTACCTGAATGGTTTGGAGTATCTGGAGTTCGTCGGCCGCCTCTACGGGCTGGCCAAGCCGCTCGCCAAAGAGCGCGGCCGTGAGCTGCTGGAGCTGTTTCAGCTCAATGAGAACAGCCGCAAACTGATCGGCGAGTATTCAAAAGGCATGCGCAAGCGCGTTGCCATGGCCGCTGCCCTCATACACCGCCCGCGGCTGTTTCTGATGGATGAACCGTTCGAGGGCGTGGATGCTGTCGGCGCGCGCCTGATGAAAGACATTCTTCTCGAACAGGTCCGTCATGGCGCAACCGTCTTCCTGACCTCTCACGTGCTCGAAGTGGTGGAGCGGCTCTGCGATCATCTCGCCATCATCAACAAAGGGAAAGTCGTCGTTCAGGGCACCATGGCCGAATTGCGCCAGCAGGCCGCCGAAGGCGTAAGCACGCTCGAAGACATATTCGTCAATGTCATCGGCGCGGAACGCTACACGGAAAAACTCGACTGGTTGTAACCTATGTGGCCGCAGATTTCAGCCATCTTCTGGGCGCAATTCCGTCTCACCCGCAATCATCTGCCGCGCACCAATGTCGGAGCCATCCTCCTGGGCCTCATCGGCCTCCTTTGGTACGGCATGTTTGCCGGCCTCGGGGTAATGTTCGCGCTGTTGTTCCCGGCTCTGCCAAAACACGAATTGCAGCGCTGGCTTCCGGCCGGTCTGCTCGGCGTTTTTGTTTTCTGGCAGCTCATCCCGTTATTCACGCTCAGCGGGGGCTGGTCGCTGCAACTGAACCGGCTGCTGCCCTATCCCATCAAAGATTCCACGCTGTTTTCGATTGAGGTGATGCTGCGCACCACAACCGCCCCGGAGATGATCCTCGTGCTCGCAGGCGCTCTCGCCGGCTTGCTGCGCCGGCCTGACGTGGGAATTCTCGCCGCATTCGCGCTGCTGCTTTTTATCCCGCTCAATCTCTTTCTCTCTCTTGCCATCCGCGAATCCGTCCTCCATGCCTTCGCTCGCAATAAATTCCGGGAGGTCTTCACCATCGTCATCGTCTCCATCGGCATTGTGCCGCAAATCCTCGCGCGCACAAAGCTGGGCCATAGATTGCTTCCGTATCTGTTGGATGCGGCGCACGCTCCCGGCGCCCCGTGGCGCGAAGTTTCTGCACTTAGCTTGGGAAGCAGCAACTGGTATGTCAGTCTTGCAATCCTCGCCGGCTGGACCTGGCTTTGCTATTGGCTGGCGCGCCGCCAGTTCGAAAAGGGCCTGCGCCGCGAGGACGCGTTTCGCGCCGGTGCTTCCGCGAATGATCTCGCCCCGGCCCGGGGGCGCAAAGCGTCCATCTTTGATGGGCTGGCAGATATTCCGAACCGTCTCTTCAAAGATCCGCTCGCCGCATTGCTACAGAAGGAGTATCGTTCGCTGCTCCGCATGCCCCGCTTCCGCGTAATGTTCGGCATGGCATGCGTGTTCAGCGTAGTGTTCTTCATTCCCATGGCGCTCAACGAAAGCCGCCGCGGAGGCGCCGGATTCCTGAGCAATAACTTCCTTGTAGTTGCGACGCTGTATGGCTTCCTCATCGTCAGCGATGCGCTTCTGCTGAACGTCTTCGGCTTCGATCGCGCCGCGACACAGATCTATTTCGTCTCGCCCATCCCGTTCCGTTCCGTTCTCATCGCAAAGAACCTGACCGCCATCACCTTTGTGCTGCTGCAATCCGTTTGCGTCCTGATTGTCGCCTCCATCGTCAGAATCGCACTCACGCCCATGAATGTCTTGAATGCCGTCGCTGCCGCAGCCGTAGTCGGAATATTTTTTCTTTCGGTCGGCAACATGACCTCCGTCCTGATGGCGCGCCCGCTGGACCCCGCCGAAACGTTTCGCAAACAGTCGGGCGGCAGGATGCAATTGTGGCTGCTGATCTGCGCGGCGGGCATGTTCGTTCTAGTCGGGCTTGCCTTCCTGGCGCGCTGGGCAACAGACCTCAGTTGGGCCATGCTCGCCGTGCTCGCAATCGAGCTGATCATCGGCTATATCGTTTACCGCGTCGCAATCGATTCAGCCGTCGAGAAGGCCGTCGATTCGCGCGAGCGCCTCATTGATTCACTCACGAAAGGCGCAGGCTCATCCGTGATTGGCCTCGGGCTTTCGTAAGCCTCACTGATTTTCCCGCTGCAATTTCCCTATTTCCCGCTCGATAGCATTCCGGACCGCTTCCTTTGCCTCATCGTCTTTGTAGTTCTGGCGCGGCCAGAAAAATCCCTTCAGCCCGTCCCGCCGCCTGCGCGGAACGATATGAATGTGCAGATGCGGAACCGTCTGGCTCACGTGATTATTCACCGCAATAAACGTGCCTTCCGCATCCACAGCGGCCTCCACGGCGCGCGCCAGAAGTTGCGTTGTGCTCAGAATCGGGCCATTCAAGTGCGGCGGCAGATCCAGCAAAGTCTCATAATGCGCGCGCGGGCACAACAGAACGTGTCCGGGAAAAAGAGGATGGCTGTCGAGGAACGCGACTGAGTTTGCGTCCTGGTAAACAATGTAGGCGGGCCTGTCATTCGCAATAATTTCGCAAAAGATGCAACTGTCCGGTTCCATGCGCGTTCCGTCAAGGTTCCGGCTATGGTAAGGCAGCCGGCTCAGTTAAACCGACTTTGTTGACTTCCACATGCATATTGCCGTTTCGGTCAAACTCAAACGCGGGCGCAAACCGTGCGCCCCAGACGATCTCATCGTAACGATAGGAATAGCGCGCATGCACAGTCTGGCCGAATGTATCATCGAAGCCCCTCAGTAAAACCATCACCTCCGCCTGCAGCCGCTCGAGGTCTTCAAAAGTCTTGCCCCAAAATGGACTGCTCTCATCAATCGGATGTACGATCGTCCAGGTCAGCGGAAAAAACAGTATTTCGGGGCGTTCTAAAGCGAGTGGCGCATAACGCCTGCCCAGGCGTCCGTTCATCTCTTCTACCGTCATCAGCAGCAGCCGCGCTCCCACGTCGATCAGGTTATTCGGCCGCCGGTTCACAACGCGAAACTGCAAACTGCGGCCGCCGCTGTAAGGCGCCACCACCATGCTGTCACTGAAGCCGATCCGCGCCGATGGCCGTGAGAAGCGCCCGAAAACCAGGCCGGTTGCAATCGCGAAACTCAAAAGGCCGGTCAGCGCCTCCAACGCCGCCAGAATATTGGCGCGGATGCCCAGCGGGTACATATTTCCATAGCCAACCGTCGTCAACGTGTGCGAGCTGAAGAACAGGATGTTGACGAATCGCCTCCAGGCTGTTGGCGCCTGCGCATTGTAGATGGAATCGGTGCCGATCCATATATACAAGCCCGCAAACAGCGTATTGATCGCGAGGTAGGCGGCCAGTAAGATCAGGAAAAATTGCGGCCACGTCAGGTTTACCAGAAACAGATACGGGTGGCTATCGCGCCACGTTGAGCCCGAGCGGTAGACGTTGAACTCGCCCTGTTTATTTATGACGCGCTTGAGATTGCCTGCGTATTGTTGCGTTAAGCCCGGATCGAAGCCAGCCTTTTCCATAAGAGGACAGATGACGCGCCTAGCGGTTACGCTTCTTGGCCTTGAATTCCATCAAAGCGAGCAGCCCGAAGCCAATGGCAATAATGACACGCACGCCGACCAGCCAGAGCTTGTCTCCGGTTAGCAGATGATCGATAGCCAGAAGAATAAAACCAATCCCAATGGCGGCGTACCACCATGCCATCCACTCAAACCGGCGGCGCATGCGTTCATCTTAATGGTTCATGGGCCGGAGGTTCGAAGCGGACTTTCGCCGGCCGCCTGCCTTTTCTTCAAAGGTTACTTTGCGGTAACCCAGACTATTTTCCAGCGGCTTCTGAACGTACTGGCGTGGTTGAGTGACCCGGTGCACAGCACCGTGGAACCGGGCTGCTGTTCATTGGATAAACTTCACGAACGGTCTTAGCGGCAGCTCAAAGTCGAGTGTGATCAGTCTCGACGATTTCACCTGTACCTGCTTTGCCACGGGAGAAAAAACCGGGGAAGGTGACCAAAACGTCGTACGAGCCTGGAGCCAGATGGGCGGCGTAGTCTCCGCCAGCACCGGCGTAGATCAGCGGCTCGCTAACAACGTCTCGGGGACGCCCCGTTCCACCCGCCAATGCTGAATGGAAACGGCAGCGCGGGGAATCACCGCGCCCTCTGGATCGCGCACGATTCCCCGAAGCGTGCCCGTACCCGGGGCGCTACCGATTACAAACGAAGCCATGAGCATAGCGCAAGAACAGAACACGCGGAGCTTCAAAATGCCCTCATATCCTCTCAAAACGAAACACAGCGCGCATAAACCGCGGAGCGCCACGTGGCCCATATTACCGGATTTCAGCAAGGATCAGGTCTGGCGCATTCTGCGGCGGCACAACATTTGCTTGCAGCGGCGCCGTAGCTGGTGCATCAGTACGGAGCCGGAGTTCGGCCCTCAACCCTCCCGAGAATGCGCTGGTCATTGCGGTCGATGAGAAGCCGTCGATACAGGCTCTGGAACGAGCTCAGGGCTACTTGCGTCTGCCGTATGGAAAACCCGTGAACGGATTCAGCCACTGCTATAAGCGCCACGGCACGACCACATTATTTGCCGCGCTCGAGGTCACCCCAGGGCAGGTGAAGACGGCGCACTACAGCCGTCGACGGCGACGCGAGTTCCTGGACTTCATGAATGAGATTGTGGCCGAACACCGGAACCGCGAGATCCATGTCGTGCTAGACAATCTGAACACGCATAAGCCGAAACAGGACCGCTGGCTCAAGCGCCATCCTACTGTCCAGCTTCACTTCACGCCCACTTACGCATCATGGTTGAATCCAATCGAATGCTGGTTCAGTATTCTCGGCCGCCAGGCGCTCCGCGGCGCCAGTTTCACTTCGCCTCACCAACTACGACAAGCTTACGACAACTTTGTCTCCGTCTATAACTCGACGGCGGCGCCATTCGAGTGGAAAAGGCCGTTGTCTTCCCTCCTAAACCCAAATTAGTTATACTGAAAACACCATCTAGTCACAACTCCAGGGTCGATCACGATCGACGCGACGAAAGGGAACCGCAACGGTTCCCTTTTCGCTTTTCGGTGTGGGATCATTGCGAGAAATGAACCGCTGTCTCCACCTAGTCCTCCTGTCCTGCGTGCCGCTGTTCGCCTTTGCTCAAAGCGCGAAGCAGCCTGTGAACGGAACCCGCTACCCGCGGCTGGCGATTCGGAACGCAACCATCATCGATGGCAACGGGACCCCTGCTGCCGGACCCAAAGACATCATCATTGAGAACAACCGCATTGTCGCGGTTATCCCGCTTGATCCGGTTGCTTTACAGAACGGGCGCGGCGGCAAGCGCATGCCCGCCGATGCCGAAATCGACGCCACCGGGAAATACGTTCTGCCCGGGCTCATCAACGCGCATGCCCATACGCAAGATGAACGCGGCGGCATCCCGCAGCCGGTGGATTACGAACTCAAGATCTGGCTATCCTGCGGGATCACGACGGTTCGCGACGTCGGCAGCGATACCAAAAAAACGCTGGCGCTGAAAGCCAAGAGCGCTGCGGGAGAGATCGCCGCGCCGCGATTTTTTGTTTACCCCATGTTCAACGCTCAGCCGCCCGTGCCCACGACTCCCGAACAGGCGCGCGCGCGCGTTCGGGAATACAAGGAAATGGGTGCGGACGGCGTGAAAATTCTCGGCGTCTACCGCGACATTATGGAGGCGCTCGAAGACGAAGCCCACAAGTTGAATCTTCCCGTGGCCCATCATGCCGGCGTTGAAGAGACAAACGCCTGGGATGATATCCGTTTCGGTACGCGCAGCATCGAGCACTGGTATGGCATTCCCGACGCTGCCATTCCGGACGGAGTGCAAAATTTCCCGCCGGGTTTCAACTACAACAACGAGACGGACCGTTTTCGCTATGCCGGGCATCTCTGGCGCGAAGCCGATCCCAAGCGCTTGCAGGAAGTGCTCGCGGCGATGGTGAAGGCCAACGTTGCCTGGGTGCCGACGCTCGATATTTATGAAGCCAGCCGCGATTTGCAGCGCGCGCAGAATCAGCCCTGGTTCCATGAATATCTGCACCCCACGCTCGAAGCCTATTTCCGGCCGAACCCGCGCAATCACGGGTCGTATTTCATCGGCTGGACCTCCAATGACGAGGTCTTCTGGAAAGAAAACTATCGCATTTGGGAAGCGGCATTGCGCGATTTTGAACGCATGGGCGGCACCATTGGAGCGGGCGACGACGCCGGATTTATTTACCAGATTTACGGCTTTGGTCTCCTGCGCGAGCTGGAGCTGCACGAAGAAGCCGGCTTTAACCCCATCAAAGTAATTCAGCACGTCACCGGGAATAACGCGAAGATTCTCGGCATGGAAGGAAAACTTGGCGGCATTCGCCCCGGCTATTTTGCCGATCTGATCGTAGTAAATGGGAATCCGCTCGAAAACATTAAAGTGCTGTATCCCACCGGTGTGGAAACGATCAAAGATGGGAAGCAGGTCCACGGCGGCGGCATAGAGTGGACCATTAAAGATGGCTACTGTTATCACGTACCAACGCTCGCCGCAGAAGTCCGCCAGATGGTGACGGCCGCTCGCGCCGGTCGCGAGCACAGCGTATCAGCTCCCAACTGATCCGCCTCGTTCAGCGCGATAATAGGGCATGGGAGCGAGCGTCTTCTTATCGGTTCTCATGCTCTTGATGCCGCAACCAGCTCCAACACAGGCCACCATTATCGACACCGGGTCTACCAACCGGCCCGGTTTGACAATCACCGTCAATCCCTCCGGGAAAGCAGAAATTCAGCCGCGCGACGGCGAAACGCAAAAGACCAGCTTCGATGCACATCTTTGCGCGCGTCTTTTTGAGGCTCTGAAAGCCGCTGGGCCGCTCAGTGCGCTGCCAAAGGTCCACTGCATGAAGAGTGTTTCTTTCGGCTCTTCGCTTTACGTCGAGTTCAACGGCGAACGTTCGCCGGATTTGAATTGTCCGGCACCGGCGGACAGCAAACTGGCCGGTCTGCAGAAAGATGTTCGGGCGCTGATGGATGCTGCACAACCGGCTTCGCGCACACGTGTGCGAACCTTTACGACCACTATTCCGCACAAATAGGTGTATTTACGAGCATAAAATCTTAATTGACCTAAACCATTTCTACGGCTACAATCCCTCTAATACCGGAGAGTGCAAACTTGGTAATTGAGACCGAAATGCCAGTAGAATTACGGGAAAAGCGTTACTGCTTAACCAAGAATGCCCCCGCCATACAAATCACCCCCGACGGAAATGGAAAACTCCGGCTGGGAACCCTCGTCAGACTGCCAGAAGGAGCAGAGGTTGAGATTTGCGGCGAAGGATTTGACCGCCAGACCGCCAAAGTCGTTTGGGAGGGCGCTAATTTTTACGTCTTTCTGGACGACTTGCAAGCAAAGCAAGCCGCTGTTCAACGTGCCTGCTGAGGCAATTTACTTTAGGATTCCGCGCGATTCATCGATCTGCAAAAACTGATTTGCAGCCACAGCTTTAAACTGCTGCCGGGTGCCGCTTGGCCACTCGACGGATATATTTGCGCTTTTCTCTTTCCCTAAACCGAAGGTAAGGGCCAAATCGCTTTGCGAGCAATAACTGGAGCCGCTGTGTACGGTTTGCCATTGTTTGCCGCCGGGCGTTTCTATTCTCACCACGGCGCCGAGCGCACTTCGATTCGACTTGGTTCCGGATAGACGCAGGCAGAGCCAGTTATTCCGGTTGCCGCCTTCATTAGTAAGCAACACGGCCGGCCCGCCGTTTTCGGTGACGAGAATGTCCAGATCGCCATCGTGATCGAAGTCCGCATAGGCGGCGCCGCGGGCCAACATGGGACGGCGAAAATCTGCCCCGAGGCTATCGCTTACGTTTTCAAACCGGCCATTTCCTTCATTGCGGAACAGCAAGGGAGGCTCGCGATACTGCACTTTCGGCTGAATGTGGTTGATATCGGGTTCGATATGCCCGTTTGCGGCGAAAATATCCGGATATCCGTCGAGGTCGAAATCGAAAAAGAAGACGCCGAAGGTCAAGCTCAGAAGGCTGGCGCGGCCCACCGTGGAGGCGGGGGCTTCATCTACAAAGAATCCTTTTCCTTCGTTGTGATACAGCCCGAGCATCTGATTGGCGAAGTTGCCGACGAGCAGATGCGGCCTTCCGGAACGGTCATAATCCGATGCATCCACGCCCATCGCGCCGCGCGCGACGCCGTCCTCTCCATAGGCAACGCCGGCCTGCATGCCTTCTTCGGTAAAGGTGCCGTTTCCGTTGTTGCGGTACAACTTACTCGGCTGGGTATCGTTAGAGACGAAAATGTCGGGCCAGCCATCCTGGTTGTAGTCGAAGATGACCACGCCTAACGATTTACTGGTTGCATCGGCTAAGCCCGCTTTTTGAGTGACGTCTTCAAAGCGGCCGTTGCCTAAATTGCGGTACAGCTTGCTGGAGGTCCCTTTGTATGATTCCGGCGTGCAGTACGATTTGGTAGCGCCGTCGAGCGAGCACCACAAATCCTTCTGCGGGCTCCAGGTCACGTAATTGGCTACAAACAGATCGGCTTTGCCGTCGCGATCGTAATCAAACCAAGCGGCGGAGGTTCCGAAATTGGCGTTGTGAATTCCGCTGGCGGCGGTGACGTCGCGAAAATGGCCGTGCCCTTCGTTGTGGAACAGGTGATCGCCGTCGAGTGCGGTGATGTAAACGTCGGGCAAACCGTCGTTGTCGTAATCGGCTACCGCCACTCCCATGGCGTACATTTCGATATCCAAGCCGCTGCCGCGCGTCACATCGCGAAACGTGCCGTTGCGGTTGTTGAGATAGAGCGCGGGAAGCGTTTGCCGGCCATGCGGCAGGAAATCCTTTCCGTTGAGCAGAAGAATGTCGGGCCAGCCGTCGCCGTCCAGATCGACAAAAGCGCAGCCGGCGCCGAGCGTCTCGGGAAGATATTTCTTGCCGGTAGCGCCGGTGTGATGGACGAAGTGGATGCCCGCGGCTCGGGTGCAATCCACAAACTGCACCGGATTCGGCATGCCTGCATAGACAACCGCTGTGGCGGCAATCAGCGAGGCAACAGCGGAAAATTTTGTGGTGAGGTTCTGCATACTACGGGAGCGGCATGGATTCATGATCATGAATCAACTGCCGTTCGTTGTTGTCTTCGGGGCTGATCATGCGGCGCTGGGCGGTGATCGCCTGGGAGGCCTCATCGGCTTTAAACCGCTCAAAGAGCAGTTGCTCGCGCCGGGCATGGGCGAGATCGCCGAGCCCGCGATAGCACAGCATGGCGGTATAGTGCATCTGCACGTCTTCCGGATCGATGTCGCAAACGCGCTGGAGATAACCAACAGCAGCAGCGTATTGCCGCTTCAGGAAAAGAATGCGAGCAATCTGGTTCAAGACCACGCGATCTTTCGGGTAATGCGATTCGACGCGTTGAAGCGAATTGAGCGCCGCATCATAGTTTCCATCTGCTTTCTCGATCAGCGCGCGGAAATAGTAAATGCGGCCAAGCGATGGATTCAGTTTCAGGGCACGCTCGATGTACGGCTTGGCCGCGTCCATCTCGCCTTCCTGAATCAGTGCGCGAGCTACGTTCAGCGGCGCATCGGCGTAGCGCGGATCCGCTTCTGCGGCCTTGCGGAATGCAAACTCGGCTGCTTTCAGATCGCCCTGCAGCAGCAACCCGATGCCCCAATCATTCCAGCGCTCTCGCGTTCCGCTCTTGGCCAGTGCGTTCCAATCGGTTGGTTTGGCGCTCACCGGAAGAGATAAGTTCGCTTGTGCCACCGTCACAACCGGCAGATCCGGGATCTCTCCCTTGATTTTGCCGGAGACATTGTGTGGAATGTTCTTGGGATCGAAACTGTACTCCAAGCTGTTGTGATCGGCAGCGAGCAGCAAACCGGGTTGCCCCGGCTTCGGCACTCCGGCGTAGGAGAAATGCGTGTAATACCAGGAGAATTTGCGGTAATTCAGTTTGGCGGTGAAATGGATGTGCCCTTGCGCTGTCTTCGGCACATGCACGAGGAAATGGACGACATCGGCAGCGCCCGGCGGGATCAGGCGCGCGTAGAGGGTGCTGCGCGATTGCCAGGCATTGCGTTTGTTGATCGGATTACCGGCAGCGTCTATCTGATAAGAGCGGTAGAAATGCGCTCCCGCATCCACGGGGCCTTTCCCGTCCTGCTCCACGCCGCCGCTCCAGAAGATGCATTGCCCGGAATCATCCTCGGCTTTTAGTTCCAGCCAAACATCGAACGCATCGACGGTGCCACCGGGGAAGAAGTGCCCGATGGTTCTGGTCCTCACCACAACATCGACTCTGTCCGTGCTCCCCGGCTGCAGCGTAACGCCGGAAATGTCGGCAGGAGCGGCGACCGCACCCACCTGGCGAATCACAGCGGGGCTCGACTGTTCGGCTTCTTCGCCCACCGCAAAGGTGGTGTTGAGTTGCGGGACATTGCTGGCGCGCCGGATCATTTCCGTGTCCTGCTTCTGCCGTACCACCGGGCTGACCGCGAAGATATCGACGGTG
The DNA here is from genome assembly GCA_021324185.1 of Terriglobia bacterium. Lineage (GTDB taxonomy): Bacteria > Acidobacteriota > Terriglobia > Bryobacterales > Bryobacteraceae > Bog-105. Next base: position 9,698 of record JAJPJN010000144.1, on the reverse strand, counting down.
ATGAAGCCCGATTTGAGGAAGTTTTCAACGAGCGAAAGCTGCTTCTGGTCCTTATTGACGAACGGAACCGCCGTGTTCGCTCCCGGAAAGGCATGCGAATGCACTTTGCCGTTGATATTGCCCGGATCATGCGAGTTCACCAGCGGCATGTGGCAATCGGCGCAGTTGCTCGATTTCGCCGGATAGTAGAAGGAGCGAGCGCCCTGACCCGACACACCGCTTGCCTGCCAGTTGTCATATTCATTGAAGCCGCGGAACCAGCGGTACTGATTGACCGGCACGTCCAAATGGACCTTGTGGCAAGCGGAGCAGAATTCCGCATTCGCTTGCTTCATGAACGGTTTCATGAAGGTGCGGCGATGGGCCTCCGGCGCCGCATAGGTTACGAAATGTTCCAAGCCATGCATTAGCGGATTGGGACTGCTCGCAATTTCGTGCAGCGGCGGATAGGACATCTTAAATTCGCCATTCCCTACGGTTCCTCCGACGTGAACGATGGAGTGGCAGGACATGCAACTCAAGCCTGCCTGTGCTTCGGGCGTATCGATCTGGTCTTTGATAGGGCGGTCAAAGCGGCCGTTGAAGAACACGGCGTGATCGTGGCAGCCGGCGCACCATTTACTCGGTTTGGTGCCGATGACCGACTGCATGTACTCAATCGATTTCCGATAGAACTGATTGTTGAATGAAGCAAAATGGTGGGCTGACGATTTCCACTGTTCGTAGATGTCGCGATGACATTCGCCGCACTTCTTCGATTCCATAAAGAATGAAGAAGGGACCAGGCGGCCGTTGGTGGTGTCTGCTGCCGAAGGGAAAAACGGGCTGCGCGGCCCCGCGCCTTCTTCGTTCATCGAGAGCGGCACGATGCGCGAATTCACGATGTGGTCTTCCGAATGCGGAATAATCCAGCGGAAGGCAATTCCGCCGAGCAAAACCGCCGCGGTTGCAGCCAGCGCACCTCTGGTGGCAAGAAGCCGTTGCGTACGCGCGAACCAGACCGCAAACGCGCACAGCGAGAGCGCCACGTGTATAAGCAGGATGACGCGATGATCGCGCGTGTTGCCGATGATCGCCAAGACAACACCGCTGAGCGCGGCGGCCGCTACCCAGGTGAAGCGCATTTCGGCGCGCGAAAGAAACAGCGCCGCAATTCCTAACGCGCCGCCCAGCGCGATGTGCAGCAGCAAATTAGCGACATTAAACGCTGTGGCAGCCGGAAAAGCCCAGAGAAGAGCACTGTTAATAGCTAAGGCAGCCAGGGAGGCAATGCAGGCGATTTGAATACGGCGGTTCATTGGGCTCTACTCATTGCTCTACTGGGTGGCCCCTATGCCGGCAAGCGGGCGAATGAGCCGTAATGCCGGGCGCGTCAGGTATTCCGAAATGTACTGGCGATGCGGCGCATCGTCCGGGAAATGTTCATCGGGTTTGTACGGGTAGGCGCTCATGGCGTGAAACGGTAGTGGCTGGACAGACTGGCTGAACGCGGTATTCGCGTCGGCATCTTTGGCCCAGCCGTCTACCAGTAGCAAAAAGTCGCGTTTCCAGCCCGGGGTCAATGGCGGCAGGTTACCAGCCGGATATTCAAGCTTCAGTTCATCGCCGGAGCCCATGATGACCAGTTTGTCATCGATCTGGCGGACCAGCGGGGTGACATCTCCATAGCGCGTGTAAAAACCCGGTGTCGGATTCCAGCTCGAGATCGCATGCACATCATCGTAGAGGAAGCGCTCCGGCTGCTGCCGTTTCGGATCAATGATCACGCGCGAAAATCCGCGGAAGTGCAGACCGGCAGCACTTGCGTCGAGAGGCGTCAGCCTGACTTGGGGCGTGCGCGCATCGGGCAGCAGGAAAATTTCGTCCCAATAGACGCAGAGATTGGTCACGATTCTGACCTGCCGCGAGCGGGAGAGAAATTTCCCGGTCAGATCGACCACAATGGTTTTCGGCTTGCCCGAAGGAATCCCCATGTCCTGAACGACCGTCTGCCATTTTCCGGCGGGGTCTTTCACCTGCAGGTATGGAAAGATCAAGCCGGTCCCATCCTGGGCGGCGCCCAAAAATGTGCTGCCGTCGGCCCAATCGACCCAGCCATTCAAGACCAGGGCGGCCCGGTTATCAGGCGCCACATTGCCGAAATCGAGATCGAGCGTATGCAAAGCGGCGACACCGGCGCTGTTGTGAGGAAAAGTGTCGGGATACTTTTGATCCTGCATTTTCAATTGCGCCGTCACATCGTTGCCCTGATCATCCAGCGCGCGTGATGGATGGATTTTGGCCGCGGCTCCGAAGAGACGGAACTCGGGGTATGGCGGGGATTTGAATTTATCGTTGGTGTAGATGTCGACAGCGGCGGGATGATCCACGGCGATCAACTGCACTTTATCGAGATAGGAAACTTCGTGGAGCTCTTCGGTGATGTGTATCTGATATTTTCCGTTTTCCGGTTGCAGAGCAGGGCCGGGGATTTGAATGCACTCGTCATGATCGACGGGGAAGTAACTGCCATCGCCTGAGCTTGCGCCCAGCGGCGCTACGCCCAAAACGTCGGTGATGAATTGAAACTGCTTTCCATTCCAGGTGAAGACCATGGGGCAGGATCCGGAGAGGCGCTGCGCTTCTTCAATTTTCAAAAGCCCGCCGGCGGTTTTGCGCGTCTCGTTTTGAATCAGACCATTCGGCCAGGTGATGCGGATGGTGTCGGCTTGAGAACGGCTGTCCAGCGCGAAGGCGACCGGCGCGCCGTGATAAATGCGCTTCTCATAGTAAGCGCCGGATTTCATTTCGACGGTGGCGTCTTCCGCATCCTTGAGATTTTTCACGCCGGCGAGCTGCACGGCGAGCCATTTCTCATTTGAAGACGCATTGGTAAACAGATGCAGCGAGCCGTCGGCCGCCAGACGCACGTAATCTTCGCGCCCGTCCCCGTTGAAATCGGCGCGTACGGCTGAATTCGCCACCTTGCCCTGGCTCGCGAGTTTGAATCCGCCCTTGCCGTCATTTAAGATGGCGAAGACTTCCGGTTTGTGCACGACGATGTCCAGCAAACCGTCGTTGTTTATGTCCTGTATGTCAAGTTCCCCGCTGCCGCGGCTGATGGCGGGCAGGCCGGAAGCTTCGAAATTTTCGTTCAGCTTATCGGTATAGAGCGTTCCGATGCGATCGGAATAGGAGACCACGATATCGCGAGCGGCGGTATCGCCTTTTACGGCTGTGGCGATCGCGCCGATCGCCTGTCCCTTTACAAAAGGAAAGCTCGAGGTCTTGTCTTCAAATTTGCCGCGGCCATCGTTGCGCATCAGGCGCGGATCGGGGCCGAAGAGCAACAGATCGAGATCGTAATCGTGATCGTAATCAAGCCACAGCGCGATGGTTGCGCCGGCTGTGTTGGGCAGGTCCAGCGCCTTTTGGAACACGCCTTTGCCGTTGTGGTAGATGCTGGCGCCCTGGGCGGTAATGATGCACAGGTCCGTGAGGCCGTCGTTATCGTAATCGCCTGCTGCGATATCGCGGACGCCTTTCAGATTTTCCAGCCCGGTATTGGTTGCCTGATCCGTGCCATGCTTCAGCAGGGCAACGCGATCGTTCGACCACACCAGCAGGTCCGCCGCGCCTGCGCCTTCGGAATCGATGACCAGCATGCCTGTTGTTGCCGTATCCCAACCTTTGCTGACGGCGCGATCATCGTAGCGGGTGGGCTCGCTCAAAGCAGAAGGGCGGGGAACAGGCGGATCGTACAGTTCGGCGTAGAAGCACCATTCCATGTCTTCGGGAACCGCAGCGCCGTCGTTGCGCTTTTTCGCTTCTTCAAAAAGCTGGCGCTCGCGCGCAGCGGCCTCTTTATCGCCGCTACGTTGATAAATGGAATAAAGCTGGAAATGCGGTCCGGCGAGATTGGGATTGAGCTTTTCAGCTTCCAGGAATTCGGGCAGCGCAGCCTGCGTGTTGCCGGTGGCGCGATAGACAGCCGCGAGGTTGTAGTGGGCCACCGGCTCATTGGGGACGAGCCGGATCATCTCTTTCAGTTCCGCGATGGCTTTGTCGTATTCGCCCGCGTGTTTGTAAACGATGCCCAAATTGAACCAGGTGTGGGGAATGGACGGATCCCGCTTCTGCGCCTGGAGCAGTTCGGCTGTGCCCTGATCCGTCTGGCCGGCGCGCAGCAAGGCCAGGCCGTAATTGATGCGATCCATCACGGAATTCGGGGCGAGATCGAGCGCCTTCTTTTCTTCTTCCGCAGCCTGGACGTGCGTGTCGGGATTTTCGTAGAAGGCTTTGCCGAGATTGCGGTGCTCCCACAACAACATGTCGTTTGTTTGCGGGGCATCCACTTGCATTGCCACCAGCGCGCAGAGGGGCGCAAGTATTCCGGCGAATGCAAAGCTTCTCATCAAACGAGTTCGAATCACCATCTTAATCTGAAATGAGTGAATGTTTCGAAGAACGCGCGCCAAACGGCCGCGCTGCCAGACGCTGTATCCGATTCCCTTGCGCTGGTTAGTATGAGCGCAGTCGAGATGGCAGCGGCCATACGTCTGCGCAAAATTTCCTGTGTCGAGCTGATCACGGCTCACCTCCAACAGATCGAACGAGTGAATCCGCAGATCAACGCTGCGGTTGAGATCCTGGCCGAAACGGCGCTGGAACAAGCCCGAGCGGCCGATCAGGCGCTTGTTTCGGGGCATGAGCCCGGTCCTCTTTACGGCGTCCCGATTTCGATTAAAGACTCTATTGACGTGCGCGGCATCAAGACGACCGCCGGCACGTGGGGCCGGAGAGATGCTGCACCTGCGGCACGCGATGCGACGCTGGTGGAACGGCTGCGCAATGCGGGCGCTATTCCGATTGCCAAGACAAATCTGCCGGACTTACTATTCGCTTACGAAAGCGACAACCTGATCTATGGCCGTACCAACAATCCGTACGATCTGAGCCGGACGGCCGGCGGCAGCAGCGGCGGCGAATCGGCGTTGATTGCAGCGTGTGGATCGCCGCTTGGGCTGGGCAGCGATGCTGCCGGCAGCGTTCGTATTCCCGCCGCGTTCTGTGGCATCGCGAGTATTAAGCCAACCAGCGGCCGTTTGTCGCGAACGGGCCATGTTCCACCTGCCGGCGGATGGATCGAAGCGCTCTGGCAGATCGGGCCGATGGCGCGCAACGTCGATGACCTTATAGCGGCCATGAACATTCTGCAGGGCGAGGATGGCGAGGATTTCACCACGCCGCCGGTTGAATCTTTTCCCGTGAAGCGGGACCGTTTACGGATTGCATTTTTCACCGATAACGGCATTGCGCCGTGCTCCCCCGAAATCGTCGAAGCAGTGCGAAGGTGCGCCACGGACCTTTCCGCGACGATGGAAATTATGGAAGCGAGGCCGCCGGGCACAGAGCAAGCGTACGAATTAGAGATGTCGCTGCTCGGCGCCGATGGCGGAGACGGAATCGACGCGTATCTGCAAAGTGTTGGGAGCACGCGAACGCACCCGCTGCTCGATGCCGGCTTTCTGGGACGCATGCGCGCTTATCGCTGCACGGCATCGGAACTTGCGGCGCGCTGGGCGCAGTGGGATGAATACCGCCGCGGCATGATGCAATTTTTTCGCGATTACGATGCGGTGCTGTGTCCCGTTTACACGCAGACGGCGCTCGATCATGGCGCATCGGTGCGAGCCGGCAACTTTGAAGGCTTCAGCTACACGATGGCGTGGAACATGAGCGGCAATCCGGCGGCGACGGTACGGGCCGGCGCAGATAAAAATGGGCTGCCGATCAATATACAGGTTGTGACGGCGAGATGGCGGGACAGCGTGGCGCTGGAGATTGGCCGGGACGTCGAGAGGCACACGCCGGATGGAAAGCGCGGTCCCACAACAGCGAGCGGGAAGTCCGAGCAGGAAACAAGGAAGCCTGAAGAACGAAGACGCACGGCGGGTGTGTAGTAATGGCATTCGGCTTTGCGTTGTTCGGCACTTTTGGAGTGAATCGATTAGATTATAGACCAAAATACGCGATGTAGCCGAGCCCGGGATTTTCTAATCGATTCACTTTTTGCTTGACTGATGCGCAAACCCGCAGTACGCTTGATTTTCCCAGGGGGCAATCCGAACTGTGCCGAAACCATCCATCGCAATGCAGAATTTCGAGGCAAAGAACCAGCGCATCAAAGATCAATTCACCGCGCTGAAGAAGACACGACCGGAGCCGTTCGCCCGGCGCCTCAATCTGTCGTGGAGCAATTGGGGATTTGGAATGGAATCCCTGGCTGATTCAGCAGAGAGACTCCAAAAAGCAGGGCTCGAATTTATTGAATTACATGGGAATCATTACGGGCAGGACCTCGGCTACCGCGCGGAAGAGACGCTAAAAATCCTCGGCGATCACGGCCTGAAGGTTTCAGGAGTCTGTGGCATGTTTTCCGCAGATAATGATCTGTCGAGCAACCGCGCCATTCACCGGCAGGCCGCCATCAGCTATCTTCAGCGCGAAGTTCCGTTCACCCAGGCGGTGGGAGGAACGTATCTTCTGGTCGTGCCTGCTGCCGTCGGCCGGCCAAATGCCTACGATGCGATGGAATTCGACCGTTCCGCGCAAACGCTCCAAAGCTGCGCAGATCTTTTTGTAACTCACCACGTTCAAGCTGCCATCGAGCCTATCCGTGCCGCCGAAACCAGCCTGATTCACTCGATAGCGGATGCCAGGCGCTATATCAGCGCCGTAAATCACCCCGGGGTTCGTCACATCAATGCGGACGTCTACCACATGCAGAGCGAGGAAAGCCACATCGGGGAAGCTCTACTGTCCTGCGGCGACATGCTGGTTAACGTTCATTTCGCCGACAGCAACCGCTGCGCCCTGGGCGCCGGCTCGCTTGACGTCTGCACCATCATCCGGGCTTTATACATTCTGGGGTTTAATAGCGAGAACAAGTTCGTCACCTTCGAACCGCTCGGGCCGGGCGGCGATCCTTATCCGGCTATGTACGGCAAACCGGATCGAGCTAAGCTGAACGCACTGGTCGAAGACAGCGTGGAGTACTTTCGGAGATGCGAGGAACTGGTGCTCTCCGAATGAGCCGGCAAGCCAGGAGGCGCGCGCGCTGATTCTTCACCTCACCGAAAAATGACATGTTGAAAAATATAGATCCGCTGCTAAACCCGGAATTGCTATTCGCGCTTGCATCCATGGGGCATGGCGATGAGCTTGCTATCGTAGACGTTAATTTCCCTGCCGTCACCTTTGCTCGAAAACTCGTGCGCATTGATGGCGCGACTGCACCGCAGGTTCTCGAAGCCGTCCTTACGTTATTCCCGCTGGACGATTTTGTCGGGAATCCCGCCACTGTCATGCAGGCGCCCGGCGGCTCCGATCAGATTCCCGAACCTGTGCGCGACTTTCAGATGCTGCTCGACAGGTCGGAAAACAAAAAAGTAAACATCACCATGCTCGACCGCTTCGCTTTTTACGAGCGCGCGCAAGCCGCTTTCGCAGTCGTCGCAACCGGTGAGAGGCGCCTATGCGGGAACATTTTGCTGAAAAAAGGCGTGATCCGCCCGGCTTAGATCAACGGCAGTAAACCTTTCTTGCCTCGCGCGTTGCCGCAAACCACTCGCCGCCCCGTAAGATAATCTATCTGGCGTCATGAGCAGCCCACTGCTAACCAATACGGGGAAGCCGTTCCGCCCGTTTGTACCGGAACATCTTGAACTGCGGGAATTGACGGTTCGCGCTCTGTTGCTTGGGCTTACGATGACGGTCGTGCTGGGAGCAGCCAACGCCTACCTCGGCCTGCGCGCCGGAATGACCGTGGCGGCGACCTATCCGGCGGCCGTTATCAGCATGGCGATTCTGCGGGCCGCAAAAGGATCGCTGCTTGAAGAAAACATCGCGCGAACCAGCGGCAGCATCGGCGAGGGCGTGGCGTCGGGCGCCATCTTCACCATTCCCGCCTTCCTCATTGCGCGCGTCTGGCCTTCGTTCGGTTTCGCCGACGCATATTGGAAAACGTCAGTTCTTATTCTGGTGGGCAGCGTCATTGGCGTGCTGTTTATTTCGCTCGTGCGGCGAGTGATGGTGGAAGATCCGGAGCTTCCCTTCCCCGAATCGGTGGCCGCTTCGGAGATTCACAAGGCCGGCCAGCGCGGCGCAGAAGCCGCGAAGTTTCTGTTCTGGAACATGGGGCTCGGCGGCCTCATCTATCTGCTGAGTCGCTTCGGCTTTTTCGCCTCCGATGCGACGTTTCCTTTGGCGGTCGGCAGTTTGGGAACCAGCCGGGTGCGGCTCGGCGGCGCCGGCACCACGCGGCTTCTTGCCACCGGCGGCATATCGACTTTCGACGCCCCCAGCGTCAGCCCCGCATTTATCGGCGTCGGCTACATTATTGGCCCGCGTCTGGCCGGGCTGCAGTTTGCGGGAGGAATTCTTGCCTGGGGACTCATGGTGCCGCTGCTCATTTTTTTCCTGGGCCCGCAGTTGCGCAATTTTCTGCCGGCCAACACGGCCGATTCATCCTGGCCCGATCTCGCGGGCGCGGTGTGGCGCTACATCGTGCGTCCCATTGCCGTTGGCAGCATGCTGGTCGGCGCTGCGTATACGCTGTACCGCATGCGCGCCAGCCTGATTGCGGGCTTGAGCCGCACGGTCAGCGACATGCGCCAATCGGCAGAACAGACGGCCACGTTGAGGCGCACCGAACGCTACATGAGCTCGAAGCTGGTATTCACTCTGATCGGGCTGGTGTTCGCGGTCATGATCGCCCTGTACATTTATTTTTCGGGGCAAGTGGTGGGCGGCATCGTAGCCGCCGTTGTCATGCTGATCCTCGGCTTCTTCTTCGCAACCGTTTCGGGAAGCTTATGCGGGATGATCGGTTCCTCGAACAATCCGGTTTCCGGATTGACATTGTCGACCTTAATTGTTGCGGCGCTGCTGATGGTCTCTTTGGGCGTGTCAGGAGTCGGGGGCGTTGCCGCCGTCCTTGGCGTGGCTGCGGTGGTGTGCGTCTCCTCCGCCGTAGCCGGAGAACTGCTGCAGGATTTCAAAGTCGGTTACATTCTCGGCGGCACGCCGCGAAATATTCAGATTGCCGAACTGATCGCCGTGGTCGTCGCGAGCCTGGTGATGTATTTTCCTCTCGTGCTGCTGCATGAGGGTAACATTCGCGCGGGCGGCAGCGGATTTGGCGACGTGCAGCTTCCGGCGCCGCAAGCCGGGCTGATGGCGTTACTCGCGCAGGGAATCGTGGGCGGCGATATGCCCTGGCCGCTGGTGATTACCGGGATTCTTCTGGGATTTGCGTTCATTGCGATGCAGGTGAAGAGCCCCATGCTGGTCGCCATCGGAATGTATCTGCCGTTTGGGACCACGTCGGCGATGTTCGTAGGTGGAATTATCCGCTGGATTGCCGATGGCGTGGCCTTGCGGCGCGGGTATAACGAAGCGCAACGCGCGCGCGTAGATAACGCGGGCATCCTCACCGCCTCCGGCCTCATTGCGGGCGAGGCGATTCTGGGGTTGGTCTGGGCGGGACTCCAATTTACGCCGCCCAACGTCCGCCAGCACTTACAACTGTTCCCGAACCCTTCTTACGGGATCGGGCTGGTTGTTCTGCTGATCCTGGCCATCATTATTATTCGCGCACCGCTCAGAAGCGCAGGCAGCCCGGATGAGCCGGCCCCGCCGGTCGCGATGGTCTGAGC
>JAJPJN010000062.1 GCA_021324185.1 Terriglobia bacterium | reverse complement strand
TTTCGCAAAAGCACAAGGAAGCCGCTGAGCGCCGCCGCCAGGAAACGCACGCAGCGCGTCAGGCACTCCAAAACGTAAAGCAGGAAACGCAGCAAATTCGCAATCGCCTCGCCGCCGCCAAAGCCGAAGCGCTCGAACTCAAAAATTTGGCGAAAAAACCACAGCCTGCTCTGGCCGCCGCAGCCTAATCGACCGCGTACATCAGAACTTTGGCCCCGGTCTTGCCTTCGCCCGGAGACACACTTACGAACAGCCGGCTGCCATCGGGATACAGCACTGCCGTCTTGGCTCCGGGAGCACTTACGATCGGCGGAAGCGGCTTATAGTGATCGGCATCTACTTGCTGGTACGGATAGATCTTGCCTTCGCCCGCAGGCACATAAATGCGGTGGTGCGTGGAATCGAAGATCACTTCATCGGCGCGCGCGCCGGTTGGAAAACTCGCGACCGTCTTCCCGGTATCGCTGTCTAAAATAACCAGCGTTCCCGGATCGCGGCAGACCACAAACAATCTCTTATCCGGCTCATCGAAGGCGAGCGGCGCGTTTTGCCTGGCTTGGTTAATGTGCCATTGCGCCAGCACTTTTCCGGCGTTGCGATCAAGCACGGCCAGATAATTTTTGTCGGTTACATTCACATACAGGCGCGATCCGTCTTGCTCTATCGCCATCGCCTCCACGTGTGCGCCAGGCACAGGCACTTCCTTCACTAGCTTGGCGGTGCTGGTGTCGATCTCGGAAATTGCGGAACTGTTCATCTTCACGTCTTCACCGCCTGCCACTGCGAAAAGCTTGTGATTCCGCCGATCCACGGCGATAGAATCCGCCCCGGGTGTAGTGGCAATCGTTTTCTTAAGTTGGAACGTATCGCTGTCGAGCACTTTTACCCCTTTGGAGCCGTCCGTTATATACAGCTCCTTCTGATCCGGAAGAAAAAGAATGCTATGCGGCGTCTCGAATCCTTTAACAGTGCGCAATAGCTTGCCTGTCTTGAGGTCGATGACTCGTACCGTGCCGTTGTCCTCGGCGCAGACAAACAATCTCTGGCCGCCCGCGTCGATAGCAAGATGGTCCATGTCGCCCGAAACATCGGGAAGTTCGGTAGTTCCAACGAGTCTCAGTATCGATGGTGAAGCAAAAGCAGCAGTAACGAGCAAGGCGCTGAATAAAAGCGCGACGGATAGGGTGTGCTTCATAGTTAGCGACCTGAAAATAGCAGTGAGCCGTTAAATTGAGCATTAACTGCGCGCCGCATTCTTCAAACGGCGAACGAGACCTGCTTGCCTCGCCGGCTCCTTCGTTAATGCGCCGTTTAGCTGAAAGGTGCTACCGTCATCAGTCAGCGGGGCAGGCGCTGCTGTCTCATAGGAGAATCACGTCATGACGGAATCAGAGCGGCGAGCCAAGATCAAGTCGGTGATCCGCGTAGCCAGCGGCAACTTTCTTGAGATGTACGACTTTATGGTCTTCGGCTACTATGCAGCCGCCATCGGCCGGACATTCTTTCCTAAAAACGACAATTACGCGCAGCTCATGTTCGCGCTGATGGCCTTCGGAGCCGGTTATCTGATGCGCCCGATCGGTGCGCTCGTGCTCGGCGCGTATCTGGACCGGCGCGGCCGCCGGATTGGCCTTCTGGTTACGTTGGGCCTCATGTCGATTGGGACACTCTCCATCGCCTGCACTCCCGGCTATGCCGCCATCGGCCTGTTGGCGCCTTTGCTGGTCTTGCTCGGGCGGCTCGTGCAGGGCTTTTCAGCCGGCGTCGAACTGGGCGGCGTCTCGGTTTACCTGGCTGAAATTGCCACGCCGGGACGCAAGGGCTTCTATGTAAGCTGGCAATCTGCCAGCCAGCAGCCGGCTGTCATTCTGGCCGCTCTTTTAGGCGTCTGGCTGAACTCAACCCTGAGTCCGGCCCAAATGTCCGCCTGGGGCTGGCGCGTGCCCTTATGGCTAGGCTGCCTCATCATTCCGGTTCTCTTTCTGATTCGGAAATCGCTGCCGGAGACAGACGAGTTCGCCGCCCGCAAAAGGCGCCCCTCGTTATCAGAAGTTTTGAGTTCTCTCACCGCTAACTGGCGGCTTGTTCTCCTCGGTCTCATGCTGGTCACAATGACGACCGTAACTTTTTATACGATTACCGCCTACACGCCCACTTTCGGCCGCACCGCGCTCCATCTGGCCGAGCGCGACAATCTCATCGTCACTTTGTGCGTGGGAATTTCCAATTTCATCTGGCTTCCCATCATGGGCTCGCTCTCCGACCGCATGGGCCGCATTCCATTGCTCATTACCTTTACGGTCCTGACATTGTTGACCGCATATCCCGCTCTGTTATGGCTTGCAGCGGCGCCTTCGTTCAGCAAATTGCTCGCGGTCGAACTCTGGTTATCATTCATCTTCGGCAGTTACAACGGAGCAATGGTGGTTTACCTGGCTGAGTTGATGCCGGTGGAGGTTCGCGCCTCCGGTTTCTCGCTGGCCTACAGTTTGGCCACCGCCATATTCGGGGGCTTTACGCCCGCCATCTGCACCGCTTTAATTCAGCAGACCGGAAACAAAGCGATGCCCGGTGTCTGGTTATCCTTCGCGGCCGCCTGCGGCCTGATTGCGACGCTTGTATCCATGCGCCGGGGCGTCGTCGCGGTGCGGGTGAACGCTTCCGCCACCGCGGATGCTACGCCCGCGTAACCTTGCGGCATCGTTCAGGAAGCGATATGAAGATTCTGGTAGCCGAAGATGAGCCCGACATGGCCGGCTTTATCGCCCGGGGACTTGTCGACGAGCAGTATTCGGTAGATATAGCGGCCACCGGCCCCGAGGCTCTTTCGTATGCAGCCAGCCGCCCATACGATTTAGTCATTCTCGATCGTAAGCTGCCCGGAAAGGACGGCCTGGCCGTCTGCCGTGAATTGCGCGCCCGATCGGTGCGCGTTCCCATTCTGATTCTGACGGCTCTCGGCAATGCCGCCGACGTGATCAGCGGGCTCAATTCCGGCGCCGATGATTACCTGGTAAAGCCATTTGATTTCGCCGTGCTTCTGGCGCGTATGCGCGCCCTGATGCGCCGCCCGAGAGATCTCAGGCCCGACATTTTGGAAGTGGCGGATCTTTCCTTGAATACGATTGACCACACGGTTACGCGAGCGGGCCGGCCCATCCGGCTGACCGCCAAAGAGTATGCTCTGCTTGAGCTGTTGATGGTTTATAAAGGCCAGATTTTGGGCCGGGCGCAGATCTCCGAACACGCCTGGGATGAGGCGCTCGATCCGCTGTCCAATATTGTCGACGTATATATGAACAGGTTGCGGAAGAAGATCGACGGCGGCTTCGCACAACGCCTGATCCATACACGCCGCAGCGAAGGTTACATGATCTCGAGCGATTCTACCGGTCCGGTTTCTTCAACTCTTCTTTGACCCTCGCCGTCGCCAGGGGCAGGAACATGCCTTCTTCCACCACAGCGTTCAGATATCTTAAAGAACAGCCTGGGGAAGGCAGTCTTTGTGAGATTGCTGGTAGCAGAAGACGAAGCGGAAATGGCCAGGTTCATCGCCAAAGGCCTTCGCGAACACAGTTATGCCGTGGATGTTGTGGACAACGGCGAGGCAGCCCTCAACGAAGCGTACCTCTATGATTACGACGTAATCATTCTGGATGTGAATCTCCCCAGGAAGGATGGCTTTTCCGTTTGCCGCGAGCTGCGCGCGCGCAACGTCACTGGTTCGATTCTCCTGCTCACGGCCTTTGATGATCCCGAAGACGTCGTCTGCGGGCTGAACTGCGGCGCCGATGATTACATCTCAAAGCCCTTCGATTTCGGCGTGCTGCTGGCGCGCATTCATGCGCTGCTGCGCCGGACCAGTCGCGCCTCGCCGAAGGTGCTGGCCTATTGCGGCCTGAAACTGAACACCTCCGATCACACCGCTTGGCGAGCAGGCCGGACCATCCGGTTGACGGCCACAGAGTATGCGCTCATGGAGCTCTTTATGCTGCATCCCGACGAGCCTCTGCGGCGCGAATCAATCGCCCGCGAGGTGTGGAACGAGGAGTTCGATCCTTTTTCCAACGTCATCGACGTTTACGTCAACCGGCTGCGGAATAAAATCGACAGCGGTTTTGAGCAGCATCTATTACACACGCTGCGTAATGAAGGATATATTCTGTCGAGCCGCAATCCATAGCTGCTCGCCGGACGCGAATGAGGTCCCTTTAAAACTGGCCGGTAATGGTCTGTAAGGTAGCAACCGCCACCCGGTAGCGCGCTTCGCCGTCATCCAGTGAATTGCGCGCGCTGATCAGGGCATTCTGTGCATCGACTACTTCCTGAGCAATCGCCTCGCCGGCCTGGTAGCGCAGCGTCGTCAGCCGGAGGCTGTCTGCCGCTTCATCAGCGGCCTGGCGCAGCAGATCCACTTCCGCGCGTGCGGCTTCCGCCTCGTTATAGGAAGAATAGAAGTTACTCAGGGCTTCGCGCTGCGTCTGAGTCAGATCCGCGCGAGCCTGCGTGCGCCGTAGCTCTGCCTGCTTCAATTTGCTGCGTGTCGTTCCCCAATTCCAGATGGGAACATTCGCCGTGGCAGTGATGAAGTAGCCGAGGTTCGGCAAAGGCCCTAAATCTTTCGCCGCTGCCGCTGCGCTATGTAATGCAATCGCATTTGCCTCGATGCCATACACAGCATCAAGGCTGAAGGTGGGAAAGAAGCCGGCGCGCGCAATGCTGACATCGGCATCGGCCTGGAGCAGTGTTTCTACCGCCGCGCGGATGTCCGGGTTCTCACGCGCCGCTAAGGTGCGCAGCTCGGGCATGGAGGGCATTACTGGCAGGTGGTCCATGTCGTCAACAGCGGTAAAGTTTTCGTCGAAAGTCGGCGACAGCATAACCGCCAGCGCCAGATGCGCGTTGTCCATGGCCAGTTGTGCTTCGCGAAGCGCTACCTTCTGCAGATTCAACTGCAACTGGGCCTTCACTACATCGGCATGCGCGGCCTCGCCGCCTTGTTCGAGTTTGCTGGCATTATCCAGGAACTGCTGCGCCTGATTGGTCGATTGCTGGGCGCTGGCGTATTTACGCTGCGCCGCCACCAGGGTGTAGAAGTTTTTAGTAACTGTGACGACGAGCCCGCGGCGCGCGATCTCCTGCTTGGCCTCCGCTAATGCCAGGCTTGCTTTGGCGCGCTTGTAGGAAGAACGCGTAAAGAAGCCGGCCGGAATGTCCTGGTGCATGGTGGGCCAGAGGCGATAAACGTGAACGCCATCCTGGGTAACAAATCTGCCGTTTGGCGTCTTGCCGTTGCCTTCCGTTCCGAAGTAGGTTTGCGAGTACAGAAAAGAGGGCAGCATCGCGTTGCGCGCCTGAAGCAGATCCTCGCGGGCAACGCCCGTATCCGTGATCGTAGTGAGGTACTGAGAATAAATCTTCTGGGCGCGCTGGATGGCATCCTGCAACGTAATAGGTTGTGGCGGGCCGGCCTCCATGGTGGCGGAGGTCTGCGAAGCGCCTATACCCGGCATCGCTAGCAGCGCGCCACAAAGCAACACAAGGGAAGAGTTGAAACACCAAGAATATTTGCCGATCAAGAATTCCTCCTGGAAATAAGAAGCCGTTATCCGGCCATCTCGTCACCAGATTAACTTCAGGGCGAACTGGATCTGCCGTGATGTGGTCAGCGTCGAGGTGATGACGCCGGCCGACGAAATGGGCGAGCCATTTGCGCCAAACAGGCTGGTATTGTTCGTCGGTACGACGGGCGAAGCGAAATTTGTGTGATTCAACACGTTGAAGAACTCGGCGCGGAATTGTGCGTGAAATCTTTCGGCGTTACCGATGTTGCGGAACAGGGAAGTGTCGAGGTTCAGAATGCCCGGACCGATCAGGATATTCCGCCCGGCATCGCCGAAGCGATTAGCCGGAGTGGGAAACGCGAAACACTGCGTCTTGATGTAGTGCAGCGGGTTACCCGGATTCACCAAAGATCCGCCGCATCCAGCCGTCGTCAGTACATCCGGCCGGTCGAACTGATCGCCCTTCATGCCCAGCGGGTCACCGGTAATTCGCGGCGTGAATGGCTCGCCGCTGGCAGCATGCAGGATGCCGCCCCATTCCCACCCGTTCACGGCCCACCGCAGCGCACGTGGGCCCGACTTGAGCGTTGGAAGATCCCAAATGTAGTTGAAGGTGAAGTTCTGGCGGATGTCGAAATCGGCGAGACCACGGCCATTACTCTCATCGAACCAAAGCCGTGGCGCGCTGTTTGCATAGTTATCGCTGAATGCGGAAGCCGATCCCGCATCGATGATCTTGCCCCAGGCATAGGAGACGCCGGCTTGTACGCCTTTGCTCAGCCGGCGGGTCAATTGAACCTCTAAGGCGTGGAACACGGAATCGGAATTCCACATCGTACCCGCAATTTGACCTACATTCGGATTCAGCCGAGTTCCGTTAACCGGCCAGATGTAACCCTGCGGTGTTGAAACCGGCAGCACCATATCGAAATCGTTCGTGAAATAAGGAAGGTGAACTCCGCGAGACCCGGTATAGCCAACTTGTAGAACCGTGCTGGCCGTCAGATCCTGTTGAACATTCACGTTCCACTCCATGTCATAGCTGCGCGGAGGATTGGGTTGAATGTAGGCATAGCGAAGAGTCGGGGTGGTGAGCAGCGGATAGGCGCCCTTCGGAAAAGAACCTTGCGGCAGCGTCGTCACGTTGCCGAGCTCGAAGAAAGGCGCTGACAGCAGCGAGGTGAGTTCAAAGAGATAGGGCAGCGGCAGGTTGTCGAATATGCCGAAGCCGCCGCGTACCGAAGTCTTGCCCTGGCTGAAAGGGTCCCATGCAAAGCCGATACGCGGCTCGAAATTAAGTTTGGTCGGATTGGAAAAGAATGGGCTGCCTAAATTCGGCGTGGTCGAAGTCAGCGACGGCAGGTTCGAGAGCTTGCCGTGCACTTCGCTCGGAACCGTCGCGGCTTCATAACGCAGGCCCAGATTGATGGTCAGATTCGATCGCGCGCGCCAGTCGTCCATTAAATAGCCGGCGAAAATCGACTGCCGTATCGCGCGAGGCGTGATGCCGCTTCCAATCGGCGCATTAAAGGACGCCGGCTGGTCCAGCAGGAAACTTGTCAGCGAGCCGAATATGAATTGGCCAAGCGGGCTCGCTTTGCCGAGTTCGTTATCGCGGATGTCTTCGTAAGCAAACCCGAACTTCAGTGAATGGGTTTCGACCGTCGCGAAAGCATCATCGTAGAACTGATACGAGTTGTAGTGGAAATCGTACTCTCCGACGGCGCCGAATCCGCCCGGAAACAGGCTTAATTGTGAATTCGTGATGACGCCTGCGGGTGCGCCGGGGAGGAACCCGAGTGTGGTATCGCCCGCAACCGGGTTGAGAGCCTTCAGGCTCTTCGGTGCTTCGGAAACGACACGGCTATAGCCCAGGCGGGCGGTGTTGGCGAGCGCGGCGCTGAATAGATGCGTGTACTCCAGCACGGCCGCCTGACGGCGCGATTGCGTTCCGATGATGTTGTTGTCGAACGTATCAGGACCGCTGGTCTGGCCGTTATCGAACATGTATGTTCCGAACAATGTATCGTTCTTGCCGAGCGTGTAATCGACTCGCGTCGTGAAGAAATCTTCGTTGGTAGTCTGCGGAGTCGGAATCGTGAAGCTGCCGGTATCGCCGGTTACCGGCCCGTTGGGAAGCGGGTACAGGGCGAGATAAGGCGCCACTCTTGGATCGACTGTGATGTTGCCGGAGGTGAGATGCCCGGCACGGGCCGCAGCAGACGGCACGATATCGACAGTAGTCGTCGTAAGGTTCTGCCGAACACCTTCGTAATCACCGAAGATGAATAGCGTGTCCTTGACGATTGGCCCGCCCGCATCTATCCCGAACTGATTGCGTTTGAATGGAGGCGGCGCGTGTGTGGCGTCGAAAAAGTTGCGTGCATCCAGCGCGCTGTTGCGCAGAAATTCGTATGCGGAGCCGTGCAAGTCATTCGTGCCCGAGCGGGTAATGGAGTTGACAACGCCTCCAGCGGTTCGGCCGTAGCTTGCCGGTGCGTCATTGGTAATGACGGAGAATTCCTGAACTGCCTCGACGCCGAGAACAACGCCGAGTATGCTGCCCGGCCCGGCATTCGAGTAGTCGTTGATCGTGATGCCGTCCAGCCGGTAATCGTTGCCCTGCGGCCTCATGCCGCCGATGCTCAACTGAGTTCCAAGGCCGCGGTTCGCGCGCTGGTTGCTCAATCCCAAAGGGCTCTGGTTCACTCCCGTTACGCCCGGTTGCAACTCGGCTAGCAGCGTCCAATCGCGGCCGTTTAACGGAAGCTCGCGAACGGTAGTCGAGTTTTCGGTTGCCTCCAAACTAGAACTGGCGAGTTCAATAGCAGGCGGCGTGCCCTCGACCTCGATTTTTGTCTGAACGGATCCCGGGCTCAACTGAAAGTCGACTACGTCCTGGGCGCCTACTTCAACGATGACGCCTGCTCTGACCTGAGTAGAAAATCCTGGGGCGCTGGCTGTAATTTCGTAGTTGCCGGCCACGAGATTCGGCGCCGACCAGACGCCGTCGTCATTCACCTCGACAGAGCGCGTGGCGCCTGTGCCGGTGTTTCTGACGGTAACTTCCGCTTTGGGAAGAACCGCCCCCGAGCTGTCTTTGACACTGCCGGAGATTGTTCCTCCGGTAACCTGCGCGGAAGAAAAGCCGCAACTGGCGCCCAACAGAATCAAGGCGCAAAGCACGGGTGAGCAGCGCGGCAAACCGGCAAACCGGGTAAACTTGGTGGACATCTGGATCGTCTCCTTGGACGCATTCACTCCGCTCTCCGCCCCAATTGCGGACCAGAAGAATGGTTGTTCCAGATGTTACTGCGGAACAGATGAACGAAACATAAACAGCGCTGGAGAGGCCGCCGAAGCGCTCCGCTTCAGCGCTCCAATGCTCGCGGCTTCCAGATCGTGGCATGTGGCCGCTTTTAACGGAAGCAAACGGCTTTATCAGTAAGCCAGCAAGGGACGCACCTGTGGAACCTGCTTTCCTCCATCACATTGTTCGATAATCAGGGAAACCAAGCCGCACAGCGACAGTTAATTTATGACGGGGGCGCTGTTCAAGGGTACGGAACTATCACGGGGCTCAACACCCCTGGTGGGCCGCGCGGAAATGTGACCAGCGATGTGCGCTGGTGGAATTTGTCCGGTTCATTCGTAGGACATCAATACGGATACGATGTCGCGGGTAACATCGTGAGCGATACGGACGCAAATGGCAATGTTACCTCGCTCGGATATGGCGACGCCAACAACACCTATGCTCATCTGACCAGCGTCACGCTGCCGCTGGGCCAGGGTGAATCGGCTGCGGAGACGTTCAGTATGCAGTACGACTATTCGACTGGCGTGCTCACGAGTTTTACCGATGTCAACAATGCCTCAACGCGGTATTCATACGCGAATGATCCCCTAGATCGGTTGACGGCAATTACCCGGCCGGATAGCGGAACAACGACATTCGCTTATCCGTCGCTCACCCGGACCATTGAACAAGATGACCAGACCAGTGCCAACGACCAGGCGCTGCAAACGAACCTCATTTACGACGGATTTCTGCGGCCAACTCAAATATGGAAGCGCGAGAGTGGGTCGACCTATTTGGCTACATATCAGTTCTACGACGGGTTGGGCCGAATTAGCGCCGTAGCGAACCCGATCCGGACAACAAGCTCCGCCGGTACCCCTAATTCCTGCTCCAGCCTGCAGTGCACGTTTTTCGCATACGACAGTTTGAACAGGATGACCTCCTCAACGACGCCGGACGGATTGCCGGTGAGCGCAACTTACTCTTCAAATATCGCCACCATTACGGATCAAGCCGGTAATGCACGGCAGTATACGACCGATGGGCTGGGGCGCCTGACACAGGTCATAGAAAATTCAAACGGGGCGCCGGTGCAGGATTCGGCGATGTCACAGCCTGTCACCACGTATTGCTATAGCGCGCTGGACGAGCTGACCAGCGTGTATCAGCCAATCGGCACTACGTGTGGCAACAGCAGCTATCCATACCAGGTCCGTAGCTTCAGTTATGACTCGCTTGGGCAACTCATCGCCAGCACTCAACCTGAGTATCAGAACGGCAGCGGCAGTCCGGGAACCTTGTCGCTGTTCTATGACAATAACGGCAACCTCATTGGACGGCAGGATAGCCGCGGCGCGCGGACGTG
>JAJPJN010000152.1 GCA_021324185.1 Terriglobia bacterium | reverse complement strand
GCGAGATCCGCCAAGCCGGCCGCTCCACCCAGGGCGTGCGCCTCGTACGCCTCGAAGAAGGCGATCAGGTCGCCGCCGCTTCCGTCATTCCCGAGTCCGAGGAAGAAAACGGCAAAAACGGCGAGCTGCCGCTGCAATAACCGCCGCGCCGCAAACCTCAGCGCTTCCGCTGGGCCGCTATGATTGGGGTATGGCCGCGCTGGTCATGCCCCTCGATCACTCGGCACTCGTTTCAAAAGAGCTGCGGCTTTTCGAAGACTTGCGCGCCCTCGAGCGCGTCATCATCGCCTACTCCGGCGGTACCGACTCAGCCTATCTGGCCTGGGCAGCGCATCATGTCTTGGGCAGCAACGCCATCGCCGTTACAGCCGATTCCCCGTCCATTCCTGCTTCTCACAAGCGCGATGCCGAGGCTTTCGCCCGCGAATGCGGCTTCCGCCATGAGTTCATCGCCACTCACGAATTCGAAAATCCCGATTACGTCAGGAATGATAAGGACCGCTGCTTCCATTGCAAAGACGAGCTCTTTCACGTGCTCGAAGCCTATGCCGCCCGCCATGGATACCGGCACACCGTTTACGGTGTCAACAAAGACGACTTGGGCGATTACCGCCCCGGCCAGCGCGCCGCCAGCCTGCACGGCGTCAAAGCGCCGCTGGTCGATGCCGGCCTGACCAAACAGGAGATCCGCGCGCTATCGCGCCGCGCCGGTCTCTCCACCTGGGATCGACCCGCCGCCGCCTGCCTCAGCTCCCGCATCCCTTACGGCACACCCGTAACCCAACACACCATCCGCACCATTGAGCAGGGCGAAGAAGCCATTCGCGCCCTCGGCTTTCGCCAATTCCGCGTGCGCTTCCATGGCGATTTAGTGCGCATCGAGATTGCCAAAGACGAGCTTCCCCGCGCCCTGAACGAGCAGACCGCCGAAACCTTCAGCCGCATATTCCGGCAGCTCGGGTTCTTGTACGTGACGCTGGATTTAGAAGGTTACCGGCAAGGCTCGCTCAACGCCGTCTTGCGTTAGCGCTCGCGCCGCTACGATTCGCTCTTAGAAGGTGCCGCGGGCGCCGGAGAATCGGATTTCGATGCGCTGCTTTCCTTGTTCCCCGCATCCGATTTCGCCTGAGTAGAGCCGTTCTCCGAAGCCTTTTCGCCCGAAGAGGTCCCGGAGCTGTTCTTTGCGTAATCGGTGATATACCAGCCGCTGCCCTTAAATTGCAGCGCTGGCGCTGAAATCAGCCGGTGCACAGGACCGCCGCATTTTTCGTGCGTGGTGAGGGGCGGCTCGGAAAATTTCTGCATCACCTCAAATCGATCGCCGCATCTTTCACAGGCGTATTCGTAGAGAGGCATCGTGTCCTTAACTCACTGCTTGATCACGGCGCCCGCGCCTGGTTTGCCGGAAACAACCGGCGGAGGCGTGATGATGGGCCCGTTCGTTTCGTTCATCAATTGCGAAATGGTAGTCTTCCCGGTCACCAGATCGACAGACTGCTTCAGCAAATTGTCCTCGGGATTCTTCGGCGCAGTGCCCGGAATAGGATTGCCGTTTTCATCCAGCTCTGGCGAATTGTCGTTTTCTGCCATCTGCACGGTGGGAACCACGCCCGTATCCTGAATCGCTTTTCCGGCCGGTGAATAATACTTTGCTACCGAAAGAATCACCGCGCTGCCGTCTTCCATCTCAATGGTTCGCCTCACGCTGGCGTCGCCGTAGGTGCGCTCACCCACCACTTGCGCCCGCTTGTCATCGAGTAATGCGGAAGCCGCAATCTCCGCGCCCCCCGCCGTCGCACGATCGGTAATCACAACCAGCGGGCCTTTCCAGACGTCGTCCTGCGCCTTGGCGTCGAATTCCTTCCGTGGCGTCTTCTGCCCTTCGAGATACGTGATCTCGCCGTTATCCAGAAACAGGTTTGCCAGCGCGATTCCGTTTTCCTGCTGGCCCGTCGAGCAATGCCGCAGATCCAGAACAATATACTTGGCGCCTTGCGTCTTCAGTTGCTCCACTTTTGCTTTCGTTTCCGCCACGCGATTCGCCGCCAGGCTCGCAACATGGACGTAGCCCACATTATCCGGAAGCAGTTTCGCCGACACATCCGGGAACGGAACATCGGTTCGCGTCAACGTGATCTTTTGCGGATCGGGATTGCGCAGGCGCAGAATCGTGATCTCTACTTTCGAGTTCGGCGCGCCTCGCAGCAACTCTTCGGCGTAAGCGAGCGGCATATCCCGCGTCGCAACATTATTGATGCTTTCAATAAGGTCGCCATTCGAGATGTTGGCCTTCTCCGCCGGCGAACCGGGCAGCGTATCCACAACCGCCACATACCCGTAGCGCTTGGCCAGGATCAATCCCACTCCCGCGCTCGCCGAGTCCTGGTTCTTTTCATATTGCCGGTACTGATCGGCATTCAAATAGCTCGCAAACGGATCCACCGCTTCCAGCAGGCCATTAATCGCCCCCAGCGTGACATTCTTCATGTCAGGCTCTTCTACGTAATCGGTTTTGATCTTGCCGAGTACGTCCGAGTAGACCTTTAAATGCCCGTAAACATCATCGGCAGCAACGGCACGGCCGTTCTTGGCGCCCAGTAAAAGGAACACAACGATAACCGTCGAAGTTCCAACGATGGTCCATTTAAAACGCTTTGTCATTCAGGAAATCCGGAGGGCTGGTACTTAAAGTATAACCGACCAGACCACTTACGCCCCCCGTCTTCCTTGGCTTCTTGCTTCTTGCTTCCTTGGCTTCCCTTCTCGCTTTGTGGGGCGGGCTTTCCAGCCCGCCGCCGGCTTTCCAGCCGGCGCCTCCGTCTTCCGTCTTCCCACTTCCTTGCTTCCTGCCCCCGCCCCGATCTCGTGAATGCTTTAATGTCAGGCAGGACAGATAGTTGTGGAAAACGTTGCCCCAAAGATTGTTTGATTGAGAGTTTTTGAACGATAATTGCTCTCAGAGAGTGGTGGCGATTTAGTCACCGCTTGCAGGTTTATCCGCTACGCTCGTAGGCGAGCACTATGCAGCCCCTCGGCAGATGCCGAGGGGCTTTTAAATTTACGATCATGAAAAAAGTGGCTGTGATGCTTGATGGCGGGCATGTCCGCGTCTACACAAGGAAAGCCGGCTACCGGTATGAGCCCGATTACATCGAAAAGATTGCCCATGCCTGTGTCGGTCCGAATGAAGAGATCTATCGGATCCTGTACTACGATTGTGCGCCATTTCAAGGAAGCGCAAAGCTTCCGGTCTCGGGCAACAAACATCAGTTCACCGGCTCCGACAAGTGGCTCCACGATTTGTCCTATAAAGACTACTTCGCAGTCCGGCTCGGAACCATCAAGTTTAGGGGTTTCGTCCCAAAGAACATCCCAATTGGCACCGGCCAGCCTCAGGATTCCGATTTCGACGCCAGCTTTGAACAGAAGGGCGTAGATATTTCCAGCCGGCGCCCCCCCGTCTTCCTACTTCCTTAAGCTGATCGCTGACCGCTGACCGCTGATCGCTGTCTCCGCCTCCACCCCACCGCCCCAACCACCAGAAGCACCCCGCCCAGCACCGGCCAAAACGCCGGCTCCGGCGCAGCCGTTGCCGCCTGCGTAAGAAACACGCCGGAATCGGACGTGAAGGAAACGTTTGAAGGCAAACTGAAACTGATCGCCGCCGTATCCGCATAGCCGCAACTCCCCGATTGGATCACGCATTGTAGCGACAGCACCACCGGGACCGTCGCTGTAGCCCCGTCCAAAGCATAGACGCCGTCAAATAGAAAGCTGCTCGGAGACTGCGAAACAACACTGCTGGATACCCACCCGCCAACGTTCGAAACCGTTCCATTCGCGGGGCTGCCTGAATCTGAATTGAAGTTGTAGTGGACTGTGCCCGTGCCCCCGAATTTCAAATCCCCGTTCATAGCCGCGTACGGGCTGATAACCCCCGGAGCTGTCGGCGCTCCCGGATTGATTGTGCCTTCGATCGCGAATTGGATGCCAATATCGGTCACAGTCGAACTGTTTGCCCCGGCGATTTTGAACGTGAGCGTGTCAAAGATCTGCGCTATCGCGCTGCTGGCGGTCGTATACGAGCATCCGGCTGAGTAGCACGGAGCGTTGCCGCTGGCCGAGACCCCCACGGACCCGGTCGCCAGATTCGCTTTGGCCAGTCCCGATGCGCTGAACACCTGCCCGGTCCAGGGGCCGCCGTAATACGGAGCAGAACTGGAAGCCTGAGCGGTCGCGGAGGTGAGTCCCAAAG
>JAJPJN010000164.1 GCA_021324185.1 Terriglobia bacterium | reverse complement strand
GCCGCGAGCGAATTCGTGAGTTGTTGATAGAGAATTCGTGTGCGCGGCGCGTCGTAACCGTTCAACGTCGGATCGATCTGAAACCCCACCAGCCGTTCGGGTGAAAAGCCCGGCCCCAGCCCGCGCAGATTCGCCAGCGTCTTCACAAACAGCCCTGCCCCGATCAGCAGCAGAAGAGAGAGTCCCACTTGCGCCGCCACCAGAGATTTGCGCAAGCCGATTTGGCCCCCGCCCACCACTGATCCTGCCTGCGCCTTCAAGGTGTCGGCAACATCGGCCCGCGAGCTCTGCAGTGCAGGTATCAGCCCGAAGAGAATTGCCGTGATCACCATTAATCCCAACGTGAATGCAAGGACGCGCAAATCCGGCGTCGCGCTGATTCCCGCCTCCTGCGACGGCAGATACACGCCCAGCAGCAAACGATCCGCCACCCACGCGAGCGCTAGTCCCAAAGCCGCGCCCAGTGCCGAAAGTAACAGGCTCTCGGTAAGCAATTGCCGCACGATTGCGGCGCGCCCTGCCCCGATCGCCAGCCGAACTGCCATCTCTTTGCTCCGCGCCGCCGCCCGCGCCAGCAGCAGGTTCGCAAGGTTCGCACAAGCCAGCAGCAGAACCATCGCTGTGATGCCAAGCAGCAGCCACAACGGCTTCGTCAATTGCTGCCGCATATACGAACGGCCCTGGCTGCCCGGCAGAAGTTCCATCCAGCATTTCAAAAACTGCTGCCGCGCGTAGTTGGAGGCATTGCGAAACGCCGGCTCCTTCACCTCCATCTCCAGCATGCTGTGCATAAACGGCTGTAGCGAGGCCTGCGCCTGCTGGCGCGTGATGCCCGGCTTCAGCCGTCCATACGCATTCACCCAGCGTTGCCGCCGGTTCTCGAGCCCGTCCCAGTTCGGGGTCATCAGCGGTTTCATATGCAGCGGCACAAAAATTTTTGCCACCTGCCCCAGTTCCATACCGTCGAAGCCCGGCTGCGCAACGCCGGCAACCGTAAAGTTGCGCCCGTTGATCACCAGCGTTTTGCCGATCAGTGACGGATCCGCGCCGAAGCGCGACTGCCAGTAAGCGTAACTGAGCATTAAAACCGGATGCCCGTTTTCAAACAAATCGTCCTTTGCCGTCAGAATCCGCCCCAAAGCCGCGCCCACGCCCAGTACCGGAAAATAATTTCCCGAGACCAGCTCCGCCTCGACACGTTCGGTGTGCCCGCCGAAACCGAGACTCGCACTCACCGGAAAGCGGCAAAACATGCCCGAGAACACCTGATTGTGATCGCGGAAATCGCGATACATCGGATACGAGATGGAGTTCATGTTCCAGTTGCTGCCATAGTGCTGTCCCTGCATCCGGAACTGCACCAGTTGCTCCGGATTTTTCACCGGAAGCAGCCGCAGAATCACCTGGTCCAGCAAACTGAAAATGGCTGCGTTCGCGCCAATGCCGAAGGCCAGCGAAGCGGCCGCAACTGCCGTGAACAGCGGATTTTTAATGAACCCGCGAATGGCATACCGAATATTTGCGAAAAGTTCCATGGGCTCGAAGCAATATACTGGTCGAACCGTCATTGGTTACTGTCCGAAACCGGGATTCTTGGTATTTTCGACTTGGTGCTGGGCCCTTTTGCTTGCCGCTCCGGCTCCGGCTACACCTGAATGGTCGCGATATCGACTGTCGATTGGTGCCCTTCAATCACGACGATGCCGCTTTCGGTCACGTGATATTTCTTGCGGTCTTCCTCGAGATCGTAGCCAATGGTGGCGTCCTCTGGAATCTTTACGTTTTTATCTAAAATCGCGCGCTTGACCTTCGCCCGCCGCCCGACATCGCAGTTGTCGAAAATAACCGCGCTTTCTACATATGCGCCTGTGTGGACGCGCACGCCTCGGCCCAGAACAGAGCACTTCACCATCCCGCCGGAAATGATCGTGCTCCCGGCAATGATTGAATCGATTGCCATGCCGCGGCGCCCATCCTCATCGAATACAAACTTCGCTGGAGCATCGTAGTAACTGGCCGTTCGCAGCGGCCACTGCCGGTTGTAGAGATTTAATTCCGGGGAAACGGCGCGCAGATCCATACTTGCCTCGTAATAGGCGTCAAGTGTCCCGACGTCGCGCCAGTAATTCGGAGACCCGATCGGATCGCCCGGGATCACATTGGTCTGAAAATTGTACGAGAACATGTCCGCGCGCCCGATCAGCGAGGGCAAAATATCCTTGCCGAAATCGTGCGAGCTCTCCTCGTTCCTCTGATCCTCGTAAAGCTCCCGTAGCAGCAAGTCGGTAGAGAACACGTAATTGCCCATCGATGCATAGACCCTGCTGGGATCATCCGGCATGGTGGGCGCATCCGGCTTCTTTTCGTGGAAACCGACGATGCGGCCTTCCGGTGTGGTTTCAATCACACCGAATTCGGACGCCAGTTCCTTTTTGACAGGAATGGCGGCCACCGTGACACCCGCGCGCTTCTCGACGTGATACTCGATCATCTGCCGTATGTTCATGCGATAGATGTGATCGGCCCCGAATATCGCGACCACATGCGGATCTGCCTGTTCAATCAGGTTGATATTTTGCGAGATTGCATCCGCCGTGCCCCGGTACCAGTCCTCTTGCGCCGAGCGCATCTGCGCCGGCACCGGAATAATGAAATTGTTCTTGAGAAGCCCGCTGACCTCCCAGCCTTCCCGCAGATGCTGTAACAACGATTGGCTCTTGAACTGGATCAGTACGTAAATCGAGTAGATCCCCGAGTTGACCAGGTTGCTGAGAACGAAATCGACGATGCGATAGCGCCCGCCAAACGGCACCGCCGGCTTCGCGCGTTCTTTTGTGAGCGGGTAAAGCCGCGTCCCTTTGCCGCCCGCAAGCACAAACGCAAGAACACGAAGTTGCATCCTGATTACCTCCGCCGAATTAGCATACCGAACAGTTCCCGATTCGTCTAAAAACTCCTAGACGACATCACTCGTGAATGATTACGAAGCTAATCGGGGCCGTCAACGAACTCACTGCACGATCGTCGGAACCCAATCCTGCGCAAGCTGCACGAAGGTCCTGAGCCCAACACCTGTGGGCCCTTTCGACATCCAGGGCTTGGCATCGTCCAGCCACGCGGTTGACGCAATATCCAAATGCACCCAGGGCGCTGGTTCCGCAAATTCCCGTAAGAACCAGGCTGCGGTTATGCTTCCCGCTGGCCGGCCGCCCACATTTGGCAGATCGGCAAACGCCGATTTCAAATAGTCCTTGTACTCGTCATCCATCGGAAGCTGCCAAACCTTTTCACCGGCTTCTTTGGCCGCTTTCATAACACGATCTAACAGATCCTGATTGTTGGTGAATGCTCCGGCATTATGATGCCCGAGAGCAATGCCGATCGCGCCCGTCAACGTGGCGGCATCCACAATGTGCGTCGCCCCGTTCCGAATCG
This sequence comes from Terriglobia bacterium, assembly GCA_021324185.1. Classification (GTDB taxonomy): domain Bacteria; phylum Acidobacteriota; class Terriglobia; order Bryobacterales; family Bryobacteraceae; genus Bog-105. The sequence continues at coordinate 15,422 of JAJPJN010000164.1, read as the reverse complement.
CATAGGTAATTGCGTCCGCCAGAATCAATCGTCCTTCGGCATCGGTGTTCAGGATTTCTATCGTTTTTCCGGAAAGAGAAGTAACAATGTCGCCTGGCCGTTGTGCGTTTCCGCTGACCATATTTTCAACCGACGGTACGTAGCCAGTTATCGGTATAGCCGGCTTCAATTGTCCAATGGCCCGCATGGCGCCAATGACCGCCGCCGCCCCCGCCATGTCATAGCGCATCTTTTCCATGCCGTCAGCCGGCTTAATCGAAATGCCGCCGGTATCAAAAGTTACGCCTTTACCCACCAGCGCCAGATGATTGCCGCCTTCTTCCCGTCCGGGACGGTACTTCATCACAATCAGAAACGGTTCGTTTGCGCTCCCTTGCGCAACCCCGAGCAGCGCGCCCATTCCCAACTGCTTCATGGCCTCTCGATCCAGCAATTCATACTGCAGATTGGCTTCGTGCGCGACCGATTCCGCTGCCGCCGCCAGCGCAGCCGGGTTTAGCAGGTTCGCCGGTTGGTTAATGAGATTGCGCGCCAGATTCTGCGCTTCCGCGACTATCTCTGCGCGCTGCGCCGTCTTTTCGATCGGGTACGCAGCCGCTTCGGACAACACGGCCGTGAACTGTTGTATCTGGTTCTCGTTCTTTTTGGCATCGGTCTTCAGCGCATCCGGCTCCCAGCCGCCCAGCAAAGCGCCCTCGATGACCGCTCCCGCATGCTCCGATTCGCTCGCTTCCAAAAGCAGCGCAATGCTCTTCACGCCTTTCGATTTGAGTGCGCGCACTAAAGATCCGCCGACGCGCCGCGCCTCCACCGCGCTGAATTTCCCGCGTTTACCGCCTCCAATTACAACCACCCTCTTGGCCGCCACTCCTTGCGGCCGGTGAAGAATGCTGGTTTCGTATAACTTGCCCGTGAACTCGCCGCTGGCCCTCAGTTCGGCCATCCAACCGCTCTGATTCGCAATCTCCGGGTCCACATGCTGCGGCGGCGCCACAGCGGTGCCCACGCTTGCCTTTTCTTCCTCGAAGCAGATCACCGCTGCCGCATCCACATCCAGCTTGTCTATCGGTGTCGTCTCAATTTGAACTTGCATCCTCTTTTACGTTCGAGCCCGCCGGGCAATCTCCGCCCGAGCCTCGGCCTGCATCTCCTTTGCTTTGGTCGCCTCGCGCTTATCGTGAAACTTCTTGCCCTTGGCTACTGCAATCTCGATTTTGATGCGCCCCGCCTTCAGGTAAACTTTCGTCGGAATCAGCGTAAGGCCTTTCTCGCGCGTCGCAGTGGCCAGCTTTTCAATTTCCGACCGGTGCAGCAGCAGCTTCCGCTTGCGGACCGGCGCGTGATTCATGATATTGCCGTGTGAATACTCGTTGATGTGCGCGTTCATCAGCCAAGCCTCATTCCCACTGATTTCGGCATAGCTCTCCTTCAACTGGATTTTGCCCGACTTCGCCGATTTAACTTCCGTTCCGGTCAGCACCAGCCCCGCTTCGTAGCGCTCTAGCAGATGGTAATTATGCCCCGCTGCGCGGTTGTCGCTCAAAATCTTCGTTGCTGCTTCCTGGGCCATCCGGATGCCGGTCTGTTCTTATTACTCGGAAATTCGCCAAATCTGACAGTCACTTGCACGGCCGGCCCTCCTGCAACGTCTTGGATTTCGTAAGGAGAGGATTAGAGGGTCCGTGCGACAGTGTTTCTTGAGGCAAAGTGTCGAATCGCCGTTAGCTATAAGTGTGCGGCTTACGCAACGCGCTCGAGCGAGCTTCTGCGCTTCGTAGTCTAACACGGGCTGGAATCGTCTAAGGTGAATCTTTCCAACGCGAAATCGGGCAACCATCCTCCTGTGGGCTGGCGCATAAAGTGGCGCAGCCTTATTGCCGTCCTATGCGTGTGGGCTCTGGCCGTTCCGTCGCTTCAGGCCCGCAATCGCCAGGGCGACAAGTTTTACAAATTAGGACAGAAAGCAGAAGCACGAAACGACTTCGATACCGCTCTGACCGACTACGATTCGGCCGTCGACGCCGATCCGAACGAGCCGCAATATCAGATTGCCGATCAGCGCATGCGCGTGAAGGCAGCCCAGGCGCACCTCGAAGCCGGCCGCGAGTTCCGGCGTGAACAGAAGCTCGATCAGGCTCTGCTCGAGTTTCAAAAAGCGTTTCTCGACAATCCATCCGCACCCGTGGCCGTCGAAGAGATCCAGCAAACCACCGAAATGCTGAAGGAAAGAGCCAAGCTGCCCGCCGGTACGCCTGTGCTGACTCCGGCAGAAAAGGCCCGGCAGCAGATGGAACAGCGCATCAACTCGCTCCAGGGCCCGCCTCAGCTTCGGCCCATGACCGCGCTCATCACTCATCTCTCAATTAACAATCAGCCGTCGCGCGTGCTCTATGAAAGCGTTGGCAAGCTGGCCGGAATCAATGTCCTCTTCGATCCGCAAGGCATTGACACCGGTACCACCAGGAACTTCAACCTGGATCTGAACAATGTCACTCTCGAAGATGCGCTGAACTATGTTGCAATCGAAACTAACACGTTTTGGAAACCGGTCAGCCACAATGCCATCTTTGTTACTCAGAACACTGAGCCCAAGCGCACCGAATATCAGGATGAAGTGGTAAAGGTTTTCTACATCCAGAATGCCTCGACGCCGCAGGAAATGAGCGATCTGTTCAACGGCATCAGGCAGGGGTTAAAGCTCAACCAGGGCCTCATGATGGTTGCCAGCCAAAGCGCGATTATCGTCCGTGGAACTCCAGACGCCGTTGCACTCGCCGAGAAAGTCATCCACGATCTCGATCGTCCGAAAGCCGAAGTTCTGCTCGATGTCATCGTGATGGAGGTGAACAAGACATTCACAACCAATATTGGCGCTTCACTGCTCGGCCAGGGAGGGTTTTCCGCGCCGGTTAACTTCACGCCTCGCCCGGGTATCACAACCAGCACCTCATCCTCGGGCTCATCCTCGTCCGGCAGCGGCTCCACGGGAAGTACCGGAAGCGGCGGTACAACCGGCACAGGAACCGGAGGCAGCACCACCCCAACCAACGCCGTCACGCTCAACAACCTGCGGCGCCTTTCCTCGGCCGACTATTCGACCATTCTCCCCAACACTCTGGTCCAGGCGCTGATGAGCGACACACGCAATCACGTTATGCAGCGGCCCCAACTGCGCGCCACCGATGGCGGCAAAGCCTCGCTGAAGATCGGCCAAAAAATTCCCTACGTCTCCGGTTCGTTGAACTCCGCTGTCGCCACCCCCGGAGCCATTCCTTACGCGACCACGCAATTCCAGCAGGTAGATGTCGGTACCAATATCGATCTGCAGCCGCACGTGAACGGAACGGATGAAATCAGCATGCACGTCAAAGTCGAAATTTCCAACGTGCTCAATACCGAAACTATCGCCGGCATACAGGAGCCCATCATCGGGCAGCAGGTGGACGAAGCTGATATCCGCATGAAGGACGGCGAAGTGAGCCTTCTCGGCGGTTTGAACGACAAGGAACTATCGACTGTGCTGTCCGGATTCCCCGGATTTGCCAATATTCCGCTGCTCGGCTATATATTCGGGAACAAAAATAGGACCAACACCGATAACCAGATCCTGCTCGCCTTGATTCCGCATATCATTCGCGCACCGGATTATAGCCATGTCGCCGACGAGGGTGTCTTTGCCGGAACCGAGCGCAACACGCGCGTGGAATACAAACCGCAGGGAGCTGCGGTTTCGACTACGCCGCCGGTACCCGAGGCGAATCCGAACGTCCCTGTGCCGCCCCCGACCCCGCTGACGCCGTTGCCGGCAACGTCCCAGCCAGGGACAAAGCCTCCTGGGGGAACCGCACCGCCGGTTCCTGTTAAGCCGTAAAATGGTGTTTGCAGTACAGATGAATTGTGAGAGTAGGCCCCAGCCCCGGCGCGCCGGCCAGCAGGGATTGACCCTCGTTGAGCTCATAGTGGCATTCAGCATTCTGCTGATTCTCTCCACGATGGCCGTGCCGCTGGCCCGGCACCAGATCGTCCGGCAGCGCGAAAAGGAGTTGCGCCGGGATCTGGACGACATGCGCGCCGCCATCGACAAATATAAGGACTACTGTGATGCCGGCAAGCTTCAGGCCACCAATCCCGACGCGTATTGCTATCCGCTCACGCTCGAGTCGCTGGTGGATGGCGTGAAGCTGGCGAACAAAATTTCGGGCAATGGAGATACGGGAAAAATCCGCTTCCTGCGAAGAATCCCCAAAGATCCATTCACCGGGGATGCGGACTGGGGCAAGCGAAGCATGCAGGATGAGCCGGATTCCACCTCATGGGGCGGTCAAAACGTCTTTGATGTGTATTCCAAATCGTTGGATAAGGGGAGCGACGGTACTCCGTACTCGCAGTGGTAGATGCAGAAGATTAGTCATCGGCTGGTAAAGATCAAGCGGGCCATCCGGGGATTCACCCTCATCGAGTTGATGGTTGTCATGGCCATCATTTCTGTGTTGCTGGCCATCGCGTTGCCGATTTATTCGAAGTCCATCACTCGAGCCAAAGAGAGCGTGCTGCGCAATAACCTCTTCACCTTGCGCAGCATGATCGACGAATACACCGTCGATAAGCAGCAAGCCCCGCAAAGCCTGCAGGATCTGGTTACGGAGGGGTATCTCCGGCAGATTCCTCAGGATCCGATGACCGGTTCGGATCAGACCTGGCGCGTGATTATGGAAGAAACGCCCGTAGGAGGCTCGAACAGCGCGCCCGGGATTTTCGATGTGCGCAGCGGTTCGGATAAAACGGCGCTCGACGGCAGTCTGTATTCAGATTGGTGATCCCCAGGCCGGCCTGCCCCGCTTGCTAAACTGGTTTCGCATCAAATCCCCGATCGTCTAATGGTAGGACAGCGGCCTTTGGAGCCGTTAATCGTGGTTCGAATCCATGTCGGGGAGCCAATTCTTCTACCTCAGTGGGGTAGAGAGCCGATTTCACGCCATGTACGATGAATCCCGGCCGGGGGTAAAGAGTTCTTAAAGGCATCGTTGAGGAGGAGCCAAATCCGGCTTGAATTCCAACCCCGTTACTATTCCTGCGCGGCCTTCTGATCGATTCCGTTTGCCTCCTCCGAGGCCCCGGCAAGCAACTCCCATTTGGCTGATCTGCCTGGTGGCGCTGGTCCTCGGCTGCATCGCAGGCGCTTACTTACGGCGCCAGATCGCAGGCCAGTACGCTACCCTGCGCGTCGACGCGCTCATCACAAATGACTCTATTTTCCGCGTCTACTACAACAACAATTGGGAAAAACCGCAGGATGTGCCGGTTACGCCCAACCAGTGGGCTCAATACGCATTCACGGTTCCCGCGCGCATAACCGCTCTGCGCTTCGATCTGCCCGACGCCGGCTCGCGTGCCGCTATACGTTCAATTGCCGTGAGCAACGGAAAACGCGTAAGCGCCATTCCAGTTTCTCAACTGCAGGGCTGGATCGGCAGCCACATCACCAGCGCTTTTCAGCCGGATGGAACAATCTTGCTCACTAGCGATGCTCCCGGTGGATATCTGATGAGCGCGGAAGATATCCAAGCCGGCAGTTCTCATCCGCTGCTGGAGCATATACACCTCGATGCCCAGACGCTTTTCTGGTTTTTCTTTGCAGCTCTCATCCTGCTGTTTGGCATCTGCTTTCGGGTGAATTCAGTTTCGCCCTGGATTGCCGCCGGCAGCATCATCGCTGCCCTATTCGCCGCCCGTTTCCTGCTGTTAGGGCTTTTGCAGGCGCGCGGCAGTCTGCCGTCAGTCGACAGCGCGATCGGAGCGGCTGCCTATGCGGGGCTGTCGTTGAGCAAGGAGTTACACGCAGTCAATTTCGGCATCGCTGCGGGTGTCATTGTTGCCGCCGTCATTTGCTTTCTATGGCTGCGAAAAAATCCAGCAGCACGGGCGCCGTTTACACCCGAACGCGGCAAAGTATCTATCCCGTTTTTTACTGTTGTCCTTCTGATCTGCGCGTTGTTTACTTTGCCGCCTGCCCATCAATATCTGGCCGGCGCAGCCATTAATCCCCACCCCACGGATTTCGATTCACAAAATCTGCTTACCTGGGAGTTTCTTCGTTTCCACGGTAAACTTCCTTTTCGCGATTACTGGTTTCCTTATGGCGCTTTCTATGATCGCCTGGCGCCGCTGTACCCCGACGTGCTGGTTGAGTTTTTGAATGACCTGCTGCTAGTTGCGGTTTTTGTGTGGTTCGGTCTGAAGGTATTTCGCAATCGAATTTGGATCTTACTTGCCTGTGGCGTCTTATTCTTTTTGTTCCAGTGTGCGCACGTGTTCTGGCCTGGCGCGAGCCCGCGATATTTTCTTAGCTTCGGGCTTGTGCTCATCACCGCGGTTGCAGTGGAAGAGGCAAGTCTGGCTTACTTCGCGCTTCTCGGCGGATTTTTCGCTTATGTGGTTTGGCAAGAAGCCAGCCAGGCAATCTTTGCCGCGCCGGCAAGTGCTCTACTGATCGTTGCGGGCGTCCTCTTTGCGCCTGCAAAGCAGTATCGCGTCCGGCTGCTGAAGAGCATCGCCCTGGGAATCGCTACCGGGGTGCTTGGACTCGCAATGTATGCCGCAGATCTTTACAAGAACTCGCAACTTGCCGAATGGTGGACCTTTATATCGAAGGTGAACGATAGTGCCGCCTATGGGGCTGTTCTCGCGCCCATTTCGGACTGGGTCTCATTCCGAACGGGCTTATCAAGCGCGCTCCTGTTTTTGATCGCGTTCCTCGTGATCGCCGGCATTGTGCATGTTATCTGGCCCGCCGCCCGGCGCAGCATCTATGCCTTTCTGCCGCTCAGCCTCGGCGTTTTGTCGTGGATGATGTTGCAGAAGCAGATCATCCGCCCGGGCATTGAAACGCAGATTATCGCGATTCCCCTTTTCGGAGTTGTGCTCCTGGTGTTTCAACGGGTGGAAGGAATCGCGCCGCGGCGTGCGGCGGCTTGGCTCTCCTTCAGCGCCGGGCTGTTGTTCTTCTGCTTCATCCTGGATGCCGCCATCTGGCAGGGCGGCTTGATGCCGCAGTTGCAGCGCGTCTCCGATACTGCGGGGAACGTCGAAGCTACATTTTCTGATTCTTCCCGCTGGGCAGTTGCCGATCAGGCTTACTTCGCGCCGCAGTTGTTTCAATTTGCCGGGTTCGGGCCTGCGGTCATAAATGGCGCCCAACTTCGCGATCATTTGCGGGCTATCGCTCCGGTGAACGCAAACGAGACTGTCTATAACCTTGGCAATGAGCCTTTGATCTACCTGCTGCTGCAGAATCCCGTCCCGTTCTACACCAACGTCTATAACGAATCTCCCATTTACGCCCAGCAGAAAACGGTGGAATGGCTCGACCAGCACCGGCCGAAGTACGTGTTCTGGGATCGAGTTTCCGATATCTTCGATGGCGTGCCAGATCAGGTCCGAATCCCGCTTGTCTATACGTATGTGCTGGAGCATTACCGCTTTGTAGTAAGTGACAGCAAGTATCAAGTCCTGCAGCGTGCCGGCTCTGGCGAACAACCTGATTACGCATACTGGGCCAAAATGCTTGGCGACAATCTCGATTTGGGGTACATACCGGCGGCTTCCGGCCTTCGGAACACAGATCGGGACGCGCGCAAAGCGGAAGCAATCGAGTTACAAGTTGCGGCGCCGCAGCAGGGCGCTCGGGCATCTATACCTGTTCAGTTCGGCGATTACACGCTAACGCTAACTATTCGAGAGATCGCAGGAAAACGGAACTATTTCATTCGAGTCGACCATATTCCTATTCTTGCAGCCGCAAATTCGGCGGGGTTGCCGCTTCATCTGGGGTCCCCATCCGCGGGAACCATAGCTTTTCTGCGCCCCATTTCTGTTCCGGCGGACGATTTATACTAATTCTTTGACGAAAATGAAGAAAAAGCCGATTTCCGTATCCATAGCTGCGCTTGCCGGCATCTGTTTGCTCGCTCTAGCAGGATGCGGCTCCAAGCAAAGTCCTGAATCAACTGCACAAACCCAGACCGCGCCTGCCACTACTTCGCTTCAGCCAACGGGCACCATCACCGTTGATGCCAATATTTCCAAGGGCACGCGTTTCATCGTTTATTCGAACAGTATGTGGAACTCCCCGCAGCGCGAGCCTGTTGTTCCGGGCGCTTGGCATCAGTATAAGTTCACAGTCGCGACGCCGCTGCAGAGTCTTCGCTTTGATCCTTCGGAAGCGTCCGGCGCGACCATCCTTATTCGCTCCATTATCCTGAATCTACCGGGGCAAAATGCCAAATCTCTCCCGCTTGCCGATCTGCCGAAATTTTTGAAGAACAACGCAACGGTAACGTACGATCCGTCGAAAAATATCGTCGAAATACACGCAACGGGACCGGACATGGATATTATGAGCGGGGTCGATCCGAATACTTTCCCTCCGGCTTAGCTTCATTCCGGACTCGGGTGCTTGTTGTTACGCGTAAATAAAATCGCTTCCTCGCCCGTCGTCCTAAGCACCGGAACCGATGTAGGGCGAGCGGTTAGTCACGGACTATCAAGAACGATTTCGTTTGTGCGCCAGCACGCCACCGCTACCACCTGCTGGTTGACGGCCGTCGTCTTCGTCTGCTTTTTATTCGCGGATGTCATATTCCTGCGGACATCGCTCGCGCCCATCGATTACACCGACATTTTGAAGCGTCCGGGCGGCAGTGCTCCACCCGCCTCGCTTCTTCCGGAGCGCCCCGGTCGCCGCGTGATCGATAGCCAGGGCGATATTGGCTCTGCTGCATTTCAGTTTGAGCCTTCTATTTTATTTCTCGCGCACTGCTTGCGGTCCGGAGAGTCGCCCTTTTGGGATCCATACAGTGCAGCCGGTACGGTCGGTCCGGAAACCGTAGCAGATATAAAGTTTTCTCCGTTTTCATTTCTGACTGCAGCTTTGGGCGGAAGTTCCCGTGTATTCACGTTCGTGCTGTTGCTGCTGTATGCGTGTTCGTGTTACTCGGTCCTGCGCATATGTATTACGTTCTTTGATTTATCATTTGCCGGTGCAGCGGCCTCCTGTATTGTTTATTTCTTAAATGGCTTCACGCTTTCGAATCTCTACACCGCTATTGCCCAGCCTTACTTTTGGGCCCCTATCCTACTCTTGGCGTGTCTGGCAGTAACTCTTAATCCGAACCGGTGGAGCATCACGATTGCAATCCTGGCTCACGCCTGCTTCTTTGCAAATACGTTTTTCCCGGTTGCAGTTCTATGCGCAATCGTCGTTTACGGCGTAACTATAGCAGCCAATTGGGAAAGTGCATTTGCCAATTGGTATCAGAAATTAGCGCTGATTGGCGTGATTGCATTCTTTGGGATCGGCCTGCTGGGGTTTCTATATGGCCCTCTAATAGCTGCGCACCTCGGCTACTTGCATAATTTGAACGAATATAATGCCCGGCAAACGCCGGGGTACAGTCTCATCAATCTGATTTCCCTATTTACTCCCAAGCACATTTGGGAAACAGAGCGCGCCATGCATATACCCTCCGGCGCGCTGCCTGGGCACTACGAAATGGAAATTCAGTACATCGGGATAGCCGCGTCGCTCATTGCCGCGAACGCATTTTTCGTGCGGCGGCGCTGGAGGCTGGTTGTGATCGTCCTCTTTGTATGTGTTTTCGTCTCATTCGGCCAGATTTTCGGTGTTCCACCATTTACCTTAATTGACAAGCTTCCCTTTTTCAGTTTCATTCGAAACACGTACTGGAGCGCAATGTTAGTCCTCGCGCTTTCCTTTCTGGCGGGGTTCGGGCTCGATGCATTATCAGCGCGAAATTCGTTATCACTCCCGAGTATTTTTGTCGCTGCTGTTATCGCATGTTCATTCTTTTTCGTCTACGGGCACGCAGGCATCTCTAATGCTCATTGGGAGCACGTCTATATTTTTGTTTTTTGGTTTCTTCTGGCCACCACGTGTCTTCTGCTGTATTCGGCGCGCCGCCCGAAATTTCTGCGCTGGGCCAAGCCGCTGCTTGTTCTTCTAATGCTTGGCGAAGGTGTGTTCTACATGAACGGGCTGAGGCCCCATCGCGAGAGCCGCGATGTTCATCCACCCGCTTCCATTGCTTGGGTGAAATCACGAATTCCAAATCCTTCCGGAGATCGTGTGCTCAATGTCGGCCTGAGCGGCATATTTCCGAATTGGGGCTCTGCGCTCGGCGTTCCCGAGTTGGGCGATACGAATCTGGGTGTACCAGCTTGGTACGAAAACTTTTACCACAATTACATCGGGACGGGTTTGTTCCTGAGTCTTCCCAATTCCGATAGCACGTATGTTTTGAACGACACTGCACTATCGCTCGCAGGCGTCCGGTATGTGGTGGTAGATCGCGGCTTCTTAAACGTCATTGCCAGCTTATCGGCGCTTGGATACAGAGTGGTCAACGGCGATTCTGTGCGCGTTATCTTCGAAAATCCTCATCCGATGCCCCGGGCCTTTGTCGTGCGGCAATTGACCTATGGCGATCAACTGCCGCGCGGAGTCGATTCCATACACGACATGGCGTCTACAACGGATGTTTCTCTGTTGCAACAGGTTCAAAAGCTGGGTATCTCAACAGCGCCGCAGCCTGATGAAAAATCAGAGATCAAGATTACCGCCTATCATCACGATTTAGTACGCATCGACTGTGATCTCCCTAGTCCGGGAGTTCTCATAATAACCGATAGCTGGACTCCGTGGTGGAGGAGTTACTTAGATGGCCATCCAATTCATCTGGCGCGAGCCGACGTGACATTTCGAGCCGTGGCACTGCCGGCCGGACGGCACGTCATCCAGTTCCGCTACGCGCCGGTGGCGTTGAGAATCGGCGAGTACATTACTGTTGTCACTATCATCCTGCTCTGCTTGGCGCTGTGGCAGTGGAAGCGGTTCGGCTTTTCGAAGTTAGCGACGCCAGCTAAACGATAAGGCCATCTCCCCGGTACGACCGTGCTATGGTAATGCGGTAATCGGTCGGTTTGTGCCGGTTGAAATCGTTTTCTACAAATCGGCGGTGCAGGTCTGTCGCAATGCGTTCGGAAGTTTTGCCATCACCGAGGTTGTGCTCCCATCTTTTTCCGAATAGTGATTGTAGCTTTCGCATCACAAGGTCCGGGGGGAAGTTGTGCGGATCAGACGGATCGAACTTGACGCTCGCGCCCGCATCGTACACCTGAGGACGTTCTGTAGAGCGCCGCATCTGCACGCTGGGCACGCCGAGCACACAGGCTTCCTCCACTACGGTGCCGGAGTCCGTCAGCACACCGCGCGAGTTGACCAGCAAACAAAGAAATTCCTCATAGCCGATGGGATCTACCACCAGTAAGTTCTCCGGTAATTGGATGATGAAATCGCGCATAACCTTTTGCGTCCGGTAGCTGGCCGGAAAATAAACAGGAGCATCTGCCTTGCTGGCCAATTGCAAAATCGATTCCAAAGACTCCTGGTTATGAACGTTCTCACGACGATGACAGGTCATGAGGTAGTATTCCCCCTTCCGTATGCCTCGTTGCGCAAAAAACTCCTCTGACGCCATTTCGGAGTATTTTTCACGTTGAGCAAAGTAGTAACGGTTGAGAATGTCCACAATCGGGTTGCCGACAACAACGATGTTGTCGGGATTCAGGCCTTCTCTCACGCCTTGATCTTTATACTCTTGAAAATAAGCATAAATGACGTCGGACAGATGATCGATGGTCGTCCGGTATTTCTCTTCCGGCATGCGCCAGTCGTAAGAGCGCATGCAGCCTTCAATGTGCACGATCGGAATATTCAAAAGCGCCGAAGAGATGGCGCCAGTCGTCGTGTTGGTATCGCCCAAAAACACGCTAGCGGCAGGCCGAAGGCCTTCGAGCACGGGATACAATCGCGAAATCAAAGCTGCGACAATCTCCGCGTCGCTCTCTCCGCGGCAGCCCAGGTCGATTTCGGCCGGAGCCACATTCAACTCGCGGAAAAATATAGACTTCAAATTGTCGGAATAGTGCTGGCCCGACCAAATGAAGACCGTCTCCATGTCCGAGTACTCGCGCAGCTTTTCAAGAATGAGCGCCGCGCGAATGACGTCGGGTCGAATTCCCAATACGAACGCAAGTTTTCCGTCGCTCATGCGAGTGCGTTGGCGCCTTTGTACTGATAAGCTCCCAATTCGGCGATCATTTCGGATACCGTCGGCGGCGTGTCGTAACCTGCTGCCTGCCAGATGGCGCGGTTTCGCTCCGGATAAGCAGTGGAAAGCGTGCGGTCGATTATTGCTTTTGATTCGACATCCATTATTTCGATATCTTCGCGGCCGTATGCTTTGGCGAAATCGCGAAGCATCTGCGCCTTAGTGACGGTTCCCGAAGGGACAATATGTTGCAGATGTGGCATCTCTATATTGCCGGACATGATGCCTTGACAAAATCGCGCAAAATGCAGCGTAGTAACTCCATTCCAGCTATGATTCGTAAATCCGTTTACACTGGCCCCTTGCGGCTGTCGACGGAACCATTCAATGAGGAACTTAAAATCCTTCGGCTCCGGGCCGATAATAGAGCAGCGTAAGTGATGAACATTTGGCTGCCAGCTCTCGCCTATGCTCTTGGTTTTTCCGTAAACGTCAAGAGCGTCGTGCGGGTCGTTTTCGGTGTAAGAGCCTTTTGCGCCGGAATACACGCAGTCCGTGGCAATTTGCAGCACTTGCGCGCCGGTGCGCTCGGCATACCGCCCCAGGTCGTGCGGAAGCATGCAATTGACGATCACGGCATTTTCAATTTGAGTCGGATTATCATCCCGAATTAATGGCTTAGTGATCCCGATTGCATTAATGATCCAATCGAAGCGGCCGCAGGAGTCAAACGCCTGTGTACGCGTGTCCAGGTCATAATTGAATTCTGCCCAGCCGGCATTCGGATAGATAGCACGAAGGCGATCGAGCAAACCGGACGCAGCGCGGGCAGCTCCAGTAATGCGGAATGGGCCGGACTGCGATAGATAATCTACCAGCATGGAGCCGAGCATTCCGGAAGCGCCCAAAATAAGGACGTTTTTGGTGTTAGTCATGTTGTCGAAAAGTTATGTTGCGGCGATTCCGCTCGTACGGGAACGCGCAGCGGGTTGAATTCCAAGAAATGCGCGAACCGGGTACTTCAGATAGTCGTAAAAGACACGCGGTCTATAACTGAAGCTGGTCGCACGCTGTTCGCCCGTCCGATTCGTCAGCACAACCGGAACTTCGGCGAAGCGGCGGGCCAAAAACTTCGACCAATACAGTTCCTCCATGATGATCGGAAACCGGTTTTCGTTCAATTCCATTTTCATCATGATCTCCACTTTGCCGGCCCGGAATCCATTGGTGCAATCGTGCACCGGCAGCCGGTAAAGAAGCCGTGCCACCATGTTGCCGATTTTCGAAATGGCGACGCGATAAAAAGGAACGCCTGAAACGCGCCCGCCGCCGCTGTAACGCGTGGCTTTGATGATATCGGCATTTTCTGCCATTTTGGCCGCAAAACGGGGAATATCGTCTGGATGATTGGTCAGGTCGCTGTCCATAAAGAGCACATATTCATATCCGTCCTCAGCAGCCCGCTCCAGGCCGGTGCGCAAGGCCGCGCCGTAGCCCCGATTTTTAACATGTTCAACGACCGTGAGTAGCGGCTCAACCGGCGTAAGCTTGCGCAGTATTTCACCTGTTCGATCCCGGCTGCCATCATTCACGGCGATCAATGTCGTCCGATTCGGAAGCCGCGCTAGCTCCGCGCAGACAATATGAACGCAGTTTTCCGCGCCCGCCTCTTCGTTAAACATCGGAATCACGACCGCGAAAGAAGGTAAGGGCAAACTAACGCTCTTCGACGTTCCAGATGTCCCAGTAGCGCGCGTGAAAGCGAATGTCGTCACCTGAGCTTTCACTCACGGTAGAAGTTGAAAAAAATACCAGACGCGTATCTTCGGTGAGCGACATAAAGCCGTTTGCATACCCGGCAGGAATAAAAAGGACCTTTGGCTTCTTTGCCGACAGCACATACTTCGCGACCGGAGCATCCTTTGACGGGTTCGTCCAGTTATCCACCTGAACGGCTCCAATCAGTGCGGCGCCTTCCAGCACAGTTACGTACTTGGCTTCACGCTGGTGGCCGTGCCAGGCACGCACGAAACCTTGTCTGTGGTTCTTTACAGTGTAAAAGCGCTTGACGCCGGTAAATGCAAAGTCATTAACAAACCCAACTTCCCCTCTGTCGTCTACGGCGATATCGCCGGTAAGAAGTTCCAATTTATTCATGCTCTCGCGCGGCCTGAGAGTGCAAGAGGGGCATACAGCTTCGACATCTCAGCCGGATCATAGAATTCTTCCAGAAGCTGTTTTGTGGTTGCGACATTACTGTATATAGAAAGCCTGTAATCCTGGTACTTACCAGTCAAGAAGTTATTCGCCATCTCTTCAATGCCGGCGTCCAGCAAGGTCTTGGCCTCAAAGTTCAGCACGTTGCGAATCTTATCGAATGAGACGGCGTAATTGCGGCGGTCGCCCGCGTCATCGCGTACGGAAATCTGAACGTCGCGGTATTTGCTCGTAATGGCCTTGACCCGCTCGGCAAGTTGCAGAATCGTCATATTCAGCCGCTTGTCGCCCACATTGAAAATCTGGCCCTGAATCACTTCTGGCCGCGCGTTCAACACAGCAACAATGGCGCGGCCAAGATCTCGAACATGGATGAAAGGCCGCCATTGTTGCGGGCCAATAACGGTAATCAATCCATTGGTCATGGCCTGCGCTGTAAAGAGATTGCCGACCAGGTCGAAGCGGGGCCGCCGTGAATGTCCGAATACGGTTGCAAAGCGCAGAATAGTTACAAAGAAATCATCGCGAACCGAATGGAGCAACTCGCGCTCGCTATCGATCTTTGTCTGCGCATACAACGAGACCGGATTCAAGTCGTCCAGCTCAGTTACTTCTTTCTCCGAAATGCCATAAACGGAGCAACTGGATGCAAAGACAAACCGCCGCACACCCATGGATTGGGCTACGTCCTTTGCCATGCGGGTAGCGACGATGTTGGTCTGTCTGGTAAATTCAGAATCCACCGCGCATGCGGGATCGCCGACCAGGCCGGCAAGGTGGACCACCGCAGATACGTTCGTCATCGCCATGGTCAACTTCGCGACATCCGTGACGTCGCCTTCAATCAGTTCGAAGTTCGGGTGGCCTCTAAAGTCACGGATGGGATCGAGTCCGTACATCAGGCGATCCAATACGCGCACTTTGCGCCCCTGCGCAAGTAAGAGATCTACCGTATGTGAACCGATATAACCCGCACCGCCGATCACCAGAATCGGGCCGTGGGGATTTGCAGCCACTGCTTTCAGATCTTTATGTTTCGAATACTGCAAACCGAGCAGCAGGCGTGACAGAACGACG